>NZ_SOGH01000028.1:0-178670 GCF_004402305.1 Cryobacterium sp. TMB3-10 | reverse complement strand
CGCGTGCCCGGCGGCGGGGCCCCGCAGGGGCAGGGCCAGCGGGCCGGCCCCGACACCGCCGGCCGGGCCTGGTCGTTCGGCCCCGGCCCCGCCCGCCGGGGTGGCCGAGGATCCCACCTGTGCCACCCGCACGGGCGACTCGCGCAACATCCCCGCCGCCCGCGCCGCGACGAGTAGCCCGATTGCCGAAAACGGTGCCCCGAGCAGGCCGGCACCCGCATCACCAAGTGCCGCGGCCACCGGGTACGGCACGCCCAGCCGGCCCAGCACCGCATCATCGGCCGAGCCCACGAGCACCCGGACCACTGCGACCGTCCCCGGGTCGGTGAGCCGCCGCGGATTCTCCCGCAGCCAGTCGGTGAGCGACGGCGGCAGCACCGACGGTGTGCGTCCCAGCGCCGCAGTGGACAGCAGCGAGCCGGCGGCCAGGTAGGCCAGCGGCGACGCCAAGGACAGCACCAGCACCGGCGCCAGCACCCCCAGGGTGTGCGCCATCCAGGCGCCCGTACCCTGCAGCACCAGGTCAAGACCGGACTCCAGGCGACCGTACTCCTCGGCGGCCTGCTCAAGGGCCTCGGCCAGCTCGTGGCTCCGTGCGGCAATCGCGTCTATCGCCACGGACGCGCCGAACACGCAGGCGCCGAGGTCGTCCGGTTGCCAGCTCGGCGCCGAACCGACACCCAACGCCCGCACCCGGCCGATTTGCCACTGCCACTGCTCCGCCTCCTGCTGCACCAGGCGCAGCGCCGCCATCTCGGCGAACACGGTGTCGGTGGCGACCTGGATGCTGCCGCCGCCGGACACCGTCAGGGTCCCGTCGTGTCCCCCGGGCGCAGCGCCCGAGCCGGTCACAGCGCTGCCTTCAGCCGGTCGATGGCCTCATCCACGGCCCACAGCGCATCGTCCAGGGCTCGCCAGACCCCGGCCAGGTCAAGGCCCAGCTCACCCAGGCGGGTGCCGTACGCCCGTTGGGCCGGCGACCGCCAGGCCCCGCCGGACGCCTGGCCCGCCAGCCGACGCCCCGATTCCTCCACACCGTCCCGCACCCCTCTCAACAGCCGCCGTTGCTCGCGCAGCCGCGCGAGGGTCTCGGCATCCGGCCCCGTGCCTGCATCCGGCAGGATGCTGCCACCCAGTGATTCCACCGCGCCTCCTCGGTCCAGACTGTGCGGCCCGCCCTGGGCCGGCCCGGTCGTGGCCGCGTGGTCCGCGCTCAATCCGGGGAAAATTTGCCCAGGACCGCGGATGTGGAGGAGGGGAATGTGGAACACAATGGACACATGAATTTCGCGGCGCTCAGTCCAGATGAGTCGACGCCATTCCGGATCATTTTCGTCTGCACCGGCAATATCTGCCGGTCGCCCATGGCCGAGGTGATGCTGCGCGACCTCGTCACGCGCTCCGGACTGGGTCGGCTCATCACGACGAGCTCCGCGGGCACCGGCGACTGGCACGTCGGCGAGCAGGCCGACACCCGCACGATCTCGGCGTTGGCCAAGCGCGGCTACGACGGCAGTCACCACCGGGCCCGCCAATTCGACGCGGGCTGGTTCGACGACCTCGACCTCGTCGTGGTGCTCGACAGGTCGCAGGAACGCATCCTGCGCAATTGGGCGCCGACCGAACGGGACCGCAACAAGGTGCGCCTGCTGCTCAGCTTCGACCGGGATCAGGCCACTCTGCGGGACGTGCCCGACCCCTACTATTCCGACGATGCGCTGTTTGACTCCGTATTAGGCATGATTGAGAGAGCCAATTTTGCGCTCTTCGCGCAGCTCGCACCCGCAATCAGACAGGGAGTCCGATGAGTCCTCTACCCCCGCAGGTCCTCAGTCCACTCGACGGCCGGTATCAAGCCGCCGTCACCGAACTGGGCGAGTACCTGTCTGAGGCCGGACTGAACCGGGCCAGGGTCAAGGTCGAGGTGGAGTGGTTGATCACCCTCACCGACCGCAGCCTGTTCGGATCCACGCCGCTCACCGTCGACCAGAAGTCAGGCCTCCGCGCCCTCGTCACCGACTTCGGTCAGGCCGAGATCGACGAACTGGCCGCCCTCGAGGCCGTCACCCGGCACGACGTCAAGGCCGTGGAGTACCTCGTGCGCCGCCGCCTGGTGCCGCTGGGCCTCGAATCGATCAGCGAACTGACCCACTTCGCCGCCACCAGTGAGGACATCAACAACCTCGCCTACGCCCTCACGGTCTCCGACGCCGTGCGTGAGGTCTGGCTGCCCAAGTTCCGCGCCCTGATCGGCGCCCTCCGCGCCCTGGCCGGCGACTACCGTGCCGACGCCATGCTGGCCCGCACCCACGGCCAGCCCGCCACGCCCACCACCATGGGCAAGGAGCTGGCGGTCTTCGTGTACAGGCTCGAGCGGATCCAGAAGCAGATCGAGGCCAACGAGTACCTCGGCAAGTTCAGCGGCGCCACCGGCACCTTCGCCGCGCACGTCGCCGCGGATCCCGCCGTGGACTGGCCGTCGGTGTCCCGCGAGTTCGTCGAGGGCCTGGGCCTGGGCTGGAACCCGCTGACCACCCAGATCGAGTCGCACGACTGGCAGGCCGAGCTGTACGGCAAGGTGTCGCACGCCAACCGGGTGCTGCACAACCTCGCCACGGATGTCTGGACCTACATCTCGATCGGCTACTTCCGTCAGGTGCCGCAGGCCGGCGCCACCGGATCGTCGACCATGCCGCACAAGATCAACCCGATCCGGTTCGAGAACGCCGAGGCCAACCTCGAACTCTCCAGCGCCCTGCTGGATTCGCTGGCCGCCACCCTGGTCACCTCCAGGCTGCAGCGCGACCTGACCGATTCCACCACCCAGCGCAACATCGGCGTCGGTTTCGGGCACTCGTTGCTCGCACTGGACAACCTGGTGCGGGGCTTGGGCGAGATCGACCTGGACCGCGAGCTGCTCGCCCACGACCTGGACACCAACTGGGAGATCCTCGGCGAGGCCATCCAGACGGTCATCCGCGCCGAGGTCAGCTCCGGGCGCTCCACCATCGCCGACCCGTATGCGCTGCTCAAGGAACTCACCCGCGGCAAGCGGATCAACCGCGCCGACCTGGTCGCGTTCGTGCAGGAACTCGAGATCGGCGACGCCGCCAAGGCCCGCCTGCTCGAGCTGACGCCGGCCGGCTACGTGGGCCTGGCTGACCCGCTGGTGGATTACCTGGGCTGACCGTCCGACGGCCGGGCATCCCGGGGTGCTGCGCCCCGGGATCCCGCCGCACTGTCCGCGCGGCGGCGCGCCCCGCGCCGGCCGATCAGCTTGTTGACTTCGACGAGCAGGAAGATCACCAGGGCAAGGCCCAGCGTGTACACCCACTCGCGTAGGCCGATTGGTGTGGAGCTGAACCATACGTTCATCACCGGCGTGTAGATGAAGACCAGCTGCAGCACGAGCATCGTGCCTACCGAGATCCACACCGACCGATTCCCGCGCAGCACGGCCGGGGTGAGGCTCGACGCGCGCAGGAACCGGCAGTTGAACAGGAACACGAGCTGGCTGAGCACCAGCATCGTCACGGCGGTGGTCTGCGCTACCGCGCGCGGCGACCCGATCGACAGCTCGTAGAAGAACACCCCGATGGTCGCGGCCGTGATCAGCACCGAGACCCAGAGCAGCCTGCCCAGGTATTCGGAGTCGAGCACCGCGCCGCCGGCCGGCCGGGGCCGGCGCAGCATGATGCCGGGTTCGGCGGGTTCGGTGGCCAGGGCGAGCGACAGGGTGACGGCGGTGATCAGGTTCACCCAGAGGATCTGGGTGGGCTGCAGTGGCAGCGCAAAACCGAACAGCACCGCCAGCAGCACCACCAGCGACTGGGCCGCGGTGGTGGGCAGGATGAAGATGATCGATTTCTGCAGGTTGTCCCTGATCCGCCGGCCCTCTTCGACGGCCTTCTGGATGGTGGCGAAGTTGTCGTCGGCCAGCACGATGTCGGCGGCCTCCTTGGTGGCTTCCGTGCCCTTGATGCCCATCGCCACGCCCACATCCGCCCGGCGCAGTGCCGGGGCGTCGTTGACGCCGTCACCGGTCATCGCGACGACCTCACCGTACGATTGCAGCGCCTTCACGATGCGCAACTTGTGCTCAGGGCTGGTGCGGGCGAACACGTCGACGTCGCGCACCACCCGTGCCAGCCGGTCCTGGGAGAGTCTCTGCAGCTCGCCACCGGTGAGCACCCGGGGTTCACCGGTCACGATGCCCATTTCCCTGGCGATCGCGACGGCCGTGCCGTGGTGGTCGCCGGTGATCATCTTCACCCGGATGCCGGCGGCGTGCATGATCCCGATCGCCGCGATGGCCTCCGGCCGGGGCGGATCCACGATGCCGACCACGCCGAGGAACAGCAGGCCGTCCGCGACATCGCCCAGGTGCAGGGCGCTCAGGTCGGCCGGGGCGTCGCCGACTGCCGCGCCGAGGACTCGCAGCCCGGTGGAGCTGAGCTCGTCGACCTGCTGCTCCCAGAAGGCCTCGTCGAGGGGTTCCGGCAGCCCCGCGGCATCCAGCTGCCTGCTGCACCGCTCGAGCAGCCGGGCCGGTGCGCCCTTGACCAGGATGCGTGCGGGCTCGTCGTCCCACCGGTTGAGGGTGGCCATGAACTTGTTGGCCGACTCGAACGGGATCACGGCCAGCCGATCGAAGCCCGCCGGGTCGAAACCGGCCTTGTGCCCGAGGGTGCAGAGCGCCCCCTCGGTCGGTTCGCCGACCACCCGCCAGACGCCGTCGTCGGCGCTGACCCTGGCGTCGTTGCAGACGGCCATGACCTCCACCAGCCGGGCCAGGTCGTCCTGGTCGGCCACGGTCACGGGCCGGCCGTCCCTGAGGACCGCGCCGTCGGGCTCGTAGCCGATCCCCAGTACCTCGTACCGGGCCGCACCGGTGATCACGGTGCGTACCGTCATCTCGTTACGGGTGAGGGTGCCGGTCTTGTCGGTGCACACCGTGGTCACCGACCCGAGGGTCTCCACGGCGGTGAGCTTCCGCACGATGGCGTTGTGGGTGGCCATCTGCCGCACGCCGAGGGCCAGCGTGATGGTGACGAGTGCCGGCAGCCCCTCCGGCACCGCCGCCACCGCGAAGCCGATGGTGGCGGCGAAGAGGTCGGCAAAACCGCGGTCGTGCACCAGCCGGCCGATCACGAGCATCAGCCCGGACACGGCGAGGATGCCCAGCGAGATACGGGTGCTGAAGACATCCAGTTGCCGGGTCAACGGGGTGGCCAGGGCCTCGGTGTCGGTGACCAGGGTCTGGATGCGGCCGATCTCGGTGTCCGATCCGGTGCCGGTCACCACGCCCCGGCCGCTGCCCGCCGCCACGATGGTGCCGGAGAAGAGCATGCAGTGCCGGTCCCCGACACCGGCATCCGCCGCGACGGCGGCGACGTCCTTGCCGGCCGGCACGGATTCGCCGGTCAGCGCGGACTCCTCGACCCTGAGATTGGTGCCCTCGATCAGACGCAGGTCGGCGGGCACCTTGTCGCCGGACTTCACCCGCACGATGTCGCCGGGCACGAGGGTCGCGGCGTCGGTGTTCACCCAGTGTCCGCCGCGGCGGGCCTTCGCGTTCAGCGACAGCATCCGGCGGATCCCGTCGAGCGCCTTCTCCGCCCGGCCCTCCTGCAGGAACCCGATCACCGCGTTGATCACGGCCACCGCCAGGATCACCGACGCGTCCACCCAGTCGCCGAACACCATCGTGAGCACTGCGGAGCCGAGCAGCACGTAGATGAGCACGTCGTTGAAGTGGCCGAGGAAGCGAAGCGCCGGGTTCTTCTTCGCGACGACGGGCAGGGCGTTGGGGCCGAACCGGACCAGCCGTGCGGCGGCCTCGGCCTCGTCGAGACCGTGCCGGCTGGTGTGCAGGTCGGCGCACACGGCCTCGACGGTGCGGGCATAGGGCCGGTCTGGACTCGCCGGGGCGGGGCCGGCCAAGCCGTCTGTGGTCATGGCTGCCCCGTCAGGGGAGGAAACGCCGGGAAGCGGACCACAATGGGCCCATTAAAGCACCCTGCGGGCGGCGGAGGAGGCTAGTGACCCGGGGTCTCGCCGGTCTTGTTCTGCTCGTCGAGGTCGCTTTTCTCGGCCGCGTCGGGCTTCATGCCCAGCGCGAGCATCGCGATGACGACCAGGGCCACGATGAAGGTGATGCCCAAAGCGATCGACGACAGCGCCCAGTTGCGGGTGGCCAGCAGGATGGTGAGCCCGACGAAGAGCCCCATTCCGGCGGAGATGGCGACCAGCTCGACGGGCTTGAGGATCTCGGACCGGCTGGGCTTGTGTGGGCTGTTCTGGGTCACGGGGTGTCCGAATCTGTGGAGGAGGAGGCCCGGTCGCGCGGCGCATCCGCGTGCGCAGAAGAAAGGGAGACGCCGGCGATGACCAGGAAGACGCCGATGATCACCAGGTAGGCGCCGAGCAGCCCGACCGCGACGACGGCGTGCGGCGGCAGCAACAGGAACACCAGCGCGAGCACCGCGGTGAGAGAACCGACGACCAGCCAGTCGCGGGCGACCTGGCCACGTCCGCGGACGCGGATGCCCGTGTACAGCTCGAGAGCGCCGGTGACCGCAGCCCACACCGAGACGATGTAGAGGAAGAAGCCCAGCCCGCCGGCGAACATCGCCAGCGCGAGCACGCCGGCGAGCACACCGACCGCGCCCTGAACAGCGAAAATGCTGCGGTCGCGGGGGTCGGTGACGGTCTTCCAGCTGAGCAGCCCGGTGATCAGGCCGCTGACCAGCGCGAACGCGCCGAACACGACGAGCCCGAAACCGGCGGAGTGGTCGGCGTTGAACGTGATCACGGCCGCCGGCACGAAGGCCACGATGGCGCGCGTTATGGGCACGGTCCAGTACCGGGTACCGATGACGGCTGCTGCCGGGGCATGCGCCACGCGGGCACCTCTTTCGTCGCAGGGAGTCCTGCCAGTCTACGCGGCGCATTCGGCCGGGTTCGGTGCCCGGGCGTAGCGGGCGCCGGCATCCGCGACTACCGTCGGGCGGGACAGGGGGTCCAACGGTGGTCACTTCGAACGTACCGGCCGGCAGCGTGCGGGTCAGCCCCGGGCAAGACGCGGCCGCGTTGGCGGGCCTGCTGGCCCGGGCGCCGGCCGAGGTGCCCGGTTTCCTCACCGGTCGCTCCGGCCTGCCGGGCCCGCGGGCCAACCTCCCGCTCGCCGATGCGTTCGCCGGTACGGCGCCGGCCGAACTGATCTGGAGCCTGGTCGATTCGGCCGACGAGTATCTGGCATTCTGCGGCACCGAGGGGCTCGGACGGCTCGCGCTCTCCCCCGACGAGCGGCCCGCTGCCCTCACGGCACTTCGTCGCGCCGCCGCCGACGAGCGTTGGCGGGTACGGGAGGGCGCCGCGCGGGCGCTGCAGCTGATCGGGGACGCCGACCCGGCCCTGATGCACGCCGTCGTGGAGGACTGGTCGGAGTCCATGGACGCCTGGCTGGCGCGCGCCGCCGTGGCCGCGATCTGTGAGCCACGGCTGTTGGCCGATGACGACGCCCAGGCGCTGGCAGTGCGGGTCTGCGACCGGGCCACGGCCCTGCTGCTTCGCGGCGAACCGAACCCGAACGACCCTGTGCGCGCCCGCGAGGCGCACCGGGTGCTGCGCCAGGCCCTGGGCTACGGCTGGAGCGTGGCGATCGCCGCGAGCCCGGCGGCGGGCCTCACCGCTTTCCGCGCGCTGACCGCCAGCGACGACCCGGATGCCCGCTGGATCGTGCGGTCGAACCACGCCAAGGCGCGGCTGCGGTCGGTGCTCGCCGATCGCAACCTTTGGGGAACCCTCGGCTGAGCCGCGCTCTGTACTCCGAGGCGCTGAGTCGCCCCGCCTTGCAGTGTCGAAGGGGCGCAGCCCGGGTCAGAGGGCGTTGACGGCGCCGAGCACCTTGGTGAGCGAGTCCTTGGCGTCACCGAACAGCAGCGTGGTCTTCGGGTCGAAGAGCAGCTCGTTCTCGATGCCGGCGAAGCCCGGGCGCATCGACCGCTTGAGGAAGACGATCTGGCGGCCCTCTTCGACCTCGAGGATCGGCATCCCGTAGATCGGCGCGCCCGGCGAGGTCTTCGCGGCCGGGTTGACGACGTCGTTCGCGCCGACCACGAGCACCACATCGGTGTTCTTGAACTCGGGGTTGACCTCGGCCATCTCCTTGAGCGACTCGTAGGGCACGTTGGCCTCGGCGAGCAGCACGTTCATGTGTCCGGGCATCCGCCCGGCGACGGGATGGATCGCGAAGGCCACGTCGACGCCGCGCGCCTCGAGGGTCGTGGCGAGCTCGGCGATGGTGTGCTGACCCTGGGCCACGGCCAGGCCGTAGCCGGGCACGATCACCACACGCTGCGCGTAAGCGAGCATCACGGCGACGTCCTCGGGGTTCGAGGAGCGCACCGGGCGGTCGCTCTGCGTTGTGGAGCCGGCGGTCGAGCCGCCGCGGAAAGCGCCGAACATGATGCCGCTGACGCCACGCCCCATGGCGGAGGCCATGGCTCGGGTGAGGATGGTACCGCTGGCACCGACCAGGGTGCCGGCGACCACGAGCAGCACGTTGTCCAACACCACACCGGATGCCGCGACCGCGAGTCCGGTGAAGGCGTTGAGCAGCGAGATGACGATGGGCACATCGGCGCCGCCGACGGGCAACACGAGCAGCAGGCCGACGACCAGGCCGAGTACCAGGAGCAGCAGCGCCCAGCCGGTGGACCCCGTTGCCACGACGAGCCCGCCGATGACGAGGGCTGCCACGACCGCGAGGGTCATGACCCACTTCATGCCGGGGAACACCACCGGGCGGGTGGTGATCAGTTCCTGCAGCTTGGCCACGGTGATCGCGGAACCGGCGAACGAGACCGCGCCGACGAGCATGGTGAAGACCACCGCCACGAGCACCCAGGGGCCTTCACTGTGCCCGAGTTCGAGCATCGCGACCAGCGCAGCGGCGCCGCCGCCGACGCCGTTGAACAGTGCCACCAGTTGGGGCATCTGAGTCATCTGCACCCGACGGGAGATGGGTGCCGCGATCGCGGATCCCACCGCGATCGCCAGCAGGATCAGCGGGATGTTGTCGAGCTTGGCCGACAGGAACACCGTGATCACGGCGAGGGTGGCGCCGGCGGCGCCGATCAGATTGCCGCGGCGGGCGGTGCGGGGCGAGCTCAGGCCCTTGAGGGCGAGGATGAAGCAGACGGCCGCGGCCAGGTAGAGCAGTGCGGTCCACTCGGCGGACAGGAGGCTCATTTGGTGGTGTCCTTCGGGGTGGCGGCGGGCTTCCGGCCGCGGAACATGCCCAGCATCCGGTCGGTGACGACGAAACCGCCGACGAGGTTGGCGGTGGCGAGGGCGACGGCGAGTAGGGCCACGAATATCAGCCACGGGTCGTCCAGCTGGCCGGCGACGATGATCGCGCCGATCAGGATGATGCCGTGGATGGCGTTGGCGCCGCTCATCAGGGGGGTGTGCAGGGTGCTGGACACCTTGGAGACCACCTCGAAGCCGACGAAGACGGTCAACACGATGACCGTGAGCAGAGTGATCGGATCCATCAGTTCTTTCCTTCCAGCGCGGCAGCTGTCGGTGCGTGCCGCACCTCGCCGCCGGTGGTGAGACAGGCTCCGGCGATGACCTCGTCGGTGAAGTCGGGTACGACCTGGCCGTCATGAATCATCAGCGCGAGCAGGTTGGCGACGTTCTTGGCGTACAGCCGCGATGCGTCGGAGGCCATCGCGGAGGCGGCGTCCTGCATGCCGACGAGGGTGACGAAGCCGTCACCGGCCGCGGTGGGCACCAGCTGGTCGACGCCGGGGAGTACGCCCTCGACGTTGCCGCCGGTTTCGGCGGCGAGGTCGATGACCACGGAACCGGCGGGCATGGCCGCGACCATCTCCCGGGTCACCAACAGCGGGGCCGGCCGGCCGGGGATCGCGGCGGTGGTGATGAGCACATCCGCCTTGGCCACGTGTGGGGCCAGCAGTTCGCGCTGGCGCACGGCGCGGTCCTCGGCCAGTTCGCTGGCGTAACCGCCGGTGCCTTCGACGGCGGCCAGGTCGAGGGTGATGAAGGTGCCGCCCATCGAGGTGACCTCGTCGGCCGACGCCGGCCGCACGTCATAGGCGGAGACCCTGGCGCCGAGGCGCTTGGCGGTGCCGATGGCCTGCAGTCCGGCGACTCCGGCGCCGAGCACGAGCGCCCGGGCCGGCGGGATGGTGCCGGCCGCGGTCATGTAGAGCGGGAAGAACCGGGGGAACCGGATGGTGGCTTCGAGCACGGCCCGGTAGCCGGCGACCAGGGCCTGCGAGGTGAGCGCGTCCATCGACTGGGCCCGGGAGATACGTGGCACCAGTTCGAGCGCGAACGATGTGACCTGTGCGGCGGCCAGGGCTGCCACCGTGGGCAGTTCGGACGCCGGCGACGCCAGACCCACCGTGATGATTCCGGCCGGTAGCGTGGCGGCCAGCTGGGGACTCAGCGGACGCACGTGGCAGAGCACATCGAACGCGGTGGCGTCGAAGTCCGCGACCAGCTGCGCGCCGGCCTTCTCATAGGCGGCGTCGGAGTAGCCCGATGCCAGTCCGGCGCCGGCTTCGACGGTGACGTCGACACCCAGCGCGGTGAGTTGGGTCACCGTTTCCGGTGTTGCTGCGACGCGTTTTTCGCCCTCTCGGCGTTCACGCCCTATGCCAACCTTCACGAGTAACCACTCCTTTGACGCATCTGCCACCTGACGAGCGAAACGGGGTCGTTCGCGCGTCCCAGGGCGATCTCACTCCGTAGCGTACCGTCGGGTTTTGCCGGCCCGGGGCGTTTTTCAGGGCCGAAAGACCCTGCCCGGGTGGCCAAGAGCACCCTCGACCTCGTAGGCTGAAGGATTGCCCGGGCCGCCGTAGTGGCGCCCACCCCGTACGAATTGCCTGATCTTCCCGCACTGCCGCCGGCATCCACACCCGAGCAGCGCCCGGCTAAACGGATGCCCCAACCCGATTGGTTGTCCGTTATCAGCTCCACTGAACCCGCCGACGTGGCGGGCGCTCCCAGCGCCGCCCCGTCCCCGTCAGCCCCGCCAACAGCAGCCGCCTCGACCAGCCGGCCCCGACGTTTCGGGGTGCACGTGCCGGCCCCGCGGATCTTCTATCCGGCGTTGGGCATCATCGTGGCCGTCGTCCTGGTCAGCATCTTCTTCCCGGTGCGCACCGGCGCCGTCCTCGCGCAATTGCAGACCCTGGTGGTGGCCGGCCTCGGGCCGTACTACCTCGTGCTGGTGGCCTTCTTCGTGATCTTCGCACTGTGGATGGGGCTGAGCCGGTTCGGTGACATCAAGCTCGGCCAGGACGACGACAAGCCGGAATTCGGGCTGATGTCCTGGTTCTCGATGCTCTTCGCCGCGGGCATGGGCATCGGCCTGGTGTTCTGGGGCGCCGCCGAGCCGCTCACCTACTTCCTGGAGCCCAAGCCGGGCGTGCACGGCAGCCGCCCGGAACTTGCGGCCGCAGCCATGTCCCAGACTTTCCTGCACTGGGGCTTCCACGCCTGGGCGGTGTACGCCGTGGTCGGCCTGTCCCTCGCCTATGCCATTCACCGCAAGGGGCGGCCGGTCTCGATCCGTTGGGCCCTGGAACCGCTGCTCGGCGACAAGGTGAAGGGTCGCCTCGGCGATGCCATCGACGTCACCGCGATCGTGGGCACCCTGTTCGGTGTGGCCACGTCGCTCGGGCTCGGTGTCAAGCAGATCGCCGCGGGGCTGCGCCACCTGGGCGTCGTCGATTCCGTGAGCAACACCCTGCTGGTGGTCCTGATCGTGATCATCACCCTCATCGCCATCGCCAGCGTCGTCAGCGGCGTCGGCAAGGGCATCAAGTGGCTGTCGAACATCAACCTCGGCGCGGCCGCGCTCTTCCTGGTCGCCGTCCTGCTGCTCGGCCCCACGATGTACCTGCTGCGGGTCTTCGTGGAGTCCCTCGGCGGCTACTTGCAGAACATCGTCGGACTCACCTTCGACGCCAGCGCCTTCACCGGCCAGGCGGGTCTGGACTGGCAAGGCAGCTGGACGGTCTTCTACTGGGGCTGGTGGATTTCCTGGGCGCCGTTCGTCGGTGTCTTCATCGCCCGGATCTCCCGTGGCCGCACCGTGCGCGAGTTCGTCGCCGGCGTTCTCCTGGTGCCGACCCTTGTCACGTTCCTCTGGTTCGCCGTGATGGGTGGCAGCGTTATCAAGCAGGTGTGGGAGGACCCCGCGGCCCTGGTCGACCCCGAGGTGGGGATCGTGCCGGAGAACGTGCTCTTCGACTTCCTCGCCGCGCTTCCGTTCGGGCCCGTGCTGGCGGTGTTGGCTGTCGCGATCGTCGCGATCTTCTTCATCACCTCGGCCGATTCCGGCTCCCTCGTGATCGATATGCTCGCCTCCGGTGGCGAGACCGATCCGCCCAAGTGGAGCCGTATCCTGTGGGCCAGCCTGGTCGGCGTCGTCGCGATCGCTCTCCTGCTCGCCGGTGGCCTGTCCGCGCTGCAGACCGGCGCCATCCTCACCGCCATCCCGGTGAGTGTGGTGATGATCGGCATGTGTATCGCCACCTATCGGGCCTTCAGGGCCGAACACCAGGTGCTCGTGCAGGTCGAACGCCGGGTCCGCCGGGAGGAGATGGCGCGCCGGATCAGCCAGAGCGTCACCAACCATCTGGAGAACAACTTCGACGACCACTTCGGCGACCAGATGGACGGCCGCATCAGCGCCGCGATCACGGATGCCGCCGGCAACGTCTCCATCCAGACGCGAGAACGACGTGCCTTCTGGCCACGCCGACCGCGCGGCCAGACCCCCCTGGTCGACCGCCCCGACCTGGGCGAACTCACCCCGGAGGAGATCGGAGAGATGCAGGACCTGGGCGATCTGATGCCTCAGGACCCGCAGCCCACTGCGGACACGTCGTCGGCGCACCCGTCGGCGGCAGACCACGCCGAACCCGACGCCGTGACGCCGGATACCGCTCTCGCGCCGGACGCCGACCCGGAGGACCCGCGCACGTCGTGAGCGGTCTGGCGAACCGGGCCGGCCGGGCCTGACGCGCCGCACACCGAAAGGGCCTGACAGGCGAGGCCATCCCCGCTGTCAGGCCTTTATCGGCGCTTGCCGAAGCGGGCCAGTGGCTCGCTGAGGCAAGTCACGTGGGCCCAGAGCCGAGGCTCGGTACCTACGACACGTGAGCACACACCCCCCAAACGCGACAGACTGAGGACGTGACCCGTCTCTCGTTCGATCCGTCCAGGCTCGGTCGCGGGCTCGCATTCGCCTCGGCGATCGATGATCTGAGTGCTGCGCTTGATCGGAGCCGCACCGTGGTCGTCAGCGCGCCGCCGGGCACGGGAAAGACCACACTCGTGCCGCCCATCCTCGCCGATCGGGTTCCGGGTCGTGTGATCGTCACTCAGCCACGCCGGGTCGCTGCCCGCGCCGCCGCCCGACGACTCGCGCAGTTGGACGGATCCTCTCTCGGCTCTCGCGTCGGATACACCGTCCGTGGCGAACGCCAGGTGAGTCCATCCACCCTGATCGAGTTCGTTACCGCCGGCGTGCTCCTGCGCCGACTGCTCGATGACCCTGGTCTCGACGGGATCGATGCGGTCATCATCGACGAAGTGCACGAACGGGCTTTGGAGACGGACCTGCTGATCGGGCTACTCGGCGAGGTCCGCGAGCTGCGCGACGACCTCGTCCTCATCGCGATGTCCGCGACCCTCGACGCCGAGAGGTTCGCGTCAATTCTCGGTACGGATGCGGGCCCGGCCCCGATCGTGACCCAGAGCGCACCGGCCCATCCGCTCGAGGTGCGCTGGGCGCCCTCTCCCACACCTCGACTGGATGAGCGGGGGGTCACCTGGGCTTTCCTCGACCACGTCGCGAGCACCGCGGTTGCCGCACACCGCACCCTCGTGCGCACCGATCCGGCCGCCGATGCTCTCGTCTTCGCGCCGGGTGCGCGTGAGGTCTCCGAGATCGCCGGACGCATCCGTGGTCTCGCCGCGGAGCTCGACGTGCGGGAACTGCACGGCCAGATCCCCGCCGCAGAGCAGGATACGGTGGTCAGTGGGCGGAGCCCCGATGCTGCGGCACGGATCATCGTCACGACGTCACTGGCCGAATCCTCTCTGACCGTGCCCGGCGTACGCCTGGTCGTCGACACCTGCCTGTCTCGTTCTCCGCAGCGGGATGCTGCACGCGGCATGAGCGGTCTCGTCACCGGCCCGACGCCCAAGGCCTCCGCCATCCAGCGCTCGGGGCGCGCCACCCGGCAGGGGCCTGGCGTCGTGGTCCGCTGCGTCGACGAGCGCACCTTCGCCACGGCGCCGTCGCACGCCGCCCCTGAGATCCAGGCGGCAGATCTCACCGATGCAGCCCTGCTCCTCGCCTGCTGGGGCGCCCCAAGTGGCGTGGGCCTGCGGCTGGTCGATCCGCTCCCGTCTGGCAGCCTGGACGAGGCCCTCACCGCGCTGCGTGGGCTCGGCGCGATCGATGCCGATGGCCGCGCCACCGACGAGGGCCGAGCGCTCGCCCGCGTCCCGACAGCTCCGCGCCTCGCCCGCGCACTGCGCGCCGGGAGTGACCTGGTCGGCGGGCGCACAGCGGCCGAGGTCATCGCGCTGCTCACAGGTGACCTCCGCGTTCACGACGGAGACGCCCAGGCCACTCTCAACGCGCTGCGCACTGGACGAAGCCCGGATGCCCGCCGATGGGAGCAGGATGTCCGCCGTCTCGAGCGCTTCGCCGGGGCGATTGACACGGCGCGAGGAGGCGCTGATCAGACCGGACTGATCATCGCGCTCGCCTTTCCCGAGTGGATCGCCCGCCGCGTCGATCAATCGCCCAACGGTGCAACCTTTCTTCTCGCCTCCGGCACCCGTGCCGGGATCACCGGTCAGCTCGCGAGTGCCGACTGGTTGGCGGTGGCGGACGTCACTCGGGCAGAGGGACGAGCGGCCGCAGGAACCGGAGCACTCATCCGCTCTGCCGCCGTCATCTCCGAGAACCAGGCGGAGCAGGTGGCGCCCCATCTCTGCACAGACCGGGTCGAAGCACGGTTCGTGGACGGGCGCGTCGTGGCCCGCCGCGAACGTCGGATCGGTGCGATCATTCGCTCGTCCGTGCCGGTGCGCGTACCGGCGGACGATGGCGGACGGGATGCCGTCCGCCGTGCCGTCACAGCGCACGGCCTCGGAGTGTTCATCTGGTCAGACGCCGCGGACGCTCTGCGGCGGCGCCTCGCGCTGCTGTATCGCGAGCTCGGATCGCCCTGGCCGGATGTCTCAGACACCGTTCTGCTCGCTACGCTCGATGCCTGGCTCGGCCCCGAGCTCTCAGACCTGGCCGCCGGCACTCCGGCCGCGCGCATCGACCTTGCCCCTGCACTCCGCCGTACCCTGCCCTGGCCCGCGGCGGTCGACCTTGACGCTCTGGTTCCGGAGCACTTCCGGGTTCCCAGCGGTTCGCATGTCCGTCTCAGCTACCCACCCGCCGATGATTCGTCGGCTCGTCCCGTTGTGGCTGTGAAACTCCAGGAGTGCTTCGGATGGGCAGAGACCCCACGAATCGTCGGAGGACGAGTGCCGGTGTTGTTCCACTTGCTTTCCCCCGCCGGGCATCCCCTTGCCGTGACCGACGACCTCGCATCCTTCTGGGCAGGCCCGTACTCGCAGGTGCGAGCGGAGATGCGCGGACGCTACCCGAAGCACCCTTGGCCGGAGGACCCCTGGTCCGCCGTACCCACCCGCCACACCACGCGCCGCGCTGCCCTGGGCTAGGGCCGCGACACACCCTGCGGTCAGCTGAGCGCTATGCGCCGGGCACCATGTCTGCGAAGCGGGAGTAGTGGCCGTGGAAGGCCACGGTGACGGTGCGGGTGGGGCCGTTACGGTGCTTGGCCACGATCAGGTCGGCCTCGCCCGCGCGCGGGTTGTCCTTCTCGTACGCGCTCTCGCGGTGCAGCAGGATCACCATGTCGGCATCCTGCTCGAGCGAACCGGACTCGCGGAGGTCGGAGATCGCGGGCATCTTGTCGGCTCGCTGCTCCGGGCCACGGTTCAGCTGGGACAGGGCGATGACCGGGACCTGCAACTCCTTAGCCAGCAGCTTGAGCGCCCGGGAGAACTCGCTGACCTCTTGCTGGCGGGATTCGACCTTCTTGCCCGACGTCATCAGCTGCAGGTAGTCGATCACGACGAGCTTGAGGCCCACACGCTGCTTCAGTCGTCGGCACTTGGCCCGGATCTCGACCAGGGTCATGTTGGGGCTGTCGTCGATGTAGAGCGGCGCATCATTGATGCGGCCGCGGGTGGCGGCGATGGTGGTCCAGTCGCGCGCTTCGACGTTGCCCTTACGCATGCTCTGCAGGGGCACGGAGGCCTCGGCGGCGAGCAGACGCATGGCGATCTCACTGCGGCCCATTTCGAGCGAGAAGAAGATGCTCGGCATGTCGTGGTGGATCGAGGCGGCCCGCGCGAAGTCCAGCGCGAGGGTGGACTTACCCAGGGCCGGTCGGGCGGCGACGATGATGAGCTGGCCGCCGTGGAAGCCGTTGGTGAGCTCGTCGAGGTCGGCGAAGCCGGTGGGGACACCGGTGAATTGGCCGTCCTTGAGCTTGGCGGCCTCGATGTCCTCGATGGCGGCCGTGACGGCGTCGGTGAGGGGGACATAGTCTTCGACCTCGGTGCTGCCGGTGATCGAGTAGATCTCGGCCTGCGCGGTGTTCACCAGGTCGAGGACCTCGCCCTCCCCCGCGTAACCCATCTGCGCGATCCGGGTTCCGGCGTCGACGAGCTTACGGAGCATGGACCGTTCGGCCACGATGGTGGCATAGAAGCCGGCGTTGGCGGCTGTGGGCACCAGGCTGGTGAGGGTGTGCAGGTAGTCGGCGCCGCCGGCGCGGGAGATCTCGCCGAGCTTGGTCAGCTCGTCGGTGACGGTGATGACGTCGGTGGGTTCACCCTGCGCGTAGAGCGAGAGGATCGCGTCGAAGATGATCTCGTGCTTGGGAACGTAGAAATCGGCCGCGCGGACGGTCTCGACGACATCGGCGACGGCATCCTTGCTCAACATCATGCCGCCCAGGGCGCTCTGCTCGGCCAGCAGGTCGTGTGGCGGCGTGCGTTCGGCGTGGCGCGGTTCGGAGCTGCCACGGTACTCGGAGCCGCGTTGATCTGAGCCGCGTTGATCGGCGTAACCCAGGTGAGCTATCGACACGCCGAGCCTCCTCGTGTTGGTGTGGTTCTGGTGTATCAGGAGCCGCTGACAGCGATCATCCGGTAGGCAGGCGCACAAGAGCGAATACCTGCTTGCCCACCATAGAGAGACTCGTCTGCCCAGCCAAACCACCCTGTGGATAACTCTGTGAGTAATCTGCGCGAAACGCCGCACGACTTGTGCACAACCTGTGCACTCGGCTGTGGACAACTCACGGATATTTAACTTGAAGTTGCGTTTGATCAGGTATTAAAACTATTCACATGTGTGTGGAAAAACTAGTTTCAATGCTCGATTGAATGTTGATGAAATAGGTGGACACCTGTGCACAAAGCGGTGTAAAACACGGGACAAATGTGCCAAGAACGGGGGCTACGCGCTTGGGCGTTAAATAGGAGTAGCGGCGACTTCTTTCGAAACCGCCGCTACTCCTGATGAAACGAGACTACTTTGCGGCTACCACCTGAAGGGTGATGGTCGCGCTGACCTCGTCGCGCAGACGAACTGTCGCGGTGTGCTCACCGGTCAGCTTGATCGGGCTGAGCTCGATCTTGCGCTTGTCGATGGCACCGAGGCCGGCCGCGGCAACCGCGTCGGCTACGTCGGTGGTCTTGACGGAGCCGAACAGGCGTCCGCCGGCGCCGGCCTTGACGACCAGCTTGACCTTGGTGTTCTCAAGGGTTGCCTTGAGAGCCTGGGCCTCTTCGAGGGTGGCGTGCTCGCGGGCTACGCGGGCGGCCTTGATCTGCTCGATCTGCTTTTCGCCACCGCGGGTCCACGCAACAGCGAAGCCCTGGGGGAGAAGGTAGTTACGAGCGAACCCGTTCTTGACATCAACGATGTCACCGGGGGTACCGAGGCCGGAGACCTCGTGCGTCAGAATCAATTTCGACATGTGAGGGCTCCTTACCGGCCTGAGCCGGCGTAGGGCAGCAAGGCCATTTCGCGGGCGTTCTTGACGGCACGCGCGATCAGGCGCTGCTCCTGGACGGAGACGCCGGTGATGCGGCGGGCGCGGATCTTTCCACGCTCTGAGATGAACTTCCGAAGAGTGGGGACATCTTTGTAATCGATGACACCAACCCGGATCGACTTCGCGGGAGCGGCGTTCTTGCCACCCTTAGCACCGCGGAGCGGCTTGCGGCGGTCGCCGCTCGACTTTCCAGCCATGATTTCCTAACTTTCTAAAACGTGTGAGTGCAGCCGTCAACCGTGAGGTTCGGCTTAGAAGGGGGTCTCGTCGCTGAAGTTGCCCGGGGTGTTCCAGACGTCGCCGCCGCCAGTGTTGGCTGCGGGGGCGCTGGGTGCCCAGGGCTCGTCGTTACCCTGCTGCTGCGCGACGGGCGCGCCGCCGCGGGGAGCAGAGGATGACTGCGCGCGCGTGAGGGAGGCGGTGGCGTAGCGCAGCGAAGGACCAATTTCGTCGATCTCGAGCTCCATGCTCGTGCGCTTTTCACCTTCCTTGGTCTCATACGAACGCTGCTTGAGACGCCCGGAAGCGATGACACGGGAACCCTTGGTCAATGAACCGGCCACGTGCTCGGCGAATTCACGCCAAACGCTCGCGCGCAGGAACAGTGCCTCGCCATCTTTCCACTCACTCGTTGCGCGATCGAAATTGCGCGGAGTGGAAGCGATGGTGAAGTTGGCTACCGCCAGCCCGTTCTGCGTGTAACGCAGTTCCGGATCGCTGGTGAGGTTGCCCACCACGGTGATTACGGTCTCGCCGGCCATGGGCTACTTGTCGCTTGCCTTGTCGGCGTCTGCCTCGGCAGGAGCGTCCACGGCGACCGGAGCTGCCGGGGCAGCTGCAGGCTTTGCGGATGCGGCGACCTTGGCAGCGGGAGCTGCGGCAGGAGCGTCGGCCTTGACCGGAGCAGCAGCAGCCTTCGGGTTAGCTGCCTTGCGGGCGGCCTTCTCGGCGGCAAGCTTGCTTGCGACGGCAACCTGGGCGATGCCCTCTTCTGCGCGAAGCACCTTGGTGCGCATGACGGCTTCCGACAGCTTCAGCTGACGGTCGAGCTCGGCAGTTGCTGAGGCGTTTGCGGTGAAGTCGACGACGGCATAGATGCCCTCGGCCTTCTTGTTGATCTCGTATGCGAGACGGCGGCGACCCCAAACGTCAACCTTGTCAATGGTTCCACCATCGTTGCGAACAACGTTGAGGAACTTGTCAAGGCTGGGAGCTACGGTGCGCTCATCGATCTCGGGATCGAGGATTACCATCAATTCGTACTGATGCATGACTAACCCACCTCCTTCGGACTAAACGGCTGCAGTATTTCTGCAACAGGAGGGTTGTGCATGTGTTGAACGTGGAGGCCGGGAATCCGGCACACAGACAACCTGCCAAGACTACTGGAACCGCGGCGATTGCGCCACCATCCCCTCCGATGCCCTCCGCATCGGAAATCTTCCGCGAGTTGCCCACCTGCGGACGAGCTGCCCCCGCGCTCCGGGGCAACTGGTCCGCGGCAGAGCAACTCGCGGCGCGCACACCTGCGGTGGCGCTCATTGGGTGGGGCGCAGACCGGCGTTGAGGAGCAGTGCGCGGAGGCGCTCAGGTCGGAGGGCATCCGCCCAGAGCCAGCGGACCATCGCCCGGCCAGGAGCACGCAACCGGTCCTCCCGGCGCTTTTCGGCCCAGACGACCTCGTCGATTGTGCGCCCGCCCATGAAGTCGCCCCTGGTGTACTTGACCTCCCCGTCGAATTCGCCGAGCAGAGGCATCCGTTTCAGTTGAAACCGGCGCTTCCAGCGGAAGTCGACCCGGTCTTCACCGAAGGGGTGCGGGTAGACCACCTGCAGCTCCGGCATCGGCATGCCGGCGAGGAAGATGCCCGTGCGGCTCAGGGACTCCCCTGGCGAGCCCGACTTCGCGTCTGCGAAGCCGACGGACCGGCGGGCACGTCGGGTGCCCCGCGCACTTCCGAGCCGCAGCACCCGGGCCATCACCTCGTCGCGCGTGATGGCCGGGATCACCGCACCGCCGGGGAGGAGGAACTGTTCCTGCAGTCCGGCATCCAGGCTGATCACCGCGGAGCGGAAGGGTTGGCTCCGGGCCAGGTCGACCAGGGTTCGGAGTCTCGTCGTCACCAGTAGACCGTCGATCTCGGTGACGTCCTCGTCCGGCAGCGGGTCGTGATGCCAGGCGATCCAGTTCTTCGACGTCCGCGTCTGTCCGCTTCCGCCCTGCAGGTGAACCTCGGTAGGCCATTGCCCGAGCACCGGCAACCCCCAGACCCGGGCCGCCGACAGGTGACTCACCACCGGGCGCGACTGCCTGGACAGCACCGCGGCCTGGATGCGCATCAGATAGCGGGCATCCGCGTCGGCGCTGGTCCAGATGGTCCGCGACACGTAGATGCCACGCCGCAAGCGCTCGGTGCCGCCGTATTCGTGCTCGCGGCGATGGGCGCGCGCGTCGTGGCCGGGCTGATCGCGGGTGAGCCGCAGCTGAGACAGCGCGGAAGCGTTGGGGTCCATGCCGAGAAGCGTCTCCCGGTGGCCTCGCCGGGCGGTGACCGGTACGCGAGCGGTGCAGAACTCGGCCGAGCTCGGCCTGTGGAGGACGGGCGCTCCCGCGCGAGTTGCCCTACTGCGGACGAGTTGCCCCGGTGTGCCGGGGCAACTCGTCCGCACGTGGGCAACTCGCCGAGGGGGGCGGGCGGGTCAGGCGCTGCGGGCCGCCCACCAGGACTGCAGACGGCGGGTGGCTTCCTCGGTGCCGAGAGGCCCGTCGTCCAGGCGCTGCTCCAGGAGATAGCGGTAGGCCTCGCCCACCTCACGGCCCGGCGTCAGGCCCAGGATCGCCATGATCTCTTCACCGTCGAGGTCGGGCCGAACCGAGTCCATCTCCTCCTGGGCCGCGAGCTCACGGATGCGCTGTTCGAGGTCGTCGTAGGCGAAGCCCAGCCGGTCGGCCTTGCGCCGGTTGCGGGTGGTGACGTCGGCTCGGGTGAGGATGTGCAGCCGCTCGAGCTGGTCGCCGGCGTCGCGCACGTACCGGCGCACGGCGGAGTCGGTCCAGGCCCCTTCGGTGTAACCGAAGAACCGCAGGTGCAGTTCCACGAGTTTGCCCACCGCAGCGATGGTGTCGTTGTCGAAGCGCAGCGCACGCAACCGCTTCTTGGCCAGCTTCGCACCGACCACGTCGTGGTGGTAAAAACTCACCACACCGCCGGACTCGAGCCGCCGGGTGGCCGGCTTGCCGATGTCGTGCATGAGCGCCGCCAACCGCACCACGAGGTCGGGTTCGGGAAGGTTCTTACGGGTTCGCTCGTAACCGATGGCCTGGTCGAGCACCGTCAGGGTGTGCTGGTAGACGTCTTTGTGATGATGGTGCTCGTCGACCTCCAGGCGCAGGTCCGGGATCTCCGGCAGCACGATCGCGGCCAGGCCGGATTCCACGAGCAGCTCGATGCCGGCACGCGGGTTCGCCGAGCGCAGCAGCTTGCCGAGCTCATCGCCGACCCGTTCGGCGGAGATGATGTTGATGCTCCCGGCCATGGCGGACATGGCGATCGCGGTGTCGATCTCGAGGGTGAAGCCCAGCTGAGCGGTGAAGCGGGCGGCCCGCATCATCCGCAGCGGGTCGTCGCCAAACGAGATCTCGGGTGCGGTGGGCGTCCGCAGTACCCCGTTGAGCAGGTCGTCGATCCCATTAGACGGGTCGACGAGAGTGAGCTGCGGCAGCCGCAGAGCGAGCGCGTTCACGGTGAAGTCCCGCCGCAGCAGGTCATCATCGAGGCTGCTGCCGAAGACCACGTC
Source organism: Cryobacterium sp. TMB3-10 (assembly GCF_004402305.1). Lineage (NCBI taxonomy): Bacteria > Bacillati > Actinomycetota > Actinomycetes > Micrococcales > Microbacteriaceae > Cryobacterium > Cryobacterium sp. TMB3-10. Next base: position 156,658 of record NZ_SOGH01000028.1, on the reverse strand, counting down.
GGGGCGGCGGGTCTGACCGTCGTAGCTGTCGGCCCGATAGGTGGTGATCTCGACCTTCTCGCCCGCGATCTGGGCGCCGATGGTGCCGAACGCACGACCGATGTCCCAGTGCGCCTCGGCGATCGGCTTGACGATCGTCAAGATCTGGTCGGGAGTGGCGTTGGTGGTGAAGTCGAGGTCATTGGTGACTCGGTTCAGGAACGCGTCGCGGACGGGACCGCCGACCAGGGCCAGTTCAAAACCGGCCGCGGCGAATGCGTTCGCCAAACGGGACACCGTGGGGGACGCAGCCAGGTCGCCCAGTCTTGCGAGGGCTGCCGTGACGCTCTGCATGCCCCAATGGTAGTTGCTCGCCCGTCCCACCCGCGCGCCACCCAGCCGGCGCGGAGGGTTCTCACCCGGCTACGCCGTAGAATCCCGTACATGCTGGCCGATCCGAATCACGCGCGTCGGCCTGCGCTCCCCGGAATCCGGCGTCGCATCGTGGCCGCGCTGCTGTGCGCCCCCCTGCTGCTCTGCCCGGCGCTGGCCACCGCGACTCCGGCAACCGCCGCGACGGGCACGTTCGTGGGGTCGGTGGAAACGGCGACCAACGACGACACCGTCGCCCTGCACGTCACACCGGCCACCTCCTCGATCCTGCGCCTCAACGAGGACCTCAAGCTCTCCGTCACCATCACCAACGATTCCGCCACCGCCATCCCCACCGGAAACATCGATGTCTTCCTGGCGGAGCGGGCGCTGACCAGTTCAACGGACCTGGACGACTGGCTCGCCTCGGACGAGGACGACGACACCGGCAGCGACCTGATGACCAGCGTCCCGCTCACCGTCCCCGTGCAGCCCAACAGCACGGTCACGGTCGCGGTCTCGGTGCCCAACGCCGCGCTCGGCCTGTTCGAGTGGAGTCCCTGGGGACCGCGGGGCATCGCGGCCTCCCTCACCACTGATGAATCGGTGCGGGCGTCCGGTCGGTCCACCTTCGTCTGGTACCCGGATGCCTCCGTGCAGCAGCCCCCCGTCGTCACCCCGGTCAGCCTCGCCGTAGCGATGCCGATCACCACCCCCGCGAACAGCTCCGGCCTCATCAGCGCCGAGGATCTCGCCGCGTACACCTCCAGCTCCGGTATCCTCACCCGCCAGCTCGACGGGCTTCTCAACCGCCCCGTCGCGATCGCCGTCGACCCGATGATCATCGCCTCGATCCGGGTGCTCGGAACGAGCGCGCCTGAGTCCGCGATCACCTGGCTGAACCGCCTCGATCTGGCGGAAAACGATATATTCCCGCTCGGGTATGCAGACTCGGATCCTTCCCTGGCCGTTCAGGCCGGGTCAAGCAGCCCGCTCTCACCGACCTCGCTGACTTTCGCCACCGACCCGGCCCTGTTCGTTCCCATCGAACCCACTGCCGCGCCAGAGCCCGAGGGGAGCGCCGTCGATCCCGGCGCACCGACCTCGTCCGACGCGCCCGCGGTCCCGGACCAGCCCACCGGTGAAAACCCTGTGCCGACCCTCGACCAGCTGCTCGCCTGGGACTACACCTCCACGTCCATCGCCTGGCCCGCCGACGACGCCGTCGCTCAGGCAGACCTGTCCGCCTTCGCGACCGCGGAACTCACCACGACGCTCCTCTCATCGGGCAACGTGACCCTGGACGACCCTGAAGTCACCACCAGCACAACTGTCGACCTGGGCTCCAACGAACTCGGCCTGGTTGCCGACGCCGGGATCTCGGAGGCGATGCGCTCGGCCGTCATGGCCACGACCGATGACGACTGGCGCGGGTACATGGCCGAGTTGTCCTCCCAAATCGCCGTCGTGGCCGCCGCGAATCCCGACCAGGCGCACACGCTCCTCGCTACCCTCGATCGCGGCTGGCCGCCGACCGCGGCGCGGCTGGCGCAGACCATCGACGCACTGTCGGCCCTGCCCTGGTACTCCGCAACAACGCTGACGGCGGCAGCAGCAGCTCCGGTCTCCACCGACGTCACCTTCCGGCCGCAGGCCGAGCCCAGCAGCAGCGTCGACCTCGCGAGCCGACTGATCGCCCGGGAAGCCGAGATCGTCTCTTTCTCCACAGCCCTCGCCGATCCGGCCGCCGTCACGGCACCGAACCGGCTCGCCGTGCTCGCCCTGCTGGCGACGTCCTGGCGGGCCGACCCGGACGACTGGCGCACCGCCGTTGACGACAATCTGGCGACGTCCAGCGAGGTGTTGCGGTCGGTCACGGTGAGCACCAAGGGACCGATCAATGTCGTCGGAAGCAAGGTCGACATCCCCGTCACGCTGAACAACGCCCTCGGCCAGGCCGTCACGGTGCGGGTACAGGTCGTCCCCTCCAACGGCCGCCTGGTGGTGGGCAACGATGTCGAGGCCGTGATCGACGCGAGTTCGGCCAAGACAGTGTCTATCCCCGTGACCGCAGCGGTCGGAAACGGCGCGGTCAGCCTGCGAGTGACGCTCTTCACCCCGTCCGGGGCGCAACTGGGTCAGCCCTCGTTGATCTCGGTCAATGTGCGCGCGGACTGGGAAGGCATCGGATCCCGCATCTTTGCCGCTCTGGTCGTGCTGTTCTTCGGCTTCGGCGTGTGGCGCAACATCGTGCACCGGCGACGCGACCGTTCACAGGGCGCCGAAGCTGACGCCGACCCGCTCGACAGCGACCCCGCCGTCACTCCCCCAGCTGTTGCCGACGATGTCCCCCCGGCTCCCCGTGGTTAGCCAGGGCGGCGTCGGCCGCGCCAGTGCGATCCTGGCCTCGGGAACTCTCGTCTCGCGTCTGCTCGGTTTTCTCAAGGTCATCGTCTTCGCCCACATCATCGGGCAGATCGGCAACGTCCCCGACGCCTTCACGGTCGCCAACCAGCTGCCGAACACCGTGTACACGATCGTGGCCGGCGGCGTCCTCACCGCGGTGCTGGTTCCCCAAATCGTGCGCGCGAGCCTGCACGACGATGGCGGGACCGCATACATCAACAAGCTCGTCACCCTGGCCTTGAGCATCCTGGCCATCACGACCCTGGCCGCCACGCTGCTCGCACCCCTGATCACCCGGTTCATCGGCCTGGGCTTCTCCCCCGAGCAACTGTCGTTGGCGATCGGATTCGCGTACTGGTGCCTGCCGCAGATCTTCTTCTACGGCTTGTACACGGTCCTGGGCGAGGTCCTCAACGCCCGCAAGTCCTTCGGCCCGTTCACCTGGGTGCCCGTGATCAACAACGTGATCTCCATCGGCGGTCTGCTGCTGTTCGGTCTCCTATTCGGTATCGACACGGATGGCCAACGGCCGCCGGCCGACTTCACCCCGGGGATGACCGCCCTGCTGGCCGGCAGCGCGACGCTCGGTGTCGTGTTGCAGGCCGTGGTGCTCTACTACTTCTGGCGCCGCATCGGATTGCGCTACCGCCCCGACTTCGCCTTCAGGGGTGTCGGCCTCGGCGCGGCCGGCAAGATGGCCAGCTGGACCTTCGGCATGCTGCTGCTGACCACGATCGCCGGCATCGTCGAAACGCAGGTCGTGACCCTAGCATCGGGAGAAGGCGCTTCCTCCACCGTCATGAGCACGGCGTGGCTGATCTTCATGCTGCCGCACTCGATCATCACGGTTTCCGTGGCCACCGCGTATTTCACCCGGATGAGCGAGCACGCCGCCCGCCATGACACCGAGAAGCTGCGCACGGATGCCTCCTCGGCCATCCGCGGGACCACCCTGCTGATCGTGCTCGCCAGTGCGGTCATCATGGTCTGCGCCTACCCGTTCGCCACGGTCTTCGGCGAAGCCGGGTTCGAACAGGTGCAAGCCATCGGCAACGTCATCATCGCCTTCCTCCTGGGCCTGGTGGCCTTCTGCGTGCTCTTCGTCGTGCAGCGCACCTTCTACGCCCTCGGCGACACGCGGACCCCGTTCTTCTTCACCCTGTTCCAGGTGGTCCTGGTCATCACTGGTGTGCTGGGCTGCGCCCTGCTTCCGCCGCAATGGATCGCGTTCGGCATCGCCCTCGTGGTGACGGTATCCGGGATCCTCCAGGCGATCCTGGCCGCGTGGCTGCTGCGCAAGCGGCTCGGCGGTATCGACGGGCGGCGGATCCTGCGCAGCCTGGTGAAGTACGTCGCCGCCGTCATCGTCCCGGTCGCCGCGGGAATCGGCATCCTGGTCGTGCTGGGCGGCACCACGGCGGGCGGTTTCGCCGTGTCGGGAATCGGACCGGCGATTCTCTCCATGATCCTGATCGGTTCGGTCATGGCCGTGCTGTACTTCGGCCTGTTGCTTCTCATGCGCAGCCCCGAACTACACGGCTTCCTGGCCCCGTTGAAGGCCCGCCTCGGGCGTTAGTCCGCCCGTGCTGCGGGTAATGGCCGGGTGACCGGTTGCTGAACAGCAGCTGTGCAGCGGGGCCCCGAGCCGGACGGGGCGGAATAGCTTCCGATTAGGATGTGTTGTACCCGAATGTGAGGCGCCGAAAGGCGTCTCTTCCACTGATTTCAAGGAGTCTACGCGTGCGTCAGATCATCATCATCGGTTCGGGTCCTGCCGGATTCACCGCCGCCATCTACGCTGCGCGTGCGAACATGAAGCCGCTGCTGATCGCCAGTTCGGTCGAGGCCGGCGGTGAACTGATGAACACCACCGACGTTGAGAACTTCCCGGGCTTCGCCGACGGCATCCAGGGCCCGGAGCTGATGGCGAAGATGCAGGAGCAGGCCGAGAAGTTCGGCACCGAGGTCGTCTACGACGACGTGACCAAGCTCGAATTCGGCGACACGGTCAAGTCGGTCACCCTCGGCAACGGCGAGAAGCACGAGGCCCTGTCGGTGATTTTCGCCACCGGGTCCGCCTACCGCAAGCTCGGCATCCACGACGAAGAGCGTCTGAGCGGCCGGGGCGTGTCCTGGTGTGCCACCTGCGATGGTTTCTTCTTCAAGGAGAAGGTCATCGCCGTCGTCGGCGGCGGCGACTCCGCCATGGAGGAGGCCACCTTCCTCACCCGCTTCGCGAAAAAGGTCTACATCATTCACCGCAAGGACACCCTCCGGGCGTCCAAGATCATGCAGGAGCGCGCTCTGTCGCACCCGAAGATCGAGTTCGTCTGGAACTCCGAGGTCGTCGGCATCGATGGTGAAGAGGCCGTTGAGGGTCTGCGTCTTCGTGACACCGTCACAGGCACCGAGAGCACCCTCGAGGTGGGCGGTTTGTTCGTCGCCATCGGCAACGACCCGCGCACCCACCTCGTGCACGATCTGCTCGACCTCACCAGTGAGGGCACCATCGCCGTCGCCGGACGCTCCTCCAAGACCAGCCAGGCCGGCGTCTTCGCCGCAGGAGACGTCATCGACCCCACCTACCGCCAGGCCGTCACCGCGGCCGCCAGCGGCACTGTGGCGGCCCTGGACGCCGAACACTACCTGGCCACCCTCCCCGAGGACTTGCTGGCTGCGGCCGGCGACCCCGAATTTGCAAGCGTCACCAACTAAGGAGCACTACATGTCAGCACGCGCCGTCACCGACGCCACCTTCGACCAGGAAGTCATCAACAACGAGAAGACCGTCCTGGTGGACTTCTGGGCCGAGTGGTGTGGCCCGTGTCGCGCCGTCAGCCCGATCCTCGACCAGATCGCCGCGGAGCACTCCGACAAGATCGACATCGTCAAGCTGAACGTGGACGACCACCCGGCCCTCGCCGCAAAGTACATGATCACCTCCATCCCCGCGATGAAGGTCTTCCAGAAGGGTGAGGTCGTCAAGACCGTCATCGGCGCCAAGCCGAAGCCCGCCCTCGAAGCCGACCTGGCCGCCTACCTCAAGTAGCCGCCGGCAGGTTCTTCCGCGAACCCGACACCCGCCCGGCAGCCGCCGGGCGGGTGTTTTTGTAAATTCAGGCGGATGCGGCCGCTGAGCGACGCACCCCATACGATTAAGGCCACACCAGAACGGATATGACGTGACAGCGATAGGCACCTCCCAGGCCGGCAACAACCTCGACCCGTGGTACCACCACTACGCCGAGCGAGCCGCCGCCCTGCGCGCCTCCGAGGTTCGCGCCCTGTTCGCCGTCGCCTCACGCCCCGAGGTCGTCTCCCTTGCCGGTGGCATGCCCTACGTCGCCGCCCTGCCCCAGGACCTCGTGATCAACGCGATGGACAGCGTCATGCGCAAACAGGGCCCCGTTGCGCTGCAATATGGCTCTGGCCAGGGAGTTCCCTTGTTCCGTGAGCAGATCCTCGAGGTCATGGCGCTGGAAGGCATCCGCGCCCACGCCGATGACGTCGTCGTCACCACGGGGTCGCAACACGCTCTCGAACTGGTCAGCAAGCTCTTCCTGGACCCCGGCGACGTTGTCATCGCCGAGGGGCCGAGCTATGTCACGGCCATGGTCATCTTCAAGTCGTACCAGGCCGATGTCGACCACGTACCCATGGACGAGCACGGCATGATCCCCGAGGCCCTCCGCGAACACATCGCACGCCTGAAGGCCGCCGGTCGCAAGATCAAGTTCCTTTACACGATTCCCAGTTTCCACAACCCGGCCGGGGTGACCCTCAGCTGGGCCCGCCGTCTGGAGATCCTGGAGATCGCGAAGGCCAACCAGATTCTGGTCCTCGAGGACAACCCGTATGGGCTGTTGTATTTCGACCAGAAGGCACCGGATGCCATGCGTTCCATCGAACGGGACGGTGTGGTGTACCTGGGGACCTTCTCCAAGACCCTCGCCCCCGGCTTCCGGGTGGGTTGGGCCCTGGCCCCGCACGCCATCCGCGAGAAGCTCGTGCTGGCCAACGAGGCGGCGGTACTCTCCCCCAGCTCGTTCAGCCAACTGGTGATCTCCGAGTACCTGTCCACCGCGGATTGGAAGGGTCAGATCAACACCTTCCGCGGCGTCTACCGCGAACGCAAGAACGCCATGCTTTCCGCGTTGACGGAATACCTTCCCGAGCTCACCTGGACCAACCCCAACGGCGGGTTCTACGTGTGGCTCAACCTGCCGGACACCCTGGACTCCAAGGCAATGCTGCCTCGCGCGGTCAAGGAGCTCGTGGCGTACACCCCCGGCACGGCGTTCTTCGCGGATGGTCAGGGTCGCCAGAACATCCGGCTTTCCTTCTGCTATCCCACGCCGGACCACATCCGCCTGGGTATCCGTCGCCTCGCCACCGTCATCCGTGACGAACTAGAGCTGCTCGACACCTTCGCCGGAACAGGCTCGCTGTTTCCCGCCCACGACGGTCGCCGCTTCGGCGCCCCGCCGCCCGACATCAACTAACCCCGCGTTTCTCCGGCTCGAGCTAAGGAAAACCCCAGATCATGAGCGAATCAGAGTTTCTTGACATTGTGGTGCTCGCGGGTGGAATCTCGCACGAGCGCGACGTCTCCATGCGCAGTGGCCGCCGGGTGGCAGACGAGCTGACCGGGCTCGGTCACACCGTGACCGTGCTCGACCCGCAGGCGGGACTCCTCACCGAGCTAGCCACCCGCAAGCCTGACGTGATCTGGCCCGTTCTGCACGGCGCGACCGGAGAAGACGGTGCCCTGCTCTCACTGCTCGAGACCACCGGGATCCCGCACGTCGGCCCGCGTGGCACCGCGGCGGGACTGGCCTGGTCCAAGCCCACCGCCAAGGAACTTGTACGTCGCGCCGGATACGCCACCCCGACCTGGATCGCCCTCTCACGTGAGACCTTCCGCGACCTCGGTGCAGCCAGTGTGCTTGAGCACCTCGTGACCGCCCTAGGCACACCCCTGGTCGTCAAACCCGCCCAGGGTGGCTCTGCCCAGGGTGTGACCATTGTCGACACAGCAGCGGGTCTCCCCCGCGCCATGGTCGATGCCTACACCTACGACGAGACGGCCCTCGTTGAGACGAAGATCGAAGGCACCGAGCTTGCCGTCACGGTCATCAACACCGGTGCCGGGCCCGTCGCACTCCCCGCCGTTGAAATCGCGCCCGTAAGTGGCGTCTTCAGCTTCGAAGCTCGGTACAACGCCGGCGAAACGCTCTTCTTCACGCCGGCCCGCATCGCGCCGGATGTGGCCCAGCGGGTGGCCGAGACCGCCGTGGCGATTCATAGCCTGCTCGGGTTGGCCCAGCTTTCCCGCATCGACCTGATGGTCGACGCCGAGGGGGTCGCGTGGTTCCTCGAGGCGAACGTCCTGCCCGGACTCACCGAAACCTCACTCGCCCCGCAGTCCATTGAAGCCTCCGGAGAGTCACTCGGAACTGTCTATGCGGCCCTCGCTCGAGCGGCCTCCACCAGCCTGCAGTAGCCACGCGTTGCCGTCATGTTTCACGTGAAACACCCCCCTCCGAGGGTGGGTGTTTCACGTAAAACATTGTCATCGACGGCTCCCAGTGGCCGCTCGTCACCATTTCGCCGGTCCGGCCAGAAAGCGAGACGCGCCCTTCGGTGGTCGAGCTGGTCGAGACCCTGCTGGAGGCACCGTGGCTGCCACCCGCTCCTGGCGACAGATCTGAACTTCGTCCCCAGGTCATTTGATTTGGCGGCTCCGAGCGCCACCGCGCGTCCACTCCACCGCGCGTCCACTCCCCCGCGCATCAATGCCGCCGAAGTAGCTCGGGAGCGCCACAAATCGCCCTCGACTGGCCCAAAACCGGCCCAAATTGCGCTGTAGAGGCCGTTGTATGCGCTCACGTGCAGCCTATTGACACCGGAATCCCGCTTTCGACAACCAGAATCAACCGTGGGTGCGCATTCCAGACCCTGACGCGCAGGCCGCAACCGCCTCGCCGGTCGAGCCTACTGAGACCCTAGGCGAGAAATGTTTCACGTGAAACACCGGGCCGGAGACGCGGCAGCTTCCGACGGCGCATCCGCCCCGACCACCGAATTCGCCTTCATTTTCGCTGAAACAGCCCTCTCAAGTCCCCCATTTGCGGCCGCTCCCCTCGCGGGATCGTTCCTACTCATGAGTGCCAAAAACTTAACGTCGACAAGTTCAATCAACCAGACATGGAGCCCACTGGGCCTATCCAGAAGCGGGAGCGGAATCTCGACGGGCTGAAGCAAGCGAGTCAGGGCCCGTTACGTCGCCCGCGTCAATCCCCGACACCCTCACTGAGCGGTCGGGACGATCCGAACGCCAGGGCTTGCGCTCCGCACGTACGTCGGCCGAGCTTGACGACACGGCCAGAAGTCTCGAGCCGCGGGCACGGCCAGACCCACCCGACGTGCTCCGGCCAGAACACGCAGGTTGCATGCCATTTCGGGGGTCGTGCCTATCGAGTCCCGACACGGCCAGTGTTTCACGTGAAACAACGCTCGGAGCAGGTCCAGCCGGCGCAATTCCGGGCCGTTTGACGTAAACCCGACACGTGAGCCATCGAACGGCCACTCCGCCGCTTTCGGAGGGCCAAAGACAGCCCGGCGACGCCACGATCGTCTTACGAGCGTCCGGAATCGGGCCAGGGGTCGGTCACGGTCAGCGCTGAGCAGAGCGCGTCATGCTAGTCGGCCCAGTGAATCTGATGTCAGAAATCTCAAGCGGTTAGGTGAGACCTGAAGAGTCGCTTCCTCGAACGGGGCACCGTGATTTCGGAACGCCCCAGTCAACCCGACTCGAAGGAGCAGTCATGGCCTGAGCGTCGCACCCTCGTGGTTGGTCAAGCCCGTCGCTACCACGCGCGGCAGCTGTTTCACGTGAAACATCACACTCGACGGGATGCCCGTCGTGAGCCAGGGTTCGTCAACCACCGGCCACCCGATTTCTCGCCGCAAAGGGGCTACAGTAGGCAATTTTCCCGCCAGATTGGCGCGAATTGACGGCCCTGAGAGCCATCGTAAGGCTGCTGCTCCGCTCGTCAGCGTCGCAAATGCCGGCTCGTCGCGCCACAGTCGCCCTCTCAACGCCCCAAATGAGCTCAAAATCGCGTAAACCGATGACTGCCGGCCGCGCGGTTCGGGCTCAGGAGCATCGAGGATCCGACTTCGACAGGCTCAATCCCGGGGACCCCCGTTGGATCGGACTCGTCGACAGGCCCAGGCCTGATTTCGACAAGCGCAATCAGCGAGGCCCGGCTGTGGGTGAGCGTGCGAGACCCTCGGGTTCGAACATCGACCACGTCAGTCACCGAGGCCCGGAAGGGTGGCCAGGAGCCGAGCTGTCAGGACGCGGAAATCTGATGTCCACATGCTCAGCGAGGACCGCCGCGGGCGAGCGCGCCCAAAATCAGCATGGGAACCCCGCTCAGCTCAATCAGCGAGACCCGCCGTTTGGCAGGCCCGCCTAGTCCCACACCGAATGTTTCACGTGAAACAAAGCGCCGCTAGTTGGCTCCGAAGCCGGGTTCCCCGAGTACGCCGAGAATGCGGTTCAGGTCGCCGATCGTAGCGAAATCAACTGTGATCTGGCCTTTTCGTGCGCCCAGGTTGATTTTCACGCGGGTATCGAGGCGGTCTCCGAGGTGTTCGGCGATCTCGTTGAGATGTCCCTGTCGCTTTCCGGGTGCGGGTTTCACGACAACGGGTTTGGGTCCGGCAGCGGCGGCGGCCTCAGCCGCCCGCACCGACAGGTCCTCGTTGACGATCTTGTCTGCGAGGCGCAACATGCCCTCGGTGTCCCCCACTGACAGCACTGCTCGCGCATGACCAGCCGACAGTACGCCGGCCGCAACACGAAGCTGCACGGCCTCCGGCAGCTTCAACAGGCGCAGGGTGTTGGTGATCTGCGGGCGCGACCTACCGATGCGGCTGGCCAGCTCTTCCTGGGTGATGTCGAAGTCCGACAGCAGCTGCTGGTAAGCGGACGCTTCTTCGAGCGGGTTCAGCTGCGCGCGGTGCAGGTTCTCCAGCAGCGCGTCGCGGAGCATGTCGATGTCAGCGGTATCCCGCACGATCGCCGGGATGCTGTCGAGGCCGACTTCCTTGGTGGCGCGCAGGCGCCGCTCCCCCATGACGAGTTCGTACTTGCCCGGCTGTTCCAGGAGCGGACGCACGACGATGGGCTGCAGCACTCCGACTTCGCGAATGCTGTGCACGAGTTCGGCCAGGTCGTCCTCGTCGAAAACGCTGCGCGGCTGCACGGCATTGGGCACGATGTCGGCCGGATTCAAATGCGCAAGGCGCGCCCCGGGAACCGGAAGAAGCTCAACAGTGGTCTCGTCGGCCGCCTCGATCGTCGCCGTCGAAGCCGAACCTGCGGAAGACGTCGGCGCAGAGCCGGGCACCGGGGAGGCGCCGGCGGTGCCCTCGGCGTGCGGGACCTCGTTGTACGGGAAGAAGACGTCGACGGGCCGTGCCTGTGACGGGTTGTCCTGCACGGGAATGAGCGAACCGATACCGCGGCCGAGCCCTGTACGTTTCGCCATTACTGCGCATCTCCTGTTCGTGGAACGCCCCGACGGGCGATTTCTGCGGCTGCTTCGAGGTAGGAGAGCGATCCTGCCGAGTTGAGATCGTAGCTGATGACGCTCTGACCGTAGCTGGGCGCCTCAGAAACCCGCACCGAGCGCGGAATCAGCGTGTCCAGCACCTGTTTCGGGAAGTGATCGCGCACATCTTGCGCCACCTGGTTCGCGAGGTTCGTGCGGCTGTCGTACATGGTGAGCAGGATCGTCGAGACGATGAGTTGCGGGTTCAGGTGCTTCTCGATCAGCTCGATGTTCTTCAACAGCTGACTCAGTCCCTCCAGCGCGTAGTACTCGCACTGAATCGGGATGAGAACCTCCCGAGCGGCGACGAACGCATTGATCGTGAGGAGCCCGAGAGACGGCGGGCAGTCGATGAAGACGTAGTCGTAGGGGTCCGCCATCTCCTTGATGTGCAGGTCCAGGGCGCGACGCAGTCGCTGTTCCCGGGCAACGAGCGAAACGAGTTCGATCTCTGCGCCGGCCAGGTGGATGGTCGCCGGTACACAGTACAGCGCCCCGAACTCCGGGCTCTTCTGCACAACGTCCACCATCGGCAGGTCATTGATGATCACGTCGTAAACACTCGAGGTCTCGGCGCGGTGCTCCACACCGAGCGCGGTGGAGGCGTTGCCCTGCGGGTCCAGGTCAATCACGAGAACACGCGCACCCTGGCGGGCCAACGCGGCGGCCAGGTTGACGGCGGTGGTGGTCTTGCCCACCCCACCCTTCTGATTGGAGATGGTGATCACCCGGGTGCTCTCGGGCTTGGGTAGCCTCTCGGCGGCGATCACCTGACGGCGGCGGGTCAGATCCGAGATCTCCCGCGCCAGGGGGGTGCTGTTGTCGACGCCGGAACCGGGAGTGCCGGTCTGCTGGTCTTCGCCGGGATGTTTCACGTGAAACCTTTGCGTTCGACGGTTGATGAGCCACCCGAAAGGGTGCCCCGGAGTTCTCCGCCCATGTTGCGCGGATGTTGCCGGGGACTAGTCCACTGTAGCCTTAATGACCCGCGTGACGTCCTCCAGCACACCCTCGCCGAGGGTGAGGACCTCCACATCGCGCAGGCGGAACTTTTTGATCGGCTTGGCGGCGTTGGCGATCTCCCCCGCGGCACCCGCGCCCTTCATCAGCACGAGTTCACCGCCGGAACGCAACAGTGGGGCCGTGAGGGGAATCAGGGTCTTGAACGCGCTCACGGCGCGGGCGGTGACCTGATCCAGGGGCGTATCCAGACGGATGTCTTCGGCGCGGGCCCGCTGCACCCGTGCGTTGGTGAGGCCGAGTGCGGCGATCTGGCCGGTCAACCACGCCACTCGGCGTTCCATCGGCTCGATGAGCACGAACGAGACATCGGGCCGCGCGATCGCCAGCACCAGACCCGGCAGCCCGGCGCCCGATCCCACGTCGCCGACCAGGCCGGGCTTCAGGAGTGGTGCTACCACGACGCAATTCAGGATGTGCCGGCTCCACAACCGGGGAAGTTCGAGCGGACCGATCAGGCCGAGCTCCTCCCCCTGCTCGGCGAGGTGCCTGGTGAACTCTCGGGCGACCTCGATGCGGTCACCGAAGAGTCCAGCTGCAACGGCGGGCTCGGCCTCGAGGGTCTCAGTCATACTCGGTGTGGCTACGCTGCCGTGATGACGGTGTGACGGTCGCGACCTTCGCCCAGGGACTCGGAGACGTATCCGCGCTCCGAAACGATGTCGTGCACGAGCTTGCGCTCGTAGGACGACATCGGGGGGAGGGAAGCCTCCGTTGCGCCGCCTTCGATGCGCTCGATGGCGTGGCCGACGAGGTCGGTCAGCTCGGCCTCGCGGGCCTCGCGGGATCCGCCGATGTCGAGGATCAGCCTGGAGAACGACCCGGTCTTGTTCTGCACGGCCAGTCGGGTGAGCTCCTGCAGGGCGTTCACGGTGTCGGGCTTGGACAGCAGGCGCAGGTTCTGCGGGTCAACCGAATTCACCGACAGGTAGGCCCGTCCGTTCCGGGCATCGATGTCGATGTCACCGTCGAGGTCGCAGATATCCAGGAACTCTTCAATGTAGTCCGCTGCGATGTCGCCTTCCTGCTCCAGCTGGCCGATGGTGGGCGCGGCGTCGGACGCGGCATCCGCGTTGATCACGTCGGTGTTCTCAGTCACGATGTCCATCCCTCTTACTTCTTGGGGCCGGTCTGCTTCTTGGCACGGTTCTTGCCAACGGGCTGCTGGCGCTGGGCCGGCTTCTTGGGCTCGTCGACAATGATGACGTCTCCGTCGGTTGCGATGAGTTTGCCCTTGCGGGCGAGCCGCTCTTCGCGGGCCTTGGCGGCCTCACTGCCCGGTGTGGGCATGTTGCGAATGACGAGGAACTGCTGGGCCATGGTCCAGATGTTCGAGGTGAGCCAGTAGAACATCACGCCGAGCGGGAAGGCCACACCGGAGAAGGCGAAGACCAGGGGCAGCAGGTACAGCATGATCTTCTGCTGCTTGAACATCGGGCTGGCCTTGGTCTCCGGCGACATGTTCTTGGAGACGATCTGCAGCTGGGTGATGAACTGCGACGCGGTCATCAGGACGACCATGGTGGCCGCGATGATCATGACGGAGAGGTTGAAGTCCGCTCCGGAGGTCCACAGCGTCCACTGCTGGGCGAACGTGTCGTGCAGCGGGGCAACGCCGAACAGGTTGGCATTGCCGAAGCTGGTCGCCAGGGCCTGGTTGAGGGGGCCGACGCCGGCATTGGAGCGCTGAGCGTCGTTGAGCACCGAGAACAGGGCAAAGAAGATCGGCATCTGCAGGAGCAGGGGCAGGCACGAGGCGAGCGGGTTGGTCCCGGTGCGCTTGTACAGCTCCATGGTCTCGCGGGACATGGCCTCTCGGGAGAACTGGTCCTTCTTGCCCTTGTACTTGTCCTGGATCTTTTTCAGCTGCGGCGCGACCTCGAGCATCTTGCGCTGGCTCTTGATCTGCTTCACGAAGATGGGGATCAGCGCAGCTCGCACCACGAGGACCAGGCCAACGATGGACAGCACCCAGGTGATGCCGTCGTTGTAGCCCATGCCGAGGTTGGAGAACAACCAGTGGAAGGCGACGAGCAGAAGCTCAACGGCCCACTTCAGCGGCCAGAGGATAGTACCTATGAGGTCCATACGTGCGGGTCAGCCCTTTCCGTGGCTAAAGGAACTACAAATCCAAACGACGTCACGGTGTAGCGACGGTGTCGTTTCAGGGGAACATCATCGATTCCGCCCTCAGCCCAAGGATGACAACGCAAGACCCGACGTGCGGCGAAAAAAGAGCCGACGATCAGGCCATATTCTTGGACGGCGCCGAGGGCGTACGCCGAACACGAGGGGTAGTACCGGCAAACATCGCCGTACAACGGTGAGATTACTGCGCGATAGACCCGCAGGAGCGCTACCCCGAGATTTCGGGGCAGCAATACCAACGTGAGGATCACCCTGTTCATCTCGCGCGCTGCCCCTTGACCAGTGCAGTCGACAGCTCGGCCACAAGATCGGGCCAGCTGGCGTGTACAGATGTCGGCAGTGCGCGAAAAACGATCTCCGTCCCGGCGGGAACGCCAGGAAGGAGATCGAAGCTTGCCGCTTTCAAACGACGACGCACGCGGTTTCGAACCACCGCGCCGCCCACGTTCTTGGCGACGATGAACCCGAACCGCACCGGGGTGGGTTCTGGGTTGCGGCGGAGGTACGCCACAGTGTGCGGGCCGACGACCCGCACACCTCGTCGAACGACAGCCTTATAGTCGCTCCCGCTCGTGATGCGATTGGCGTGAGCGAGCACGGGAGGTCTTACGCGGAGAGTTCGGTGCGACCCTTGCGACGACGAGCACCGAGGATGGCGCGTCCGGCGCGGGTGCGCATACGAAGACGGAAACCGTGCACCTTCGCGCGACGACGGTTGTTCGGCTGGAACGTTCTCTTGCTCATTGTTCAATCTCCACGTATTGGATCTCCGCAGGCCAAAACGAGCGGCCGGGAAAGAGTGAGGTAGCCCACGGGCTGGGGTCAACTGATTAAAACTACGGCTTCGCTCGCCCGTGGTCAAACTGACGACGCCCAAACGTTCGATTCTGCCCATTGAATTCCCATTTCCGGTACAGACACGCTGGCAATCTTCAAGCTAATTTGGCCTGACCGCCGGTCATTGACTACCGTGAGGACAAGTTATCCACAGGTTGTGGGTAAACCCTGAGAATCCAGTTGTTATTTGCCCACAGGCGGTGGATAACGTTGTGGATGAATCGTCCGATGGGCATTCTGTGTCCACCCGCGAAGGCTCTCTCAGGGCGGCAAACGTACAGATGAAGATTGTGGGAAACCATGCCAGACGGGGAACAGCCCATCAGCGAGACATGGCGGTCAGTTCTGACCATTCTGGAGTCGGACGACACGGTCACTCCGATGCTGTACGGCTTCCTGAACCTGGTCGAGCCCAAAGGCATCGCGGCCGGCACCTTCTACCTGGAAGTCCCGAACGAGTTCACCGCGAGCATGCTCAACGTGCGCATGCGGGTTCCCCTTCTCACGGCCATGGGCCAGCTCAGCGAATCGGTCGCTGTCACCACGTTCTACGTCGTGGTCAATCCCGAGCTCGAGCAGGAGTCCCTGCGCCCGGTTCAGGAACCCATCGAACGCCAGCCTGACATCGAGACGCCGGCCACGCCGCAGTCGGTTTTCGAAAGCACTCCCCCTGAGCGCCCCCACGACACCCGGCTGAACTCCAAGTACAGTTTCGACAACTTCGTCATCGGACAGTCCAACCGGTTCGCACATGCCGCGGCCGTCGCCGTGGCCGAGGCTCCGGCCAAGGCGTACAACCCGCTCTTCATCTACGGTTCCTCCGGCCTGGGCAAGACCCACCTGCTGCACGCCATCGGCCACTACGCGATGAGTCTGTATCCGGGCATCCGTGTGCGCTACGTCAGTAGCGAGGAATTCACCAACGACTTCATCAACTCGATTGCCAACAACCGCGGCTCCGCCTTCCAGAACCGGTACCGCAACATCGACATCCTGATGATCGACGACATCCAGTTCCTGCAGGGCAAGGCGGAGACCCAGGAAGCGTTCTTCCACACCTTCAACACCCTGCACGATCACAACAAACAGGTCGTCATCACCAGCGACCTGCCGCCGAAGGCCCTCACCGGGTTTGAAGACCGCATGCGGTCGCGCTTCGAGTGGGGCCTGATCACGGATGTCCAGGCTCCTGACCTGGAGACCCGCATCGCGATCCTCCGCAAGAAGGCGCAGAGCGAGAAGCTGCAGGTTCCGCACGACATTCTCGAGTTCATGGCGTCGAAGGTGTCGTCGAACATCCGTGAACTCGAGGGCACCCTGATCCGGGTCACCGCGTTCGCGAGCCTGAACCGCACCCCGGTGGACATGAACCTCGTGCAGACGGTGTTGAAGGACGTGATCACCCTCGACGAGGACAACGTGATCGCTCCGGTGGACATCATCACGAACACCGCGGACTACTTCAAGCTCACCGTCGACGACCTGTACGGTTCGTCACGTTCGCAGGCTGTGGCCACCGCACGACAGATCGCAATGTACCTGTGCCGGGAACTGACGAATCTCTCGCTCCCCAAGATCGGCCAGCTGTTCGGCAACCGCGACCACACGACGGTGATGTACGCGAACAAGAAGATCAGCGAGCTCATGAAGGAACGCCGATCCATCTACAACCAGGTGACGGAACTGACAAACCGCATCAAGCAGGATCACCGTTACAAGTAAGAGAAAATTTTTTTGTGTTTCGTACCTGTGGATAACCCTGTGGAAACTGCCCGGACAACTTGGCACAATCTGTAGAAACGCACGGCTCGCTTGTGAAAACTCTGAATTACAGAAACAAGTTCGTGTCATTCATTGGGCTTACCGCTCACAGGGCGTCCACAAGTTACAAGTTTGTAGTTCCCAGTCGCTGAGCGCTATCCACCGAGTTATCCACAGTTTCCACAGCGGTTAAGAAGATTAACGATTAACTTCATTAGCTCCAGGTCCAACAACCTTTACTCGCCGAGGCTCACAAGAAATGGGCAGCGGATAAACCCGACTAGCATTGAGGCCGTATCCAGGTCTCCACCGACAGGAGTGACTTCGTGAGATTTCAGGCCAATCGGGATGTCTTCAGCGAAGCCGTATCTTTCGCTGTCAAGCTCCTTCCCCAACGCACCACCCTGCCCATTTTGAGCGGCGTCTTAATCGAAGCGACAGAGACCGGCCTGATCCTGTCCTCGTTCGACTACGAAGTGTCGGCCCAGACCGAGATCGCCGCCGATGTCGAAGAGACCGGCAAGGTGCTCGTCTCCGGACGCCTTCTGGCCGAGATCGCCAGCCGGATGCCGAACGCTCCGGTGCGGTTTTCCACCAACGAGTCCCGGATCACCGTGAGCTGCGGTACCGCGAACTTCACCCTCCTGTCTATGCCGGTAGAGGAATATCCAAGTATTCCCCAGGTCAGCGCCCAATCCGGCCTGGTACCCGCCGAGGAATTCGCCGCGGCAGTCTCGCAGGTCGCTGTCGCCGCATCCCGCGATGACGTCACCCCGGTGATCACCGGCGTACAGCTGCAGATCACCGAGAACAGCATCAGCCTCGTCGCCACCGACCGTTACCGTGTCGCCGTTCGCGAGATCGACTGGGACCCGGGAGCCAACCAGGCCCAGGAACCGATCACGGCCCTGGTGCCGGCACGGACCCTGCAGGAGGTCGGTAAGACCTTCGGCCACAGCGGCACGATCTCGGTGGCCATCACCAACACCGACGACCGCGAACTGATCGCCTTCACCGCGGATAAGAAAACCGTCACGTCGCTGCTGATCAAGGGCAACTACCCGCCGGTGCGTCGCCTGTTCCCGGACAACGTCGACAACTACGCCGTGATGAACACCGCCGAACTGATCGAGGCCACCCGCCGCGTGCAGCTGGTGCTGGAGCGGGAGGCGGCCCTGCGGTTCAGCTTCACGTCCGACGGTCTCACCCTCGAGGCCATCGGCTCGGAGCAGGCCCAGGCCTCTGAGACCATCGACGCGATCCTCGCCGGCGGCGACACCGTCGTCTCTCTCAAACCGCAGTTCCTGCTGGACGGCCTCGGCGCCGTGCACTCCGAGTTCGTGCGCATCTCTTTCACCAAGACCGAGAACCCCAACAAGCCGGGACCCGTGCTCATCACGAGCCAGACGTCGCGCGAGCAGCCGGGCGCCGACAGCTACCGGTACCTGCTGCAGCCGAATCTGCTCCTGCGCTAAGCCGCCGGCCTCACCAGCACGACACGAACCACGAAGGACTGCCATGCACATCGGAATCGTCGGCCTGGGCAAAATGGGCGCCAACATGCGCGACCGCCTGCGCGCCGCCGGTCTGACCGTCACCGGCTACGACCGCAATCCCGAGGTTTCCGACGTCGCCGGCACCGCCGAGCTGGTCGAGGCGATCCCGTCTCCCCGGCTGGTCTGGGTCATGGTTCCGGCCGGAGCCATCACCACCGCGGTGATCGCGGACCTGGCCACGAAGCTCTCCCCCGGCGACCTGGTCATCGACGGCGGCAACTCCAGGTTCACCGACGACTTCACCCATGAAGCGCTGCTCGCCGAAAACGGGATCCACTACGTCGACGCCGGTGTTTCCGGTGGGGTCTGGGGTCTCACCAACGGATTCGGCCTCATGGTCGGCGGTTCCGCCGCCGATGTGGAAACGGCCATGCCGGTCTTCGACGCGCTGCGTCCGGAGGGCCCGCGCGAGGAAGGCTTCGTGCACGCCGGCAAGGTCGGCGCCGGTCACTACGCCAAAATGGTGCACAACGGCATCGAATACGCGCTGATGCAGGCCTATGCCGAGGGCTACGAACTGCTGGAGAAGCGCGACGACCTCATCCAGGATGTGCCCGGCATTTTCACGGCCTGGCAGCGCGGCACCGTCGTGCGGTCCTGGCTGCTCGAACTCCTGGTGCGTGCCCTCAAGGACGACCCGCAGCTGGGCGACATCGAAGGCTACGTCGAAGACTCCGGCGAGGGACGCTGGACCATCGAAGAAGCCATCAACAATGCCGTTCCGGTGCCCGCGATCAGCGCGTCGATCTTCGCCCGGTTCGCCTCCCGCCAGGATGATTCCCCGGCCATGAAGGCGGTGGCCGCGCTGCGCAACCAGTTCGGTGGGCATGCCATAAAGAAGGCAGACTGATCCCGAGTGCGGGTCACACACCTCTCCCTCACTGACTTCCGCAACTATGCGCAAGCCGAAGTCCCGTTCGGCCCCGGACCCAACCTGATCGTCGGCCGAAACGGCCAGGGCAAGACAAATCTGGTCGAGGCGCTCGGATTCCTCAGCACCCTGAGTTCGCACCGGGTGTCCCAGACCGGGGCGATGGTGCGCTCCGGCGCAGAGTCCGCGATCATCCGCGCACGCCTTGAGTACAACGGCCGGGACATCCTCGCTGAGGTGCAGATCAACCGGTCCGGACTCAACCGGGCCCAGATCAACCGGTCGGTCATCAAGACCCGGGAACTTCCCCGCTATTTCTCCAGCGTGCTGTTCGCACCGGAAGACCTTGCCCTGGTGCGCGGCGACCCGTCCGGTCGTCGACGATTCCTCGACCAGTTGCTGGTGTTGCGGAGCCCCAGGCTCTCCGGGGTGCTTGCCGACTATGACCGGGTGCTGAAACAACGCAATACCCTGCTCAAGTCCGCCAGGGCCTCCGGTTTGAAGACCACCCAGCTGGGCACCCTCGATATCTGGGACGAACGGCTGGTGGCACTGGGCTCCGAAATCATCGATGCCCGCGCGGATCTGGTGGCTGAGCTGATGCCGCCGCTGCAAAAGGCGTACAAATCGGTTGCCGGCGCGGATCACGGGCCGAACCTGGTCGCGTCGCTGAGCATTCTCGGTGCCGATGAGGAAGCCGACGAGACCGCCTCCCCCGCCGCAGCTTCGCCGAGTGCGAGCTCCGGTTCCGCGACGGCCGACACCTTCCGCACCGCGCTGGCCGGTCTGCGGCGCAAGGAACTGGACCGCGGAATGACCCTGGCCGGACCGCACCGTGACGATCTGGTCTTCGAACTCAACAATCTGCCGGCCAAGGGCTATGCCAGCCACGGCGAATCCTGGTCCTTCGCGCTTGCACTCAAACTCGCGTCGGCGGAGCTGCTCCGACGAGATTCCTCCAGTGGTGACCCGGTGCTGATCCTCGACGATGTGTTCGCCGAGCTCGACCAATCTCGCCGCCGGCGCCTCGCCGAAGCCGTCACCGGCTACGAACAGGTTCTGATCACGGCCGCCGTCTTCCAAGACGTCCCTGCGGTGCTCGCTGCCCACGCCATCCACATCCACGCCGGCGCCGTGGTCGCTGCGCCCGAGGCCGAGAGCGGGACGGTCCGTGGCTGAACACAGTGAAGCCGCCAAGGTATACCTCCGGTTCAAGGATGTCTTCGGCGACCCGAACGCCAAGCGAACCCGCGCCAGGCGCAAGGCCAGCCCTCAAATCGGGTCCAGCGTGCCGTTCGGCGCCGGCCGGGACCCGCGGGGACTGGGCGAAACCATTAATTCGCTCACCGCGCAGCTGGGCTGGAATTCACCGATGGCCCAGTCGGACCTGCTCGGGTCCTGGATCGAACTCGCCGGTGAGGAAACCGCGAAACACTCCACCCCGGCCGGTATCGACGAGGGCATCCTGACCGTGCACTGCGAGTCGACGGCGTGGGCAACCCAGCTGCGCATGATGCGGGTGGAAATCATGACTCAGATCATGCAGAAGTTCCCGGATGCCGGCATCGCCGCAATTCGTTTTCAAGGACCCAACGCCCCCTCCTGGAAAAAGGGTCCCAGATCAATCCCAGGGCGTGGTCCACGCGATACCTATGGCTAGGTAGCCAAAACAGGTCACCCTTACGAATAAAACGCGTCAAACGGCGGTTTTGGCCGTTGGGGCTTGGGGTGTTTGGTAGGCTGAGGGGTCGCCTGTGCGACGGTCAGGAGCCCAATTTCACATGACAATTGAACCGAAAACTGAGCCGGAGCAGCACGCTTACGGCGCAGAAGACATCCAGGTTCTCGAAGGCCTCGAAGCTGTTCGCAAACGACCCGGAATGTACATCGGTTCAACCGGTCCACGCGGTCTGCACCACCTGGTCTACGAGATCGTCGACAACTCCGTCGACGAGGCCCTGGCCGGCTATTGCGACACCATTGACATCCGTATTCTTCCCGATGGCGCCGTGCGCGTGCAGGACAACGGTCGAGGTATCCCTGTCGATATCCACAAGGCGGAAGGCAAGTCCACCGTCGAGGTCGTCCTGACCGTGCTGCACGCCGGTGGAAAGTTCGGGGGCGGCGGTTACGCGGTCTCCGGAGGACTCCACGGCGTCGGCAGCTCGGTGGTCAACGCGCTCTCCAGCCGCCTCGAGGTCGAGGTGCGCCGGCAGGGCCATGTGTGGCGCCAGAGCTTCCACAACGGTGTGCCCAACGAGTCACTGCACCAGGACGAGGTCTCCGACGAGACCGGGACCACGATCACCTTCTGGCCGAGCTCGGAGACCTTCGAGACGACGGTCTTCGACTACGAAACCCTGCGCGCGCGCTTCCAGCAGATGGCGTTCCTCAACAAGGGTCTACGCCTCACGCTCACCGACGAGCGTGCGGACAGCCTGGACGCCGAGGACAAGCCGCTCAGCAACAGCTTCATGTACGAGCAGGGCCTGATGGACTACGTGGCCTACCTCAACCGGGCCAAGAAGGCCGAACTGGTCAACGAGGAGATCATCTCCTTCGAGTTCGAGGACACCGAGAAGAAGATCGCCCTAGAAGTGGCTATGCAGTGGACCACCGCGTACACCGAGAGCGTGCACACCTACGCGAACACCATCAACACCCACGAGGGCGGTACCCACGAAGAGGGCTTCCGTGCGGCGCTGACCACCCTGGTGAACAAGTACGCGCGGGAAAAAGGCATCCTGAAGGAAAAGGACGACAACCTCTCCGGCGACGACGTGCGCGAAGGCCTCACCGCCGTCGTCTCGATCAAGCTCGCCGAACCGCAGTTCGAGGGCCAGACCAAGACCAAGCTGGGCAACACCGAGGCCAAGGCATTCGTGCAGCGGGTCGTCGGCGACCAGCTTTCCGACTGGTTCAACCGCAACCCGGTTCAGGCCCGCGAGATCATCCGCAAGTCGCTGCAGGCCGCGACCGCCCGGATGGCCGCTCGCAAGGCCCGCGAGACCGCCCGACGCAAGGGCCTGCTCGAGGGTGGCGGCATGCCGGGCAAGCTCAAGGACTGCCAGAGCAAGGACCCCGCCGCCTCAGAGATCTTCATCGTGGAGGGCGACTCGGCCGGCGGCTCCGCCGTGCAGGGCCGCAACCCGGAGACCCAGGCGATCCTGCCCCTGCGCGGCAAGATCCTCAACGTGGAGAAGGCGCGCCTGGACCGTGCCCTCGGCAACGCCGAAGTGCAGGCGATGATCACGGCGTTCGGCGCCGGCATCGGTGAAGACTTCAACCAGGACAAGGTGCGCTACCACAAGATCGTGCTGATGGCCGATGCCGATGTCGACGGCCAGCACATCACCACCCTGCTGCTCACCCTGCTCTTCAGGTACATGCGTCCGCTGATCGACCTCGGCTACGTGTACCTCGCGCAGCCGCCGCTGTACCGACTCAAGTGGTCCAACTCCGCCCACGAGTACGTGTACTCGGATGCGGAGCGGGACGCCCTGCTCGCCGACGGCGCGGCCGCCGGCAAGCGGATCCCCAAGGACAACGGCATCCAGCGCTACAAGGGCCTGGGTGAGATGGACTACAAGGAGCTGTGGGAAACCACGATGGCTCCCGAGTCCCGCACCCTGCTCCAGGTGACCCTGGACGACGCGGCAGCCGCCGACGAGATTTTCTCCACCCTGATGGGCGAAGACGTCGAATCCCGACGCAACTTCATCCAGAAGAACGCGAAGGACGTGCGTTTCCTTGACATCTGACGACACCACAGGCACCACGCCGGAAGCCCCCGACGCGGCCAGCGTCGCGGCAGCTGCCGCGCACCTCACCCAGCACGGCAAGATCGACCAGGTCGACCTGCAGCTGGAAATGCAGCGTTCCTACCTCGACTACGCCATGAGCGTCATCGTCGGGCGCGCGTTGCCGGACGTGCGTGACGGCATGAAGCCCGTGCACCGCCGCGTGATCTACGCCATGTACGACGGCGGATACCGCCCCGACAAGGCGTTCTCCAAGTGCGCCCGCGTGGTCGGCGACGTGATGGGCCAGTTCCACCCGCACGGTGACTCCTCGATCTACGACGCACTCGTGCGCCTGGTGCAGCCGTGGAGCCTGCGGTACCCGCTGGCCCTCGGCCAGGGCAACTTCGGCTCCCCCGGCAACGACGGCGCCGCCGCCCCGCGGTACACCGAAACCAAGATGGCTCCGCTGGCCCTCGAAATGGTCCGCGACATCGACGAAGACACCGTCGACTTCCAGGACAACTACGACGGCCGGACCCTCGAGCCCACGGTGCTGCCCGCCCGCTTCCCCAACCTGCTGGTGAACGGCTCCGTCGGCATCGCCGTCGGTATGGCCACCAACATCCCGCCGCACAACCTGCGCGAGGTCGCCGCCGGCGCCCTGTGGTATCTCGAGAATCCCGACGCCAGCCGCGAAGAGCTGCTCGAAGCGCTGATCCAGCGCATCAAGGGCCCTGACTTCCCCACCGGCGCGCAGATCCTGGGCATCAAGGGCATCCAGGACGCCTACCGCACCGGACGTGGCTCGATCACGATGCGCGCCGTGGTGAGCATCGAGGAACTGCAGGGTCGCACCTGCCTGGTGATCACCGAACTGCCGTACCAGGTGAACCCGGACAACCTGGCGATCAAGATTGCCGACCTGGTCAAGGACGCCAAGATCACCGGCATCGCCGACATCCGCGACGAGACCAGCGGCCGTACCGGTCAGCGCCTCGTTATCGTGCTCAAGCGCGACGCTGTGGCCAAGGTCGTGCTGAACAACCTCTACAAGCACACCCCGCTGCAGGAGAACTTCGGCGCGAACATGCTCGCGATCGTCGACGGCATCCCGCGCACCCTGGCCCTGGACGGCTTCATCACCGCCTGGGTGTCGCACCAGATCGACGTCATCGTGCGCCGTACCCAGTTCCGGTTGAACAAGGCTGAGGCGGATGCCCACATCCTGCGCGGCTACCTCAAGGCGCTCGACGCGCTCGACGAGGTCATCGCCCTGATCCGCCGCTCCCCCACCGTTGACGACGCCCGTGAGGGTCTGATGGACCTGTTGACGGTCGACAGGCTCCAGGCCGACGCCATCCTGACGATGCAGCTGCGCCGCCTTGCCGCTCTCGAGCGACAGAAGATCATCGACCAGGCCGCCGAACTCGAACTGCAGATTGTCGAATTCAAGTCGATCCTGGCGAGCCCCGAGCGTCAGCGCACCATCGTGAGCACCGAGCTCGGTGAGATCACCGATAAGTTCGGTGACGACCGCCGCACCGAGATCATGTTCGGCTTCGACGGCGACATGTCGGTCGAGGACCTCATCCCCGAAGAGGAGATGGTGGTCACCGTCACCCGCGGCGGCTACATCAAGCGCACCCGCAGCGACAACTACCGCAACCAGCACCGCGGCGGCAAGGGCGTCAAGGGCGCCCAGCTGCGCGCCGACGACGTGGTCGAGCACTTCTTCGTCACCACGACCCACCACTGGCTGTTGTTCTTCACGAACACCGGCCGGGTCTACCGGGCCAAGGCCTATGAAGCTCAGGAATCCGGTCGGGACGCCAAGGGCCAGCACGTGGCCAACCTACTCGCGCTGCAGCCGGGCGAGGAGATCGCCCAGATCCTGGATATCCGGGACTACGGCGTGGCCCAGTACCTCACCCTGGCCACCCGTGACGGCCTGATCAAGAAGACCGCGCTCAGCGAGTACGACACCAACCGCACCGGCGGCATCATCGCGATCAAGCTGCGCGAGGGCGACGAACTCGTCTCCGCGCTGCTCGTCGACGAGGATTCCGATCTGTTGCTGGTGTCGAAAAAGGGCATGTCCATCCGGTTCACCGCCTCCGACGAGGCGCTGCGCCCGATGGGCCGCAGCACCTCCGGCGTGATCGGTATGCACTTCCGTGGCCAGGACACCCTGTTGGACGCGTCCGTGGTCTCCGACGACGGGTTTGTGTTCGTCGTCACGGAGGGCGGCTACGCCAAGCGCACCGCCGCCGACCAGTACCGCCTGCAAAACCGCGGCGGACTGGGCATCAAGGTGGCCAAGTTGAACGATGACCGCGGCGATCTGGTCGGTTCTCTCATCGTCGACGAGGAGGACGAGGTTCTTGTGGTCCTTGCCAGTGGCAAGGTGGTACGCTCTGACGTCGCCGAAGTGCCGGCCAAAGGCCGGGATACCATGGGCGTCGTTTTTGCAAAGTTCGCGACCGAAGATCGAATCATCGCCATCGCGAAGAACACCGAACGCAATCTGGTCGCCCTCGAAATCGAGGCGGCCACCGAGATTGATTCGGGGAAAGTAGAATCAGCAGATGAGTAGTGTTGCCGAGAAACTGGCCAAAAAGTCGAGTCGGGGTGCAATGTCGTCCAAGCAGGTACGTCTGAAGCTCGTGTACATCGACTTCTGGTCGGCCGTCAAGCTGTCCTTCCTGATCGCCGTGTGCCTGGCCGTGGTGACCATCGTCGCCACGTTCCTCACCTTCACGGTCCTCAATGGAACCGGCATCTTCACCCAGATCGACGCCCTGTACACGGATATCGCCGGGAGCGCGTCCGAGCTCACGACGATCCTGTCGATCGGCAACGTGATGGGCTTCGCCGTGGTCGTCGCCGTCATCAACACCGTCGTCGTCACCGCGCTGGGCGCAATCTTCGCCGTACTGTACAACCTGAGCGTCAAGGTCACCGGAGGCCTGCTCGTCGGATTCACCAACAACTGACGGATGTGTGCCCAATCGATGGTCGCTTGCGGCCTCGATTGGGACTTTTCGCCAGTTTCCGTTAGTCTGAAACCTGCCCAATGGGGGGATATAGCTCAGTTGGTTAGAGCGCTTCGCTGATAACGAAGAGGTCCCAGGTTCAAATCCCGGTATCCCCACGCAGTACCTCAACACCGTGTCCGTAAACACCGTGTACTTCATAGCCTTACATCTCCGCCAGATTCTCACCCGTGAAGATCCGGTTCGGGGCCATAGCTCAATTGGTAGAGCGCCTGCTTTGCAAGCAGGAGGTCCGGGGTTCGATTCCCCGTGGCTCCACAGAAGAAAACCCCCAGTCGGCACTGCCGGCCGGGGGTTTTTTTGATTGTCCCCTCTTCGAGCCCCGCCAGTGGGCTTCAGTGGGCCTCTGTACACCGCAGGATGCGCTCGGGCTACCCGCATCCATGCCGGCATGCGCGTCCGCTCACACCAGCACCCAGCGCCGTTGAAGGTATGGTCGGGCGAAGGAGCACAAAAGAGGGCCCCCGTCGTATGACGGGGGCCCTCTTCGGTAAAGTGCCGGAGCTAGATGTCCGAGGACTTCTCGATCGGCGAGTCAAGCAGCGACTCGTCTTCGGAGACCCACAACTCATCGTCGGCACGGAAGGTCTGCCAAATGGCGTAGGCGACCCCGGCGGCGGCAGCGATGCCGACTCCGATGGCGATGTACGTGCCCGCGCCCAGACCCTGCTTCTCAATCACGACGGGCTTCTGGAAGCGAACCCGGTTGAGAGCGGCGATGCGCGCGTCCTTGGCGATATCCCCCACTGACATGACAGTGCCCAGTGCGGTTCCGATCCCCGGCAGAACCTTGTCAGTGACCTGGTGGCGAACTCCACCGGCAAAATCTTGGGTAGCGTGCACGCCGGGGAGCAGGTAGTGCTCATATCCCTGGCGAACGCGGGGTACAACTTCTTCACGAGTGAGCACACCAGCCTGACGGCCGGCTTCACGTGCAATCTCGTTGGCGCGGTCGAGAACTTCCTGCTGATTACTCCACAGTTCGTCCGCGCTCTTGCGCAGACGAGTGAGTTCCTTTCGGCGCTTGCGTGACAGGCTCATCTGGACCCTCCATCGTTTCTTGTGGTGAACACTGCCCATCTTGCCACTGAATACCCTGTGAGCGCTCTGAATGCCTGACCGGCATACGGATTCGGATAAAGCTGCTGTGCAAGAATTGTCCCTATGTCTAAGCACACTGCCGTCGCCACGCTCAATACCACCCTCGGACCCATCAAGGTCAACCTCTTCGGGAACCACGCTCCGAAGACCGTCAAGAACTTCGTCGGCCTCGCCACCGGCGAAATCGAGTGGAAGCACCCGGCCACGGGAAAGACCTCCAACGACCCGCTGTACAACGGCACCGTCTTCCACCGCATCATCAAGGACTTCATGATCCAGGCCGGCGACCCGCTGGGCCAGGGCACCGGCGGACCCGGCTTCCAGTTCGACGACGAGATCAACCCCGAACTCGACTTCACCCAGCCGTACGTCCTCGCCATGGCCAACGCCGGCATCCAGGGCGGCCGCGGCACCAACGGTTCGCAGTTCTTCATCACCGTCGTGCCCACCACCTGGTTGCAGGGCAAGCACAGCATCTTCGGCGCCGTCGAGGACGAGGCGTCCCGTGCGATCGTCGAGCAGCTTGCTGCCGTGCCGACCGATGGCCGCGACCGTCCGCTCACCGACGTCGTCATCGAGAGCATCACCGTCGAGCAGGTCTAGGACCACCCCCGCTCATGAGCCTGCCCGGAACCGCCGCCAACTTCTGTTACCGGCATCCGGGCAGGCAGAGTTTTATCCTCTGTCAGCGCTGTGGACGCACCATCTGCCCCGAGTGCCAGACCCAGGCCGCCGTCGGTGTCATCTGCCCCGAGTGCATGCGCGAGCAACGCCAGAGCGCGCCCCGCACCAAATCGGCCGCCCGCACCCGGCTCGGCCGCATGACCGCTGCCGGCGAGCCGGTGGTCACCTATTCGATCATCGCCCTGACTGTCGTGGTTTTCCTGCTGCAGCTCGTTCCCGGGCTCGATGTCACCAACCGGCTGCTCTACGCCGGCCTGTACTCCTACCCGGTCGCCTTCGAACCGTGGCGAATGCTGACCAGCATTGTTGTGCACTCCACGGGGTTCTTCTTCCACGTGCTCCTGAACATGTACACCCTGTGGATCTTCGGCCAGATCCTCGAGCGGATGCTCGGACGCGGCCGATTCCTCACGCTCTACCTGCTCAGCGGCCTGGCCGGTTCACTGGGCGTGCTGTTCCTGGCCGACCCGCGCGTGGCCGTGGTGGGCGCCTCCGGGGCGATCTTCGGCCTGATGGGCGCGTTCCTGGTCATCCAGCGAAAGCTCGGCGGCAACGCCACCCAACTGTTGATCCTGGTGGGGATCAACCTGGTGATCGGCTTCCTGCCCGGGCTCAACGTCGCCTGGCAGGCCCACGTGGGTGGTCTCATCGGCGGTGCCGTCATCGGCCTGATCTACGTGCAGACCCGCCAGCGCAGTAAGCGGACCCTGCAGTTGGCCCTGATCGGCGGTTTCGCTGCCCTGCTTGTCGCCTTGAGCCTGACCAAGCTGTTCGTCTAGGCGGCCCGGCGACTGAGTTTCCCCAGGGTTATCCACACCCCGGGAGAAAGTTATCCACAGGAGTTTCCACATTGGGGATAATTACACTGCTGTAATTGACTACCCGAACGGGTGGTTAATTCACGCGGAACGGGTGGTGAACAACCGGGCTCAGCGCCAGCGGGTGGTCATCAGGAAGCCGATGAAGGCGATCCCGAAACCGACGAGGATGTTCCACGATCCGAACGCTGCGACGGGTAGGGCGCCCTGGCTCACGTAGAAGACGATGATCCAGGCCAGCCCGATGAGCATGAAACCGAACATCACGGGCTTGAACCAGACGGCGTTCGGGGCTTCCTCGCCCGCGCGGGCCTCGGGGCGGGCGGGCTTGGTTCGGGGATTTGTGCGTGCCATGCCTGCGATTCTAGCGTCACTGCCTGCGCGGGCCTGCCGGAACTGTCGGCAGATCACCATGTGCGCCCCGATTAGAATCGACTGCATGACCGAGTCGGCCAAGACCGAAGTTGCGGCCCTGCGCGGGCGGAGAGCCCTTCGCGGGCCGAAGGCGCGGGTGCGCCCCCGGGTGAGCGTGTTCGGCGTCCTCGGTGAACTGCTGATCACGGGCGGCGTGCTCGTGCTGCTCTTCCTGGGTTGGCAGCTCTGGTGGAACGACGCCGTGATGGCTGCCTCCCAGTCGCGTGCGGCGGAGTCGATCAGCCAGGGCTGGGTCGAAGACGTCAAGCCAGACCCGGCACCGGCTCCGGCTGCCGAGACGGGATTCGGCAATCCCGTGGTTGCGACGGCCCCCGGTGATCAGACGGCCTTCGCCGTGCTGTACGTGCCGCGCTTCGGCGACACCTACAAGCGCACCATCGCCGAGGGCATCGGCACCAATGTACTGAACAGCCCCGACCTCGGCATCGGCCACTACCCGGGCACCCAAATGCCCGGGGAGGTGGGTAACTTCGCGATCGCCTCCCACCGCAGCGCCAATGGCGGCGGGATGCACCTGATCAACGAGCTGCAGCTGGGCGATGCGATCTACGTGCAGACCGCCGACGGCTACTACACCTACAGGTTCCGCGACATGGAGTACGTGCCGCCGAGCGCCGTCGAGGCCATCGCACCGGTCCCGCACAACCCTGACGGCACACCGGTGGATCGGCTGATCGCCCTCACCACCTGCAACCCGCTGTTGTCCACCGCTGAACGGATCATCGCTTACGGTGTGTTCGAGTCCTGGCAGCCAACCTCGGCAGGGCCGCCGGCCGAGCTGGCGGCTCTGCTCCCGGCCGCTTAGCGGCCCCTCCCTCCACCCGCGACACAGAAGACCGAAGGAACATCCGATGTACGCAGCAATCTGGCGCCTGATGCCCGGACCGGTCTGGGTGCGCATCCTGCTCGTTCTGGTGCTCCTGGCCGCGGTGCTCTATTCCCTCGCCACCTGGGTATTTCCCTGGGTCGACACGATGGTCAACAACCAGGAAGTGACGGTGGGCGTCCCATGACCCGCATCCTTGTAATCGACAACTACGACAGCTTCGTCTACACCCTCAACGGATACCTGCGGGAGCTGGGCGCCGAGACCGAGGTCGTGCGTAACGACGCCTTCCCGGCCGCGGATGTGGCCGCCCGCCTCGCCGAGTTCGACGGGGTGCTCGTCTCCCCCGGCCCCGGCAAGCCGTCCGACGCCGGGGTATCGATCGCGGCGGTGGAAGCGGCCCTCGCGACCAATCAGCCGTTGTTCGGGGTGTGCCTGGGCCACCAGGCCATCGCCGAGGCCTTCGGTGCGACAGTCACCAACGCCGAAGAGCTCATGCACGGCAAGACCTCGCAGATCACTCACGACGGCAGCGAGTTCTACGACGGGGTGCCCCAGCCCTTCACGGCCACCCGGTACCACTCCCTGGCCGTGGTGGACGGAACCGTCCCCAGCGATCTGGTAGTGACCTCGCGCACCCAGGGCGGAGTGATCATGGGACTGCGGCACGTCTCGGCGCCGATCCTCGGGGTGCAGTTCCATCCGGAGTCGGTGCTGACGGAGGGGGGCTACCTGATGGTGGCCAACTGGCTGGCGCTGGCCGGCCTGCCCGATGCGCGCGAGACGGCCAAGCACCTCACCCCGATGCTCAAGCTCAACTGACTGCTCCGCGGCCTCAGGTGGTCCGGACAGGATCGAGGGCGTGCCCAGTGCACGTCGAGCCTGTCGAGACCCGGTGAGACGGCCTGCGCGGCGTTGGCGGCTGGTTAGCCGGCGCAGTAGATCAGGACGACCTCAGACTTCTGCGGCACATCGCCGGGTGGCAGCGACTGCTTGGTGACCGGTGAGCCGTCGGCGCTGTCACAGGTGTAGTCGGGCTCGAGCTCCAACTCCAGTTGCGTGTTGTCGGATTGCAGGAGCGCGGTGGCCGCGGTGAGGGCCTGGCCGACGACGTTGGGCATGGTCACCAGGCCGCTGGACACCGTGAAGTCCACCGTGGAGCCGACCGGCGTCTTCTCTTCCGGAGCCGGGATGGTCTTCAGCACGATGCCCTCCGGAACGTCCGGAGAGTTCTCGGTGGTCACCGAGCCAGACACGAAGCCGCGTTCGGTGAGGAACGGTTCGGCCGCAGCGAACGGCTGCGTGGTGGTATCCGGCATATCGACAAGCTCAGCGCCAGACGACACGTAGACCTTGACGACGGTGGCCGGCGGTGCGATGGTGCCGGACGGCGGATCGGTGCGGATGACCTCGTCCTTGGCCACGGTGGGACTGCTCTCTTCGGCCTTCGTGGCGGCGAGATCCAATTCCAGCAACGCATCCTGAGCGTCGTCGTAGCTGAAGCCGGTGAGGACCGGAACCCGGCGTGACGTGTCGGGCAGGTTGTTGCTGGGGGTGAGACTCAGCGCCCAGAACATCACGGCGATGACGATGACGATGACACTGACGATGCCGGCCCAGATCCAGATCACCGGGGGGCGACGCTGGGTACGGTCCATGGTCTGGTCTTCGGCAAGCTGTTTGAGGGCGAGCTCCGAACTCGATTCCACCTCTGGAGGCGCGCCGAACAGGCCGCCGGCGACATCGTCCGCCGGGCGTTTCACGGGAATGTGGCCGGCGCCGGCCGTTTCGACGTCGTTGCGGAACTCGACGGCGCTCTGGTAACGGCCGAAGCGGTCCTTGGCCAGGGCGTGTACCACTACGGTATCCAGCGCGGGGGACACCTTGGGGTTGATGGAGCTGGGCTTGACCGGGGCTTCGCTGACATGCTGGTACGCCACGGCGACGGGGGTGTCGCCCCGGAACGGTGGGCGGCCCGTAAGCATTTCGAAGAGCACCACACCGCTGGAGTACAGGTCGGTGCGGGCATCCACCGACTCGCCCTTGGCCTGCTCGGGGGAGAAGTACGAGGCGGTGCCGAGGATGGCGGTGGTCTGGGCGACCGTCGTGGCGGAGTCGGAGATGGCCCGGGCGATACCGAAGTCCATCACCTTGACCTGGCCGGCCTTGGTGATCATGATGTTGCCGGGCTTGATGTCCCGGTGCACCACACCGGCACGGTGCGAGTACTCCAGGGCGGTCAGGACCCCGTCGATGATGCGCACGGCCTCGACGGAGTCGATCGGACCCTCACGGATGATGTCCTTGAGCAGACGCCCGTCGACGAACTCCATGATGATGAACGGGATCTGCGATTCGTTGCCGTTGTCCTCGGTGATGGTTTCTTCGCCGGCGTCGAAGACCCGAACGATCGTCGGGTGCGCCATTCGCGCGGCGGCCTGGGCTTCTTGGCGGAACCGGGTGCGGAAGGCGGGGTCCGCGGCGAGGGAGGACTTGAGGAGCTTGATGGCCACCGTGCGGCCGAGCCTGGAGTCGGTGCCGATGTGCACGTCGGACATGCCTCCGCGGCCGATCGACGCCCCCACGCGGTATCGACCAGCAAGCAGACGGCCCTCATCACTCAATGCAAAACTCCCTGCTCGCGGACAATGTTGATCATTTTAGTCAAGATCCGGTGGGCACCGGCGGGCGCCCACCGGGTGCACCTACCCTGCAGGCGTGGTGGGGGTCGGGACGGGCACAACCGGCGCCGTCACGGTGACCGTGCTGGCGCCCGAGTAGTCGGAGGCCGTCTCGCCGCAGAAGTACCGGAACTTCACGGTGAAGTTTCCGGTGCCCGCCGTGACGGTGGTCGTGGTCGTGTCCGGCCCGGTGCGAGCGGGGGAAGAGACCCCGTTGCCCTCGGCGAGCAGCTCGTAACCGGAGAGCTCCTGGCCGGCCGGGCAGGACTGCCCCGGCCAGGTGACCGTGACGGTACCGGCGGGAGCGACGGTGGACGGCGTGGCCGACGGCGTGCCTGAGGGCGCGTCGGGGAGCGCGGGAATGAAGTCGGAATAGACCCGCACCTCGATCGGCGTGCCCTCGGCGACCCGACCCGTGGGGTTGATCCCGTAGACCCTGTCGACCTGGTCGGCGTCGGGCGCGGCCTTGTCCGCCACCACGTTGGCGCTGAGACCGAGCTCGCTGAGCCGGTCCCGTGCCTCAGAGCTGGTCATACCGAGGAACTCGTTCTGGTCGAGTTCCACCATGTTTGTGGACGGCGTTGGTGTCGGCGTGGGCGTGGTCTTCGGCGGAGTCGGCGTCTGGGAGGTTACCGTGGGTTCCGGTTCCGGCGTGGCGGCGGGCTGCATGAACAGCGTGACCAGGGTACCGACGAGAACCAGACCGAGGATGGAGATGAGCGCCACCAGCGGCCAGGTCCAGGGACTGCGCTTCTTCTTTTTCTTGGGATCCGCTGCGGCTGCCGCGGCGGCCGCCTCAGCGCGGGTGCCCGGCTGTGTCACACCGGACGCTGACGGCATCAACTGGGTGGTCTGGTCGTTGCCGGCACCGGGCATCAGCATGGTGGCCGCTGTGGGCGTGAGGCCCGTCATGACGGCCGGTACGGATGCGGCAGCGGCCGCGACGTCACCGCGGCGGAGCGCGATGGCGGCACGAGCCAGGTGCGCCGCCGAGGCGGGGCGCTCGGCTGGGTTCTTGGCCAGGCAGGAGATCACCAGGTTACGGACCGGCTCCGAGACCGTTTCGGGCAGGGGCGGTGGTTGCTCGTTGATCTGAGCCATCGCGATCGCCACCTGGGACTCGCCCGTGAACGGGCGCCGGCCGGCGAGGCTTTCGTAGGCGACGATGCCCAGGGAGTAGATATCGGTGGTCGGCGAGGCCGAGCGTCCGCTCGCCTGTTCGGGCGAGAGGTACTGCACCGTTCCCATGACCTGGCCGGTCGCGGTGAGGGGAACCTGGTCGGCGATACGTGCGATGCCGAAGTCGGTGATCTTGACGCGGCCCTCTGGGGTGATCAGCAGGTTGCCCGGCTTGATATCGCGGTGCACGAGCCCGGCCGCGTGCGCGGCATGCAGGGCGGCGGCGGTCTGCGCGACGATGTCGAGGACCTTGTCGGCGGGCAGCGTGTGCTCGCGTTCGAGGATCGTGGAGAGCGCCTCACCGGGCACCAGCTCCATGACGAGGAAGGCGCTGCCGTCTTCTTCGCCGTAGTCGAAGACGTTGGCGATGCCCTCGTGGTTCACCAGGGCGGCGTGCCGGGCCTCAGCGCGGAAGCGCTCGAGGAATCCAGGGTCGCCAAGGTACTCGTCCTTGAGGATCTTGATGGCGACTGTGCGCCCGATCACCAGGTCGACGGACTGCCAAACCTCGCCCATACCGCCGATGGCGATGCGGGATTGCAGCTCGTATCGTCCCCCGAAGGTGAGCCCTGCTGTGGGTCTCATTTATTCAGCACCGCCTCTAGTACCTGTTTCGCTATCGGTGCGGCAAGCAAGTTGCCGTACCCCGTCTGACCGAGTCCCCCGCCATCTTCGATGAGAACGGTGATCGCGTATTGCGGGTCTGCCGCGGGGGCGAATCCGGTGAACCACAGTGTGTATGGGTCATCGGCGCCGTTCTCCGCAGTCCCCGTTTTTCCCGCCACGTCGACTCCGTCTATTCTTGCATTGCTCGCGGCCCCGTCCTGGACCCCGTTGACCATCATCTGGGTCATGGTCGCCGCGGTTTCGGCGCTGAGCACCCGGTCGGCGGCGACGGGTTCGAAGGTCTGCAACGGGCTGAGGTCCGGTGCCAGGATTTCATCGACCAGGTTGGGCTGCATTTCGATACCTCCATTGGCGATCGTCGCTGAGACCAGCGCCATCTGCAGTGGTGTGGCGCGCACGCTGGTCTGGCCGAAAGCCGACAGGGCAGTCTGCGCGTCGTCGGGGTCTTCGGGATACTCACTGGCGGTGACCGACAGGGGGATGGTGAATTCGGAGTTGAAACCGAACTTCTCTGCCATGGCGCGGATGGCGTCATCGCCGAGCGCCAGGCCGAGCTCGGCCATGGGGATGTTGCAGGACAGTTTGAGCGCCGTGGCGATGGTGACGGTGTCGCCCGAACCGCAGGTGCCGCCGCCGGAGTTGATCACGACGGAGCTGGAATTGGGCAGCGTCCAGGTCGCCGGGTTCGGGAACGTGCTCTCCGGGGTGTACTGACCCGATTCCAGGGCCGCGGCCACCACCACGAGCTTGAACACCGAACCGGGCGGGTTGAGCGAATTGATGGCCCGGTTGATCAGCGGGTTGCCCGGAGCGTTGACGAGGGCGTCGTAGGTGTCGTTGACCGCGGCACTGTCGTGCACGGCGAGGGTGTTGGGGTCGTAGCTCGGCTTGGACACCATCGCGAGCACCCGGCCGGTTTTGGGCTCGGTGACGACGACGGAGCCGGTGTTGTCGCCCAGCGCATCCCAGGCGGCCTGCTGCGCGACCGGGTCGATGCTGGTCTCGACCGAGGCGCCCGTGGGGTCCTGGCCGGTGACCAGGCTGGAGACCTGGTCGAAGAACTGCGCATTCGAGGTGCCGCTGAGCTCGCCGTTGAGGGCCTGCTCCAGCCCGGTGGGCGCACCGTTGACCGGGATGAAGCCGGTGATCGGGGCGTAGAGCAAGCCGTTGCTGTAGGTGCGCTGGAACTTGTAGTTGTCATCGACCGGCATCGACTGGGCGATCGGCTCGCCGCCGGCGAGGATCGCGCCGCGCTCGACGGAGTAGCTGTCGAGAAGGGTGCGGGTGTTCCGGTCATCCGCCGCGAGGTTATCGGCCTGGAAGACCTGCACGACGGAGGTTGATCCGAGCAGGGCGGCGAACATGAGCATCACGACGATGCTCACGCGCTTGAGTTCACGATTCATCTAGACCACCAGCCGAGGTTGGTTGCGCACAGTGTCGGACAATCGCAGCAGCAGGGCCACGATGATCCAGTTGGCGACGAGGGAGGAGCCACCGGCGGCCAGGAACGGGGTGGTGAGGCCGGTGAGCGGGATGACACGGGTGACACCGCCGATGACGATGAAGCACTGCAGGGCGATGACGAAGGAGAGTCCGACGCCGAGAAGCTTGCCGAAGTCGTCTTGACCGGCGAAGCCGATACGGAAGCCGCGGGCGACCAGGAGCAGGTACAGGGCCAGGATCGCGAAGACGCCGGCCAGGCCGAGTTCTTCGCCGAGGCTGGCGATGATGTAGTCGCTCTGGGGGACCGGGGTGAGTTCCGGACGGCCCTGGCCGAGGCCGGTGCCGATCAACCCGCCCTTGGCGAGGCCGAAGAGACCCTGAACGAGCTGGTAACTGCCGCCGGCTGCGTCGTAGACGGCCGGGTTGAGCGCATCCAGCCAGTTGGTGAACCGGCCGTTGACGTACTCGAGGGTCTGGCTGGCGATGAGGGCCCCACCGAGGAACAGGCCCATGCCCAGCAGCACCCAGCTGAGCCGGCCGGTGGCGAGGTAAAGCATCACCAGGAACAGTCCGAAGTACAACAGGGCTGTGCCCAGGTCGCGCTGGAAGATGATGACCGACATGGACAGGGCCCAGACGACCAGGATCGGGCCGAGGTCGCGCAGACGCGGGAAACGCATTCCCAGGAACTTTTTGCCGACCATGGAGAGGCTGTCGCGGTTGCGCACGAGGTAGCCGGCGAAGAACACGGCCAGGGCGATCTTGGCGATCTCGCCGGGCTGGAAGGTGGCGAACGAGCCGAAGCCGATCCAGACCCTGGCACCGCTGACCTCGCGGCCGAGACCGGGAACCAGCGGCAGCAGCAACAACAGAACGCCGACAAAGCCGGCGACGTAGGTGTACCTGAACAGCACGCGGTGGTTGCGGATGATGAGGAGCACGGCGATGGCGAGGGCGATGGCCAACCCGCTCCACACGGTCTGCCGCACGGCGGCGCTGGCCCAGCCGGCCTCCTCGTTGGCGATATCGATGCGGTAGATCATCGCGATGCCGATGCCGTTGAGCAGGGTGGCGATGGGCAGGATGAACGGGTCGGCTTCCCGCGCGACAAAACGCAGCACGATGTGCATCGCGAACACCAGGCCGGACAAGCTCGCGCCCAGGAGCACCAGGGTGGTGTCGATCTGGCCGAGTGCGCCCAGCTGCACGAGCACGACGGCGCCCAGGTTGATGCCGCAGGCGAGGATCAGCAGAAACAGCTCGAGATTGCGCAGCTTCTGAGGCAGGTGCAACCGGCGGATTTTGCCGGTCTGCGGGGCCGCCTCGCGGGCATCCGAGGTCGTTTTACTCTGCCGGGGCATTGCTCAACCGTTCCACGATGAGTTTGGCGTCTTCCAGGGATGACGCGTTGATGGTGCGCTCCACCAGCTGGCGGTCGTAGACGCGCAGCTGGTTCAGCTCCAGGTTGGTGTCTTCGTAGACGCTGGAGAGTTTAAGCGGGCCCAGATCCTGCTGGATGCCCTGGTAGATCGCGACGGTGCTGCCTTCGACGCCGACGAAGTACCGGCTCTGCGTCCACTGGTAACCCAGCAACGCGGCACCGACGATGGTCACGATCAGCAGCACGATGGCAGCCAGCCAGGTGACCTTGCGGCGTGTGGCGCGTCGCGCGTCTTCCTCGATGAGTTCGGACAGGTAGTCCTGGGAGTCGGGTTCGAAGTGGGTTTCCCGCACGGGGTGCAGTCGCAGCGAAGGGATGCGGGGTGCGCGGGTGCGCACCGGCTCCTCACCGAACGCCAGCGGCGCCGCGGCGGAGCCGACCACG
This sequence comes from Cryobacterium sp. TMB3-10, assembly GCF_004402305.1. Lineage (NCBI taxonomy): Bacteria > Bacillati > Actinomycetota > Actinomycetes > Micrococcales > Microbacteriaceae > Cryobacterium > Cryobacterium sp. TMB3-10. The sequence goes on along the minus strand of NZ_SOGH01000028.1, from coordinate 118,666 downwards.
ATCGGCTCACCCAGTCGTTCTCCGCCGGAACCGATGTCGACGACGACGATGGTGACGTTGTCTGGCGCGCCGCCGTCCAGGCTCTCCTTGACCAGGCGGTCGGCAACGGCCTGCGCATCGAGCGAGGATCGGAGGGCGTTGCCGATGCCCGTGTTCGACACCACGCCGCTCAGCCCGTCGGAACAGATCAGCCAGCGGTCGCCCGCCCGGGTGGCCAGGATCGAGGTGTCGATCTCCGGAGAGGACTCGACGTCGCCGAGCACCCGCATCAGCACCGACCGGCGCGGATGCACCATGGCTTCGGCCTCGGTGATGCGACCGCTGTCGACGAGGCGCTGCACGAAGGTGTGGTCGGTGGTGATCTGCGACAGCTCACCGTCCCGGAACAGATAGATCCGGGAATCACCGATGTGCGCGATGGCGACCTGGTCATCGAGCACCACGAGGGCGCTGACGGTGGTGCCCATGCCGGTGAGTTCGGCGTGCTCGAAAACAGTCTCGGCCAACTGCGAGTTCGCGGCGATCAGCGCAGCCTGGAGCGCGAACTCGGCGTCCTGAGCCGACAGGTAGGCCGTGTCGGCCTCCATGATGCGCTTGGTGGCGATGGCCGACGCCACGTCACCACCGGCGTGTCCGCCCATGCCGTCGGCCACGACGAACAGGGTGTGTCCCGCGTACCCGGAGTCCTGGTTGTTGGACCGAATCTTGCCAACGTTGGACGCGGCTGCGCTGTGACTAACCGATGCCATGCACTACCGCCGAAGCTCGAAGCTCGTCGCGCCGATTTTCACGGTGGCGTTCAGCGGCACCGACGTTGGCACGGCAACACGTTTGCCGTCGAGGAAGGTGCCGTTGGTGGAATCCAGGTCCTGCACCATCCAGTCGTCATGCCACAGCATCAGCCGTGCGTGGTGGGTGGAGGTGTAGTCGTCCCGGATGACCAGGCTCGAATCGCTGGACCGGCCGATGGTGACCGGCTCGGTGCCGAGCGGGAACTCGGTGCCGGCCTTGGGTCCGGAGGTGATGACCAGGCGGGTGGCGGTCTGCGCGGTGGCCTTCTCTGGCCCGGCTTGCGGAAGCGGAGCGGCCTGCTGGCGGGAGAACTGCTCGGTGGGAGCGGAGGCCGAGGCCGCCGGGGGCTGCGCGAACGCTCCGGCGGGTACCGGCGCGGGTGGCGGGGTGGCGAAGGGTACGGGTGCCGCTGCGGGCGCATCCGTGGACATCTTGCGCACTCGCTGGCCGAACAGGTCGCTGCGGAGGGCGTAGACGATGCCGAAGATGAACAGCCAGAGCACCAGCAGGAACGCCAGGCGCAGGACAAGAAGGGTCAGTTCACTGGGATTCATGTGTTCGGCCCCCAGAAACCGCCCATATCGTGCCGTTGGGTGGACTCGTCGACCCGGCGGGCCTCGGTTCTGTCGGTGCCGGCCTGGGCGACGACCCTGAAGACGATGCTGGTGCGCCCGATGGTGATGACCGAGTCGGGCTCGAGGATGGCCTGTTTGACGGGGGAGCCGTTCAGCTGGGAGCCGTTGGTGGAGCCGAGGTCGCGTACCTGGGCGCGGGCGCCGTCCCAGATGATCTCGACGTGGCGGCGGGAGGTGCCGGTGTCGTCGATGGTGATGTCGGCGTCCGAGCCGCGGCCGATCACCGTGCGGGACTTGACGAGCTGATGACGGTGCCCGTTGATGTCAACGACCGGGGTCCAGGCCACGCTGCCGTTGACGGAGGTGGAATCGATCTGCACCATGCCCTCGCTGAGGCCGGGGTCGTTGGCGAACGTGATCGAGACGACGCCGGTGAACTGATAACCCTGCGAGGACGCGTGCTGCTGCACGAGCTGGACGAGTTCGTCGATGAGGGCGGGGCCCAGATCTCTCATGCGGCCGAAGTCGGCCTGGGCCAGGCGCACGGTGAAGCGATTGGGCGCCAGGATACGATCCCGCGACACGACCGCGGCTTTGGTGTCGAGCTCACGACGCAGCGCTGAGGTGATCTCCAGCGGCTGCACGCCCGACTTGAAGGTCTTGGCGAAAGCGCCGTTTACGGCGCGCTCAAGACCTTTCTCAAAGTTATCCAGTATGCCCACAGGTCTCCCGATCCGGTCCGTTTGGCTATGAGCATGTTACTTGCCTCACGTGTTAACTCGCCCAATGGGCGGGTCAGGGCACGGGAAGTCATCCTACGGGGGTAGTGCGGTCAGACCACTAACGGGGGGCATTCCGCGGGTCTGGGGCAGGCTGAGTCGGGGCGGAAGCCCTCGAATGGCGTTCAGGCCCTGCGGAATGCTAGGATTTCAAAGTTCGCGCGAGTGGCGGAATTGGCAGACGCGCTGGCTTCAGGTGCCAGTGTTCGAAAGGACGTGGGGGTTCAAGTCCCCCCTCGCGCACAGTGAAAAAGTGCACGATGGATGAATAATCTGCGCGAACAGGAAAGGCCCCCGGGAAACCGGGGGCCTTTCGTCATTCTCGGTGGTGCATACGGAACTGCACTCGCTGTCACGCTCTCACCGGATTCACCAGTTCTGGTTCTCAATGGCATCGGTGAGTGTTGTTGTACTTCTGCACCGCGCGTCCCTACGGTGGAATTACACCGCAGCGGCGCGAGAGGCTCGAACGTGCAGCACCCGCCGCCGGTGCATCACCGAGAGGACCACCGTGAAGCGTTTCACCATGCCCGGAACCGAGATCGTCGCCCCGAACGTTGTGCTGGGCCTGATGCGGATCGCGGAGAAGACCGACGACGAGGTGCGCGAACTGGTGCGCACCGCCCGTGACGCCGGCATCGACTTCCTCGACCACGCCGATGTGTACGGCACCGACCTGCACGGGTGCGAGCGCCGGTTCGCCGAGGCGATGCAGCTCACCCCGTCGCAGCGTGACGAGCTGACCATCCAGACCAAGACCGGGATCGTGGGGGATGGGCCGTACTTCGACTTCTCTTATGAACACATCATGGATTCGGTGGACGGTTCCCTGGCCGCGCTCAAAACGGACCACATCGACATCCTGCTGCTGCACCGCCCCGACGCGCTTGTCGAACCCGAAGAGGTCGCCAGGGCCTTCGACGAGCTGGACGCCGCCGGCAAGGTGCGCGCCTTCGGTGTCTCCAACCACACCCCGCGCCAGATCGACCTGCTCAAGAAGTACGTACGACAGCCGCTCGTTGCCAATCAGCTGCAGCTCTCGATCACCCACGCTCCGATCGTCGCGCAGGGCGTGGCGGCGAACATGGCCGGAGAGCAGCAGTCGCTCACCCTCGACGGCGGCGGAATCCTGGACTACTGCCGGCTGAACGACATCACGGTTCAGGCCTGGTCGCCGTTCCAGGCCGGCTTCTTCACCGGGGTCTTCCTCGGCTCAGCGGAGTACCCCGAGCTGAACGCGGTCATCGACCGTCTCGCCGCTGCCTACGACGTTCCCGCGATCGCCATCGCCACGGCCTGGATCACCCGCCACCCCGCACAGATGCAGGTGGTGCTCGGCACCACCAGCCCTGAGCGGGTGGCCGCGGCCGCGCTCGGCTCGGAGATCTCGCTCACCCGCTCAGAGTGGTACGAGCTGTTCCGCGCCGCGGGCTACCGGGTGCCGTAACCCTGGCTAGTCCTCGACGGTGAAGCCGAGGAGGGCGCCGGGGGAGGCGACGATCAGTCGCCCGGCTCCGGCGTCGACCCCGACCATCCGCACCGACCCGATCGAGAACGTGTCACTGAGCTCTCCGGTCGCTTCGCAGGCTTGGTGGTCGTCGCCGCCACCGAACGACGTGCTCTCGCCGGTTCCGGGGTACATCGCGATCAGCGGCTCGCGCTGGATGGAGCAGGCGTAGACGGCCTCCTCCGAGGCGTCGGAGTGCTCCCCGGTGATGAGGTTCACGATCGTCGGTTCGCCGTCGATGAGCCTGACGCTGTCGGCAGAGAATGAGGCGAAGGTCGATTCCTTCTCGTCGCCGGTGCCGTTGTAGTCGTCGCCGCCCAGCGGGAGGGTCCAGTCGATCTCCCCTGTTGCCACGTCGACCCCGACGAGATCGACGTCGAAGTCGGTGCGGGTGACGTCGAAGCCCGACCCGTCTGCTTTCTTGACGACCGATGTTGTACCGGAGTTGATGACGCAGAAGGTGCGCTTGCCGTCGGCCCGCGCCTCTTCACGCACGTAATAGTCACAGAACTCGGCTCCGTCGAGGCTCCAGACGCTCTCACCGGACTCTGGATCCAGCGCCACGACGCGCTGCTGCGTTGCGTCGTCGGTGTATTCGGTGGCGTCCGCACGGGACGCGTCGAACAGGCCCCCGGCGCCGATCAACAGGCCGGTGGTTTTCTCTTTGGTCCAGAACCAACCGCCGTCGGACGAGGTGCCCTCACCGAAGACATCCTGATAGGGGCGCTCCCAGAGAAACTCGCCGTCGGCGCTGCTGCCGAGCATCTCGGTGCCTTCCGGGGGTCGGCTATTGGTGGAATAGACGCGGTTGCCGATCAGGCGGGCCGAGTCCGGCAGCACGACGTCGGTATCCGGGGTGATCTCGCCTCCGGCGGTGGTGAAGCGGTAACTCAGGCTGCCGGCGTCGTAGTCGGTCTGCTTCCAGCCCGTGAAACAGATATCGGTGCCGTCGGCGCAGGATGACGGTCGGCTGGTCGCCCAGACCCGGTTGTCGGTCAGCGGGACAGGCGTTCCCGTGCCGAGGTCCGCCAGCACCAGGTCCTGCCAGTCTTTGTCGTCGCCCGGGCGAAGGTAGGCGGCGTAGTGCTGGTCGCCGTCGCTGATGATGGTGGCCGACGCCTGCACGCCGACCGTTGCCGCCCCGGTCACTGCGCTGTCGGCCCAGAGCTGTTCACCGGTCGTGGCGTCCCAGGCCACGACCTGCAGGGAACCTGAGGACGCCTTCGCGTAGGCGAGAACCACGCCGTCTGCCGCGGCGGGATCGCCGACCAGGGACGCGTCGACGGACCAGTCCGGCGTGGCCACCTCGTCGAGCTCCCGAGCCGCGATATCGGCGGCGCTTTCCGGGATCAAGCTGGTCCCCGGTGTGCAGCCGGTGAGAGCCACCAGCAGCACCAGAGCCGCGATCGGCAGCGTGGACGTGGCTCTGAACATGGTTTCCCCCGAATCCCCCCTGGCGCGCTCGCCAAGACTGCAAGTATGGCGCATCCGCCCCGCTCGGGTGACTATCGAGAACGAACGCAGGGCGCGGTGGCGTTGATCGAGATGCCCGCGGCGGTGCCGCGGATCGACAGGGTCTCCAGGCTGCCGTCCGGCACGGAGTAGAAGTCTGTTCCCATGGCACGGTCGGATCGGCTGAAGCCGCTGATCTCCCAGGCCGTTGTGATCGCGTCGAAGGCCTCGTCGGCGCTGTCGGCGATCTCGAAGATCGGGATCACGACAGAGCCCGTCACCTGCTCGTCGGAGCCGCCGGTGCACGTCGTGGTGGTGACAGAGGCCGGCCCGCGGATGCCCGCTTCGTCGCCGGCGGCAGCCAGCAGCGCCGTCACCAGGGCGAGGTCGCCGGCAATCCGGGTGGTGGCATCCGCCGGATCGACGACGGCCGGGGGAGTGGCGCCGGGCAGCCCGGCCAACCTGTCGTCGGGCTCGGCCGAGCCGAGCGGGAGCCCCAGATAGCCCGTCAAGGTCTCTGGTGAGTCGGTGGCGGTGGCTGGTGCCAGGGATACGTCGAAAGATGCCAGAGGCAGGCCGTCGACCTGGGTCTGGGAGTCGTCGAGCTCGGTCAGCAGGCCGGCCACGTCCTCGACGTCTCCGAGAGCCGCGACCCGCACCCTCAGGTTCGGACGCCACGCTGCGGAGTCCTTGCGGTTGTCGACACCGTCGAAGTACACGGAAGTGACCGCCAAGTCTGTGCTGAGCTCGGCGAGAAACCGTACCAGGCCGGTTCCGGGCGAAGTGGGGTCGATTGTCAGGGAGGAGCCCTCGCTCGAGCCGTCCGCCGGCGAGGTGAGAGTGATCGCCGGCAGGGCTCCGCTGCCGAAACCGGGCAGTGCCCGGACTGTTGTTGTCAGGTCGGCCCAGACCGAGGCGGACTCGACCTCGATGCCGACAGGCTCACCGTGCTGGAACACCGACACCGACAGGGTTCCAGGCAGGTCGCGCAGGGCGACGGCCGCGTCGGCCATCTGCTCAGGATCGAGGCTGGTGATGACGCCGATGCCGGGCGGCGAGAAGCTCAGCGACACGTCGGCGCCGCCCTTCTCGCCAGGGATCCGCACGACGGAACTCATCGAGACCGTGCCGTTCTGGGCAGCCGAGTCGACCGACACCGCCAGAGCCGGCACGTCCACGTTCGAGTCGTCGGCCTGCACCGTGAAGTGGGCGTCCCACAGGTCCGGTGCGGTGGGCGACTTGTCGGACTGGGCGAAGCCGTCGCTGACCCGGATGTCCGCGGTCACACTGGCCACCCCGGGGGTGGCCCGGATCTCGGTCAGGGCCTCGTCGACCACCGTAGTGACCTCTGTCGGTGGCCCGTCGGCGGGCCCTGCCCAGGCCGCGCACCCCGTCAGCGTAAGCGCCAGCGCCAGCGCCCCGACCCCCGCGCCGGCCGTCATCCGTAAGAACCCCCGTGCTGTCATCGAGCCAGTATCCCGCACCGACCTGGACGGTGTGCCACGCGGAGCCAGGCGCCCGGCTGAACACTCACGGCCGACTCAAGGCCTGCCTGTTACTGTCGGTTGGTCACCTCGAACCGAGCTGACACCACAGTCGTCAGGGAGATCCCGTGAATCAGCCGCGCATGAACGTCGAGTCGTTCAACCTCGACCACCGCACCGTCGTCGCGCCGTACGTGCGCCTGGCCGACACCAAGGTGCTGCCGCTGGGCGATGTCATCGTGAAATATGACGTGCGCTTCACTCAGCCCAACGTCGCCCACCTGGAGATGCCGGCGGTGCACTCGATCGAGCACCTCTTCGCCGAGCACTCCCGCAACCACTCGGACCGGGTCATCGACTTCTCGCCGATGGGCTGCCAGACCGGTTTTTACCTGATCCTGCAGGGACGACCGGAGTTCACCGAGGTGCTCGAGCTGATCGAGGCCACCATGACCGACATCCTCGGCGCCTCCGAGGTGCCGGCGGCCAACGAGGTGCAGTGCGGCTGGGGCGCGAACCACTCGCTGAGCGCCGCCCAGGAGGCCGTGACGGTGTTCTTGGCCGGCCGCGACGGCTGGGCCAACGTCACCGCATGAGCAGCGTAGACACCCTCGGCGCGAGCACCCTCATCCCTGACAGCCCCGACGCGATCGTCCTGGTCGCCATGGCGGAGGAGGCCGCGCCGTTCCTGGCGGCGGCCACCGTCGCCGCCGAACCGGTCACCGTGGGCAAGGCCCTGCAGTACCGGCTGACGCTGGCCGGGCGCGATGTGCTGCTCGTGCAGGGCGGTATCGGGCTGGTCAATGCGGCCGGTGCGACGACATCCGCGATTCTCGCCGCCCGGGCGGGTGACCCTGTGGCCGCGCCGCTGGTGATCAGCGCCGGCTCGGCCGGCGGCGTGGGCGTAGAGGTGCGGGTCGGTGAGGTCGTGATCGGCAGCGACTGCCTGAACAGCGACGCGGATGCGCGCCCCTTCGGCTACGCCCTCGGCCAGGTGCCCGGCATGCCCGCCCGGTATGCCGGCGCGGCCGCTGCCCTCGACGCCGCCGAAACGCCCACCCGGATGCCCGACGGGTCGGCCCTGGTCGTGCAGCGCGGGCTGATGGTCTCCAACGACAAGTTCGTGGGCGCCGAGCTCGCCGAGACACTGCGCGAGCTGTTCCCGGGGGTGCTCTGCACCGACATGGAAACCGTGGGAATCGCGCAGACCTGCTTCGCCCACGGGGTGCCCTTTGTGGCCATCCGCGGCATCTCGGATCTGTGCGGACCCGTGGGCGATCACCTCACCCACGTTGACGATGCGGCCGAACGTTCGGCCGTGGTGGTGCTGGAAACCCTCCGCCGGCTCTAGAGCTCGTCCATCGCGGGCGGGGGAGACCGGACCGATCACGGTGCTGCTGGTCGTGCCGGCGTTGCGCGCATCCGCCGAGGAGGTGATGGCCAACCCCGCCGGTACCGCCAGGGTGGCCGGTTACCCGCGTATCGCCGCCGTATCCGGCATCGTCACCCTGTTGCTGGTCGGCGTGACCGTGCTGATGGTCTGGAAGCCGTAACCGGGGCGGGTCAGGCAGCCTCGTAGGCGCGCCGCAGCCAATCGAGCACCTCGGCGGTGAGATCGTCGGGCTCGGCCAGGCGCAGCCGGTGGGTGACCATGCTGTTCCAGCTGCCGGATGCCTCCAGCGCGTCGGCGCCATCGACGCCGGGCAGCTTGAGGCCCAGGTCGAGCCGGCCGGCGGTGACCTGCACGATGGCGAACTTCTTCGTCCCCTTGAGCAGACTGATGTAGCTGTTCGTGGGAGCGAGGTTCACCTCGCCGCTCTCACGGGCGTGGCTGACCAGGGCGTCGTAGGTACCCCGCCAGTGCGCCTTGCCGCCGCCGAACTGGGCGTTGATCTTCTCGTCGACCGGCAGGCGCTGCCCGGAAACCTGCCCCAGGGCCGAGACGAGGGCCATCGCATGGCCGGTGCCGAGGCCATAGTCGTCCTTCAGCCAGGCCACGATGCGGGCGGTCTTCACGTCGGGCCCGAGCAGGCCCTTGGCGGCCGCGGCGGCACGGAAGTCGTCCGGGTCGAGGCCGGTTTTGGCCTTGATGGTGTCGAAATACGCCTGGATCGTCATGGAGGTCCTCGCTGCGAGCCGGATCAGTGACGTTAACGTAGCAGGGCCGCGCATCCGGGTGGATGCGCGGCCCTGCAATGGTGCGAACGCTAGTCGAGCGTGGGCATCTGCTCGGTGATGTGCGCGATCGTGGGGATCGACGAGGTGATCACGGTGCCGTCGGCGCGACGGGTGTCCTCGATGAGCGCCGCCGTGGGAGCGCCGGGGTCGCGGGCGCCCTGGTGCGACAACGGAACGGTCTCCGGCTGGCCGGCAGTCACGATGACCTGCAGGCCGCGCACGGTGAGCCGCGCCTCGGTGCCCTCCTCGATGCTGAGGTGCACGCTGGTCTGCGTGACGGCCACGCGCAGGCGAGAGCCCTTCAGCGTGACCCTGAAGATCAGCTCATCCCAGTCCTCCGGCAGGCGCGGGTCGAGCGTGATGCGCCCGCTGTGGTCGCGCAGGCCACCGAACCCGTAGACCAGCGCGCTCCACACGCCACCGGCGGAGGCGACGTGCACGCCGTCCTGAGCGTTGTGGTGCAGGTCGGCGAGGTCCACGAACAGCCCGGAGGTGAAGTAGTTCAGCGCGAGCTCGTGGTAGCCCACCTCGGCGGCGATGATCGACTGCACGACATCCGACAGCGTGGAGTCGCCCGTGGTCAGCGGGTCGTAGTAGTCGAAGTCGGCACGTTTCTCTTCCGGCGTGAACTGGTCGCCCTGCAACAAGAGCGCCAGCACCACGTCGGCCTGCTTGAGCACCTGGAAACGGTAGATCACCAGCGGGTGGTAATGCAGCAGCAGCGGCCGGTTCTCCGGCGGCGTCGCGGTGAGGTCCCAGCGTTCCTTCTCGAGGAACTGGGCATCCTGCGGGTGGATGCCGAGGTTGCGGTCGAAGGGGATGTGCATCGCCTCGGCGGCGAAGGACCACTCCATCACCTCGGCCTCATCGAGCTTCAACCGTGCGGACATGGAGTCGAACGAGGCCCGGTCGACCGAGTACAGCCGGCGCACGCTCTTCACCGCGGCACGCAGGTTGGAGCGGGCCATGATGTTCGTGTACAGGTTGTCGTTGACGACGGTGGTGTACTCGTCCGGGCCGGTGACGCCGTGGATGTGGAAGACGTCGTTGCCGTTGCCGCGCCAGAAGCCCAGGTCGGCCCACATCCTGGCGGTCTCCACCAGGATGTCGATGGCTTCGCGGGCGAGGAAGTCCTCGTCGCCGGTGGCCGCGACGTACTGGCTGAGCGCATAGGAGATGTCGGCGTCGATGTGGTACTGCGCCGTGCCGGCCGCGTAATACGCGCTGGATTCGAGCCCGTTGATGGTGCGCCACGGGAACAGGGCGCCGAGCTGGTTCAGCTCGGTGGCGCGGGCGCGGGCGTGGTCGAGCATGCCGTGCCTGAAGCGCAGGGCGTTCCTGGCCGCGTTCGGCGACGTGTAGGTGAGGAACGGCAGCACGTAGACCTCGGTGTCCCAGAAGTAGTGCCCGCCGTAACCGGACCCGGACACCCCCTTGGCCGAGACGCCCTGGCCGTCGGCGCGCATGGACGCCTGGGCGAGCTGGAAGAAGTTCCACCGGGTGGCCTGCTGCAGGGCCGGCTGGCCGGGCAGCTCGACATCCGTGCGGGCCCAGAATGCGTCGAGCCAGTCGCGCTGCTCCTGGATGATCGCGGCGACCCCGGCTTCCTTGGCACGGTCGAGGGTGCGGTCGCACCGGTCGGCGAGCTCGTGCGTGGGCACCCCGGCCGAGGTGTGGTAGCTGAGCAGTTTGGTGATGCGGATGGGGTTGCCCATCTTGGCCTTCACCTTGTACACGTGCTTGGCCAGGTCGTCGCCCAGCTGCGACGACTCGTCGAAGTCGTTGATCGTGTCGATCGAGTGGTCGGACGCCGTGGCGATGGTCATGCCGGAGTTGGTGCACCGGAAGCCCAGGATGTAGCGGCCGTTGTTGGCCCGCTTCAACCGCGGCTGCAGCACCCGGTCGGTGAACGTCTCGGCGCGGCGGGGATCCCAGTCGTTCGCCGAACCGGACTTGGGCCGGTCGTACTCGCCGATGCCGTCCTGCCGGTTGAGGGTCTGGCTGGAGATGACGACCGACGCGTCGGCATCGAGCATGGTGACCTCGTACTCGATCACAGCGAGGTGGCGTTCGGTGAACGACACCAGGCGGCGCGAGCGGATCAGCACCTGCTTGCCCGACGGGGTGCGCCAGACCAGCGACCGCGACAGGATGCCGTCGGCGAAGTCGAGCCGGCGCTCGTAGCTGAGCAGCTCGGCGAGGGTGAGAACCAGGGGCTCGTCATCGACGTAGATGCGGATGATCTTCGCATCCGGTGCGTTGACGATGGTCTGGCCGACCCTGGCGAAACCGAAGGCCTCTTCGGCGTGCCGGATGGGCCAGGTCTCGTGGAACCCGTTGATGAAGGTGCCGTGCACGTGGCCGTCGCGGCCCTCGTCGACGTTGCCGCGGAGCCCCAGGTAACCGTTGCCGACGGCGAACAGGGTCTCGGTGCGGCCCATGTCCTCGCCGGAGAAGTCGGTCTCCACCAGCGCCCACTCATCGAGCGGGAACCGGCTGCGGTCCAGTGGGTCGGAGAGGTTCTGGATGGTCGCGTCAAGAGTCATGCGCGCACTCCACTCGGGGTCAGGACGGTGCTGCCGATCAGCGGCAGGAGTTCGTCGAGGTCGGTGACGACGGTGTCGGCCCCTGCCTCGAAGAGCACGTGGGCGCCGACGCCGCGGTCGACACCGAGCACCAGGCCGAAGTCGCCGGCGCGGCCGGACTGGATGCCGGACTCGGCGTCTTCGACGACGACACACTGGGCGGCGGTGAGGCCGAGCAGCTCGGCGGCGAACGCATAGGTATCGGGGGCGGGCTTGCCGGCGAGCTTCTCGGCGCGGGCGCGCACACCGTCGACGACGATCTCGAACCTGTTACGCAGGCCCGCGGCGGTGAGCACCATCTCACCGTTGAGGGAGCTGGTGACCACGGCGACCTGGATGCCGGCCGCGACGACCGCGTCGAGGAACCGGAGCGAACCGGGGTACGGGCTCACGCCGTCCTCGGCGAGGGTCTCGTTGAATGCCTTGTTCTTGCGGTTGCCGAGACCGCAGACGGTCTCGAGCTCCGGCGCATCCGTGGGCTCGCCGTCGGGCAGGGACAGGCCGCGGGAGGCCAGCAGTGACCGCACGCCGTCGTACCGGGGCTTGCCGTCGATGAAGCCGAAATAGTCGGCGTCGGTGTACGGCTTGACGCCCTTCGACTCGAGGAACGGGGTGAACAGTCGCGACCAAGCGCTCATGTGCACCTCGGCGGTGGGGGTGAGCACACCGTCAAGGTCGAAGAGCACGCCGCGCGCGCCAAGTACCCGGTCTCGGGTCTCAGCTGGCGTAAGGGGGGAGTGGGGGGAAGTCAATATGGAGCCCTGCTTGGTAGATGCGTGAAGAAATGGCTAAACCGGGTAGTCGAGCTTGTCACTTGCACTGTGGATCACGAAATTCTTGGGGGGGTGTCGTCGCGGGTCAGGGAGACGGAGCGCGTGCATGTCGATCCTAGGTCTCGGACCTGTCCAACGTGGTGCCGATGTGTTAACGTTCTGTTGCAAATCTCCCCTCGCCGACCGAATCAGCCGGTCCCGTGCCGTTGTTGACTTCGGGTGTCACCCCGAATATGTTCACACGACGGTCCAGAACCAGGTCAGGGAAGCGCACCAGCGATGCTGCGACACCGGGAGAAGACGACGATGCAGGGGACAACCCGTGCCGATATATGAGTTCAGGTGCGACGTCTGCGCCCGTTTCGAGCAGATGCACCCGATGGGTTCGGCCCCGGAGACCGTCGACTGTCCCACCTGCCGCGCGCCCGCGCGCCGGCTGATGAGTGCCCCCCACCTGTCTGCGGCGGGGTCCGCCGCGTTCGGCCTGATCGATTCGTCTGCGCGCAGTGCCTTCGAACCGGAGGTGGTCGAGTCCGCGCTCCCGGGACGACGGTCGGGCGCCGGTGCGCAATTCACCGCCAATCCGCTCCACAGGAAATTGCCGCGCCCGTAGTTCGCCTACGCGCGGCACCGAAAAAGAGGGGTTCCACATGCCAGAGCAACTGTTCCCGTTGGATTCGAGCAGGAAATTCGAAGACCAGGAGAAGGTGGGGCACAACCGGTGGCATCCGGAGGTCCCGCCGGTCGCAACCGTCAAGCCCGGCAGCTCCTTCAGGGTCGACTGCCGGGAGTGGTTTGACGGCGCGATCGTCAATGACGACTCGGCCGAAGACATCCTCAACGCTCCGCTGCTCACCGTGCACAAGCTCAGCGGACCGTTCGCGGTGGAGGGGGCGAAGCCGGGCGACCTCCTGATCGTGGACATCCTGGACGTTGGCCCCATCCCGCAGGAGGACTCCGGCCCCCTCGCCGGTCAGGGCTGGGGATACACCGGCATCTTTTCCCGGAACAACGGCGGTGGCTTCCTCACCGAGCAGTTCCCGGATGCCTACAAGGCCATCTGGGACTTCACCGGGCAGGTGGCCTCGTCGCGGCACATCCCGGGAGTCTCGTTCAGCGGACTGATCCATCCCGGCCTGATGGGCACGGCCCCCTCAGCGAAGCTGCTCGCCACCTGGAACAAGCGCGAGGGTGCCCTCATCGCCACGGACCCGCACCGGGTGCCGCCGCTGGCGTTGCCGCCGGAGGCGGAACATGCGGTGCTGGGCAGCCTGCCCGCGGCCGAGTTCGCGCGGGTGGCCGGTGAAGCGGCCCGCACGGCGCCGCCGAGGGAGAACGGCGGGAACCAGGACATCAAGAACCTGTCGAAGGGGAGCCGGATCTTCTACCCGGTGTTCGTCGACGGCGCGAACCTGTCCCTGGGCGACCTGCACTTCTCCCAGGGGGACGGCGAGATCACCTTCTGCGGTGCGATCGAGATGGGCGGCTTCATCGACCTGCGCGTCGATATCATCCGCGGCGGCATGGAGACCTACGGCGTGGGGGAGAACGCGATCTTCCTGCCGGGCACCGTCGACCCGCGGTTCAGCCAGTGGCTGGCCTTCTCCGGCACCTCGGTGACCCTGGACGGGGAGCAGAAGTACCTGGACTCGCACCTGTCGTACCAGCGGGCCTGCCTGCACGCCATCGACTACCTGACGAAGTTCGGCTACAGCCCGGAGCAGGCCTACCTGCTGCTCGGGGCCGCACCCATCGAAGGCCGCCTGTCGGGTGTGGTGGACATCCCCAACTCGTGTTCGACGGTGTATATCCCCACGGCCATCTTCGACTTCGACGTGCGGCCGTCGGCGGCCGGGCCGTTCCAGATCGAGCGGGGGATCGGAGCGCCCCGGGCTGCCAACCGGTGACCCGGGCTCGGCGCGCTTTTGGTCAGTGCGCCGTCATCGGCGCGTCGAGCGTGTCGGTGACCGACGGGGCCGGCCTGCGGATGAAGAACGCCAGCGGGATTGCGAAGAGCGAGATGATCGCCCCGTAGAGGAAGGCGCTCTGAATGCCCGCCGCGGTTGCGGCGACCTCGCCGGCGCCGTTGGCGAGCTGGGTTGCCGCGGTGGAGGACATCACCGTGACGAACAGGGCGGTGCCCGCGGCGCCGGCCAGCTGCTGGGCGGTGCCGACGACGGCGCTGCCGTGCGAGTACAGCGACGGCTTGAGGGAGGCGAGCGCCGACGTGAACAGCGGGGTGAACAGGAACGCCAGGCCGAAGCTCAGCGCCACGTGGGCCACCAGCACGTACCAGAACGGTGTCGTCGCGGTGAGCATGGTCAGGAACCAGAACGCGCCGCTGACGATGATCGACCCGGGCACGAGCAGCACGGTGGGGCCGAACCTGTCGTAGAACCGGCCGACGAACGGGGCGAGCAGGCCCATCGTGAGACCGCCGGGCAGCAGTAGCAGGCCGGTGGTCAGCGCATCCAGGCCCAGCACGGTCTGCATGTAGATCGGCAGCAGGATCAGGGTGCCGAACAGGGCCATCATGCTCACGGCGAGCATCACGATGGCGAAGCTGAACGTGCGCGAGACGAAGGTGCGCAGGTCGAGCAGGGCCCGGTCGGTGCGCTGCAGCGTGAGCTGGCGCCAGACGAACAGGGCGATCGCCAGCACGCCGATGGCCAGCGGCACCAGGCCGGCGGCGGCGTTGCCTGTGGCAGATTCGCCGAGGTTGCTCAGCCCGTAAACCAGGCCGCCGAAGCCGAAAGCCGAGAGGATCACCGAGACGACGTCGAGAGGCACCGCGGTGGGAGTGGTCACGTTCTTGATGCGTGCGGCGCCGAGGGCCAGGGAGCCGAGGGCGATCGGCAGCACGAGGATGAACATCCAGCGCCAGTCGAGCACGCTCAGGATGAGGCCGGAGATGGTGGGGCCGATCGCCGGGGCGACCGAGATCACGATGGAGATGTTGCCCATGGTCTTGCCGCGGGCGGCCGGTGCCACCAGGGTCATCACGGTGGTCATCAGCAGCGGCATCATGATGGCGGTGCCCATGGCCTGCACCACCCGGCCTACGATGAGCACCTCGAAGCCCGGTGCGATGGCAGCGATGAGGGTGCCCGTGCTGAACAGGGTCATCGCGGCGAGGAAGACCGGGCGAGTGTTGAACCGCTGCAGCAGGAAACCGGTGATCGGGATCACCACGGCCATGGTGAGCATGAACGCGGTCGTCAGCCACTGGGCGGCGCCGGCCGTGATGTTCAGGTCCTTCATCAGGTGCGGCAGCGCCACACCCATGATGGTCTCGTTGAGGATGACGACGAACGCGGACACCAGCAGCAGCGAGATGACGAGCTTGGTGCCGGCGGCATCCGGGGCATTGCCGGTCGGCGCGGCGGGCGCGGGGGCAGTGGTGACGGCGGAGTCGGTCATCGGGGTCCTAACGGAACGGGCTCAGGTGCGACCCCGGTATGAGGTACCCATGGTTCAACCAGAATGCGCCGGTTATGTTCCCGAATCGGACAATTGCGTCCGGCGCACCGGCACCATTTGTCCGCACGGGCAACAGTTGCCGGTCTTTTAGACTGGGGAGCATGGGGGAATGGCTGATCGACAACTGGACCGAAGTTTTGGGATTCGGAACGGGGGCCGCGTGCGTGTGGTTGGCCGCGCGCCGCAACATCTGGACCTTCCCGCTCGGCATCGCGAACAACCTGGTCTTCATCGTGCTGTTCTTCGGCGCCGCGCTCTACGCCGACCTCGGCCTGCAGATCGTCTACCTGGTGCTCGGGGTGATGGGCTGGCTCGGCTGGTCCCGGCACCGGGCCGCCGACGACCGCGCGCTGATCGGCCGGATGCCCAGGCAAGCCATCCTGCCGCTGGTCGCCGCCGCGCTGGCCGGCACCGCGATCATCGCCTACGCCCTGCACTCCTACACCGACTCCACCACCGAGATCGCGGATGCCGCCACCACCTCGGTGAGCCTGGTCGCGCAGTACATGCTCAACCGGCGCTGGCTGGAGAACTGGTTCGTCTGGATCGCCGTCGACGTGGCCTATGTGGGCCTGTTCCTCTATAAGGGGCTGAACATCACCGCCGCGCTCTACCTGCTCTTCATCGGCCTGTGCGTCTGGGGCCTTCGCGGCTGGATGCGGGCCCGCACAGATCAGACGGCGAGCGACTCCGGGGCGGCCGGCGCCTCGCCCCACCAACCGGTGCCAGCCGGCACGACGGGTGCCTGAGCCGGTGCCTGACCCGCTGCCGGCGGCTGACCCGGTGCCGGTGGCGGCGACCCGATTCGGGCACGGCCTGGTGCTCGGCAAGTTCTATCCTCTGCACGCCGGGCACTCGGCCCTGATCCGCGCGGCCCTCAGCCGCTGTGACAGGGTCACCGTGCAACTGTTCGGGGCCAGCGTGGAATCCATCCCGCTGAGCGTGCGTGAGGAATGGCTGCGCGAAGAGCACCCCACCGCGCACGTCGTGAGCGCCATCGACGACGCTCCGGTGGACTTCGACTCCGCCGACGCCTGGGACGAGCACATGGTGTTGATCCGGGCGCTGCTGGACTCCCCGGTCGACGCCGTGTTCTCCAGTGACCCCTACGGCGCCGAACTCGCCGCCCGCCTGGGCGCCGCGTGGGTGCAGGTCGACCCCGGCCGGCGGCACACCCCGGTCTCCGGCACCGCGATCCGAGCGGATGTGCCGGGTCACTGGTGGGCGCTGGCCCCCGCCGTGCGCGCCTGGCTGACCCCGCGCGTGGTGGTGCTCGGTGCCGAATCCACCGGCTCCACCACCCTCGCCGAAGCCCTCGCCGACCACTACGACACCGCGTGGGTGCCGGAATACGGCCGCGAGCACAGCGAAACCCGGGTGGGCGGCCTGGACACCCCGTGGCGTAGTGACGAGTTCGACGTCATCGTGGACCGTCAGATCGGCTGGGAGAACCAGGCCCTGCGCCGGGTGCCGCGGCCGCTGCTCATCTGCGACACCGACGTGCTGGCCACCACCCTCTGGCACGAGCGCTACGTGGGACCGACCCCGGCGGGGCTCGTGGCGCGCGCGGCCGCGCATCCGCCCGCGCTGTACCTGCTCACCGGGGACGAGATCCCGTTCGTGCAGGACGGCCTGCGCGACGGCGAGCACATCCGGCACGCCATGCAGCACCGGTTTCGCCAGACGCTGGCCGGGCAGGACGTGCCGTGGCTGGAGGTGACCGGGTCGGTGCCGGTGCGCCTGGCGCAGGCGGCCGTGGCCATCGACCGGATGCTCGCCGGAGTCTTCGACTTCGCGCTGCCCCTGGAACAGCAGGCCGCGCTCGAGGCCGCCGTCGCCGCCGGGCCCGCCCGATAGGCTAAAAACCATGGCGCTGGGGAATCGTTGGAACAAGGTATCCGAATCACCGACGCGCGCTAACGCCGCCACACTGGCCGAGGAGCTGACCGCGGAGGACCTCTTCACCGAGGCGCCGGCGGTGGTGGACACGGCGCTGGACGAGAAGCTGCGCCAGGCCTACTTCTGGTTGGTGAACCGGGCCGTGATCTCGCCGTTCTACGACGTCGAATTCTCCACCGGCTCCCCGGTCACCTTCGAACTCGGCGACGCCGGCGCCGAACTGCACCTGCCCACCGACCAGTCCTACTCCTCGAACGTGCTGCTGCCGCTACTCACCTTCGCGGTGGGCGGCAAGTGCCTGCTCGTGGGCGGTCCCGGGCGTGGCAAGACCACCCTGGCCATCCTGATGGGTGTGCTCGCCGGGTCGAGCGCCCGCGAGGTGCGCCGCAACGTGCAACAGGGCCAGCCTCAGGTCACGGTGAGCGACCTGGTCGGGATGCCGCTGCCGCGCGACCTCGTCACCGCCGGGAGCTTGGCCGAGATCGAGATCGCCTGGCGCGGCTGGCTCAGCCAGCCGGTGAAGATCATCGACGAGTACAACCGCATCCCCACCAAGACCCAGTCGGCGCTGCTCACGATGGTGGCCGAGGGCTACGTGGAAAGCCACGACCAGATGCACTCCACCGCGCCGGAATCCGGGGTGGAGAGCTGGTTCTTCACCGCCAACGACGACGCCGGCGGCGGCACCTTCCCGGTGATCCAGGCGCTCCGCGACCGGATGGACGTGACCGTCGCCGCGCAGGGTTTCAACAACCGGTTCTTCGACGAACTCGTCGCCCGCGTCGAGGCCGGCGAACGGCCGGAGGACCACCTGCCGCCCGAGCTCATCTTCGACGCCGACGAACAGCGCCTGCTCGAGGCGGCCATCCGGGCCGTGCCACTGCCCGGTGCGGTGCGTCGCCAGCTGGAGTTCTTCGCCAGCCACTTCGAATTCGTGCAGCAGGGCGGGCGCCGCTTCGAATACCGCACCAAGGACACCGTGCGCACCGGCGGCGGCGAGGTGGCCGAGGTGATCGAGGCCAACTCCGGTGCCGACCTGCAGGTCGACCTCGGCTCGCAGACCAGCAACAGCCTCTCGGTGCGGTCGCTGCAGACCCTCATCCGCTACGCCAAGGCGATGGCTTACTTTCGCGGCCGGCCCGTGGTGGGCCTGGACGACCTGGCCGCCGTGCTGCCCTTCGCCCTGCGCGGCAAACTACTGCCCAACGAACTGCACCCCCGCTTCGACGTGGGTGCCGACCGGGAGCTGGCCACCGACTCGATCAGCTGGCTCGCCGACCTCTTCACCGAGTCCCGCCGGCAGTTCACCGCCCTCGGCCTCGGCGGCAACGACCCGATCAGCGACGCCCTCGACCTGTTCAACCAGGGCCTGGATGCAGTCAGCTCCGCCGAGGCCGCGCAGCGCCTCACCGGTATTGAATCCTTGATCAGCGGCATCGCCAAGCAGGGCAAGCTCTACGGTCGGCACTTCGACGACCTGCTCGCCCTCAAGTACCTGCACCAGCGCTACACGAACTACGTCAGCTGGTTGGGGTTCAGCGGGTGACCCAGCGCCCCCGGCACCTCGTGAACGAGTCGCTGGAGCTCACCGACGAGGCCCTGCCGGAGACCACGGTCGACCTCGAGCTCTCGGCGACCCGCATTCAGGAGCGGCACGGCGAGGCGGCCGGCGCCCGCTACCGCCACTTCATCGGCCGGGCCGTGGCGGCAGCGCCCGCCGCCGACCGGGATGACCTGCTCACCCTCGCCGCCCTCGCCGCCTGGCGCTCGGGTGCGCCGGCGTTCCGAACGGATGCGCTGCGTCGCCTCGACCTGGCCCTGGCCGCCGGCCGCACCGGCCTGCCCGCCCTCGCCGCGGCGCTGGGCCTGGGTGAGGGCGAGGTGGCCCCGTTCGCGGCGTTGCAACTGAATTCCCGGTTCGGTTGGCCCGGCCTGCACGCTCCCGGAGAACTCCTCGCCGTGATCGGCGGTTTCCGCGGCCTCTACGGCCCGTGGCTGGCGCCCCCGGTGGCGGCGCTGCCCGGCGACCGGCCGGGCAGCTTCCTGATCCGCACGGGCAGTGCTGCCACGGCCGAGGACTGGCTGCTCACCGTGGATGTCTTCGGGCACACCCTCGTGCGGCTCGCGACCGACGAGCAGGGGAATGTCGACGCTGCGGCCGACGCACGGTGGTCTGCAGCGGGCGATACCGCGCAGGGGCTCGCCGAGACTGGTGCGGCCGGCGCCGTGCTGACCGTGCGCGCCTACACCGCACAGCTGTGGACCCCGGAGGAGAGCCCGTGACGGCTGCGCCGCTCACCCCCGAGCAGCGCAGCGCCTGGCAGAGCGCCCAGGCGCTCTGGGGCGTCGAACTCCACGACCCAGAGCTCGCGCCGGACGCGAAGGAGGCGTCCTTCGCCTGGTTCAGCTTCCCGCCCCAGGTGACCTTCGACCTTCCGCAGGCCGAGCGGCTGGGCGTCGGGGCGTTTCTGGAGAGCATCTTCGCGCACGAGATCGGCCACCACGCCCTTTCTCCCTCGACCCGGCTGACGAGCCTGAAAATCCGGCACCAGATCGCGCGGGCGCTCGCGGCCACCGATGCCGCGCGCATCCCGGATGTCGCCGACCAGGTTCACAAACTCTCGAACCTGTGGTCGGACATGCTCATCAACGTGCGGGTGGCCGAGCTGCAACGGCGGCGGGACGGCGAGGCGACGCCGCCGGAGATGGTGCGGATGTGGGCGGTGCTGGGCGGGAACGACAGCGCCGATCGGCTCTGGTGGGTGCTCCTGCGGGCCTACGAGATTCTGTGGGTGCTCGCGGCCGGGGCACTCTGCCCGGCCGAGCCACCGGCCGTCCCGATAGACCCTGACGAGGTGGTGCGGCAGCGGATATCGAAGATCACCGACGCGTGGCAGAAGAAGAACCGGCTCAATGAGGTCTTGGCCACCAAAGACCCGAAAAAGCTCGCCGAGTTGCAGCTGTCGGAGCGGACCCAGGAGCTGGCCGCCGAAGTGCAGCGCGAGTTCGACGCCCTGGCGCTCACCGACCCGCGGCTCGACGCGGTGCTGCTGGCCGAGACCGTGCGCACCTTCGGTGACGATCCGGTGAGCGGGGCGCTGCGCTTCGGGATGCTGCTGGCACCGTACCTGGTGGCCCAGGGGCCCACCAGGCACCGCCCCGGGTTGGTGGTGCACGGGGGAGGCTGCGACGGCGAGTCCGGAGCAACCCCGGCGACCGCGGGTGAGCTGGTCGCGGTGCTGGGGGATGCGCGCCTACGGGAAGACCCGGAGCATCCGGCGGTGGCCAAGGCCCGCGGCCTCACGACGGCCGGCCCCGGCGCCGGCACGGTGCCGGGCGTCCCGGACTCCCCGGGTGACGGCCCGCCCACCGCGCCCACCGGCCAGGGCTACGGCCTGGCCCGGACGCTGGAGCTCTACCGCGACAGCGGCGCCAACGCTGTCATCGCCGCCTGGTATCAGACCCGGGCGCGCAGCTACGTGAAGCCGCTGCTGCAGCGCACTCCGGATGCGCCCCCGGCCGACGCCGAGATCCCGGGTCCCCTGGCAGCGTGGGAGCTCGGCGACGACCTCGCCGACATCGACTGGGCCGCGTCCATGGCGAGAAGCCCCACGGTCGTGCCCGGGGTGACCACCCGGCAGCGGGAATACCTGCCCGACGCGCCGCCCGTGGCCACCGCGAGCCTCGATCTGGACCTGTACATCGACTCCTCGGGGTCGATGGTGAGTCCCGCCAACGAGTCGCCGGCCGTCCTGGCCGGCAGCATCCTCATCCTCTCGGTGCTGCGCGGCGGCGGCCGGGTGCGGGTGACCTCATTCTCGGCGGCCGGACAGGTCGCCGGTGGCGAGAGATTCACCCGTGACCGCCTCGAGGCGCTGCGTGACCTCACCACCTACTTCGGCTGGGGCACGGTCTTCCCGCTCGACCTGTACGGGAGCCGGTATCGCGGCCTGGGCCGCACCAGCGCGAGTGTGCGCCGGCACGTGGTGGTGCTTTCCGACGAGGGACTGCTCTCGATGTTCGGCGCGGGGCAGCCAGAGTACGCCGACGTCGCCGCCCGGGTGCGCCGCGGGCTCGACACGGCCACCCTGATCCTGCAGGATCCCCGCCGCTCCGTCGCCGAGCCTGCCGCTCTGGCCGGCTATGACGTCGAGTACATCCAGCGGATGGACGATGCCCCGGCCGCCTGCGCCCGGCTCGCCCGGCGACTGACGGAGAGCGATCCGCGCCGTGCCACCCGAACACCAGGAGGATTCCGTGGCTGAGAGACCCGCGCCGTTCTGGCGACGGCTGACCAACTCCGCCGGGCTCAGGGAGCCCGACCGGGGGGAGCTGGCGACGAACGCCACGCCGTTCTCTCCTCCCACCGCGCGGGTGCCGCGCCCGGCGGCCGACGCGGAGCCAGCCGGCGCCACGCCGGATGCAGTTGACTCGGAGGCGCTTCTCGCGGTGTGGTTCGCGCGTGAGCAGGACGACATGCTCGTCTGGCGCACCTGCCTGCCCGGGGCGAATACCGCCGAGATCGCCACCCGCCTGTCACTGGTTCCGGCGTCCTTCCTCGCCGACGACGTGGCTATCCTCCCGCTCGCCGAGAATATTCTTGAAATGGAATACGGCGGCGTCGGATCAACGCCGCCGGACCGGAGGGGGCAGGAGGTCCTCCGGATTGTGGACCAGGTGCGTGCCACCGGGTCGGCCGCCGCCCGCCGGGGCGCGGCCCTGGTGCTGTGGCTCTGGGCCAGCGAAGACCTGAACGGTCCGTTGTCGGTGCCCTTGAGCCCGGTTTGGTACGGCCGCGCCATGGCCGCGCTCTCGTTTCGGTTGGCGGCGGTGGTCGACCCGGCCGAGTGGGTGCGCACGGCCGACCGTCGCGACGAAGCAGCCCGCACCTTCCTGCTCTGGTCCGGCCACCTGCCGGCCGGCGAGGACGAGGCCACCGCCAGGTCGATCCTCGCCATGCGCGACTCCCTGCAGCAGAACGCGGCGCTGGCCCAGACCATGGCCGAACACGAACACCGGCTCCAGGTGACCAAACGGCTGCAGGAGGCCAGGGCCCGCGAGGCCGCCGCCCGGTACTCGAATGAGTAACCCGCCGGGGCCGGCCATGGCAGTGCCCGACCCGGACGACCCGCTGGCGCTGGCCGAATACGCCCCGGGCGGCACCGTCGCGCTCACCGACGCCGAACGGTGGCCCACCCTCGATGTGGCCGGCGCGGCGCGGCTGGATACCGTGCAGCGGCATCCGCTCGCCCCGGCCTGGGTACACCGGACCGGTGACAGGCTCACCGCCGACGGAGTCGCCAGGGCCCAGAGGGCGCTGCCCGTCACCGGTTGGCTGGCCGAGCACCTTGCCATCGCCCGCCGGCTGCCCGCCTACCGCAGGGTCGCCGATACCCTCGGCGAGCTGGGCACCTGGCCCACCGTGACCCGCGAGGACCTGCTCGAGAACGTGTCGGCGTTCGTGCCGCTGGATGCCGACCTCGATCGGATGATCGAGGGCTCCAGTTCCGGCACCACCGGGCGGGCGCTGCAGATCCCCGACGACATCGAGGAGGTCGCTCGCAGCTTCCACCTGCTGGTGTCCCTGGTGGCCGAGCAGGGCATCGACTGGCGGCCCGACCCGGCACGGATGGCCCTGGCCTACCTGGTGCACCAGCGCCAGGCGTTCACGTACACGTCCTCGATCAGCAGTTTCGGTCAGTCCACCATGGCCAGGCTCAACCTGCACCCTTCGCAGTGGCCGGCGCCCGGGCAGCGCGCAGGGTTCCTGCTGGACCAGCAGCCGCAGGTGATCACCGGCAACCCCACCAGCCTGGCGGAGCTGCTGCACCCCGACCTCGTGGCGGACCTGCGGCCGCTCGCGCTGTTCAGCGGCGCGATGGCGCTCAGTCTCGCCCTCCGCCGCGACCTGGAGGCGGCATTCGGCTGCCCGGTGATCGACGTCTACGGGTTGCACGAGACCCGGCCGATCGCCGCCAGCACTGACGGGGGACCCTTCGTGATCCTCGATCGGCGGGTGCACGTGGAGGTGCTCGACGGTTCCGGCCATCCGGTGGCACCCGGGGAGCGCGGCGAGATCGTGGTGACCGCGGGGGAGAACCCGCTGTTGCCGCTGGTGCGGTACCGTACCGGGGACTTCGGCCGGCTGGTCGACGTGGCCGGCCGGCCCGCACTGGCCGACCTGGAGGGCCGGGAGGCCACCCGGTTTCTGGCGCTGGACGGTTCCCTGGTGCCCTGCGTCGACCTCACCCAGCAGTTGCAGGCCGGCGGGGCGCGCGGCTGGGCTGTGCGGCAGGGCGTCGACGGCAGCGTGACCGCCACCGTGGTGGGCGGTGCAACCGGGCAGATCGGTACGGCGCTCCGACGGCTGCTGGCACAGCCGGTGACCGTGACCGCGGTGCCGACCCTGCTCGACCTCGGCGAGGGCAAACCGCGCCGCTACGAGTCGGAGGCGCCGGGCACCTAGCTCACCGTTGCGACACGGATGCGATTGGCAGTGTCTGCACCATTTGTGGCAGTCAGTTCCCGCAGCCGGCCGGCCGGTTTCCCTAGGCTGTGAAGATGCCGATCACCCCCGACACCAAAGACTGGACCTGGGTGCTCGAGCGCCCCTGCCCCGAGTGCGGATTCTCCGCCGCCGAGCTCCGCTACGACGACGTACCCGATCTTGTGCGCCAGAACGCGGCCGCCTGGGCACCCGTGCTCGACCGACCGGATGTTACGGCGCGGCCCGACGACACCACCTGGTCGGAGCTGGAATACGCGGCCCACGTGCGTGACGTGTTCCGCATCTTCGACCTTCGGCTGGGCCTGATCCGCGCCGAGGACGACCCGCTCTTCGCGAACTGGGACCAGGACGCCACCGCGGTGGCCGAACGCTACAACGAGCAGGATCCGCGGGTCGTGGCGGCGGAACTGGCCGCGGCCGCGGCATCCGTTGCCGACGCCTTTGCTGCCGTGCCGCCCGCCGACCGGCAGCGCACCGGCCGCCGCAGCGACGGCGCCCGCTTCACCGTGACCACGCTGGCCCAGTACTTCCTCCACGACCCGACGCACCACCTGCACGACGTGTCCCGCTGACCGGACGTCAGCGATCCGGTCACTTGAACGGCCGACGCTGTAAACTTCGGCCATGACGACGGACCGCAGCGTGGCGCGCAGCCCGGCCGTTGTGGCGCACAAGG
Source organism: Cryobacterium sp. TMB3-10 (assembly GCF_004402305.1). Classification (NCBI taxonomy): domain Bacteria; kingdom Bacillati; phylum Actinomycetota; class Actinomycetes; order Micrococcales; family Microbacteriaceae; genus Cryobacterium; species Cryobacterium sp. TMB3-10. The sequence continues at coordinate 93,978 of NZ_SOGH01000028.1, read as the reverse complement.
TGCTCAACAACAACGTCGTCATCTCGGTCGACAGCGCCGGCCAGGAACGGGTACTGATGGGGCGGGGGCTGGGATTCCAGCTGCAGCCCACCGACACCATCGACCCGGCGAAGGTCGAGAAGACCTTCATCCTCGAGCAGGGTAGCGGAGCCGATCACGCCCGGCAGCTGCTCGCCTCGGTACCGTACCCGGTTATCGAGGCCGTCACGACCGCCGTCGATGAGGCCGAGCGGATCCTGGGGCGCAGCCTCGGTCGGCGGCTGCCGATGGCCATCATTGACCACGTGCAATACGTGCTCGAGCGTATGCAGAAAGGCATTCGGATCCCGAGCACGGCGATGCCCGAACTGCGCGTGCTGCACCCGCAGGAGTTCGACGCGGCGCTGGCGATGGCACGATCCGTCAGTGCCAGTCTCCAGACCGACCTCCCGGCGGAGGAGGCCGTATTCCTCACGATGCATATTCTCAATGCGACCCGAGACGAGCCCAACGGCACCGCGGCGCTGCTCTTCCGTCGGGTACAGCACGTGGTCACCACGGTCGAGGGCGGCCTCGGCGTGCAGCTGGACGTGGCGAGCCCGGACTACGCGCGGTTCATCCTGCACATCCAATTTCTCCTGCAGCGACTCGTGGCCAAGACGATGCTGCGAGGCTCCGACACGTCGTTCTTCGAGTTCGCCAAACACAGTTATCCGCGCTCGTACGCGATCGCCGCCGACGTCAAGCTGTACGTCAGTGAAGCCACCGGCTCCGAGCTCACCGATGAAGAACTCCTCTACGTGATCGTGCACGTGGAGCGCCTGGCCAACCAGGTTGTGGATGGCGCAGCGCCCTGACGGTGTGCTAGCGTAAGCGTCGCAGGGCGAAGACGACCTGTGGAAGCTCTTCGGATTGTTACTGCGCAAGCAGGCAAAACCTGGACTCTCATCGCATAGCGCGATGTCTGAGTTCAGGTCTTTTTTTTGCCCAAAATCCGAAGTCCCGCTTCCTTGGCACGAAGAAGCCGCGATGCCGCGGCGGAAGGTGAACCAGAACGATGGATTACTCCAAAACCGCTGCTGCGGTTCTCAAGGGCGTGGGCGGCGAAGACAATGTCTCGTCGCTGGTGCATTGCGCCACCCGGCTGCGGTTCGTGATCAAGGACGAATCGAAGATCGACAAGGCCGGCGTGAAGGCGGCCCCGGGCGTCATCGCCACGGCCGAGGCCGGCGGCCAGTACCAGGTCGTCATCGGCAACGAGGTCCCAGAGGTCTTCGCCGAGATCGCGAAGATCTCCAAGCTCGCCGGTCTGTCCGCGAACGAGACGTCCGCCCCGGACGGACCCAAGGGAAACCTTCTCAACCGCTTCATCGCGATGATCTCGGCGATCTTCACCCCGCTGGTATGGGCTCTGGCCGGAACGGGCCTGCTCAAGGCGTTCCTCGCCGCGGCGGTCACCTTCGGCTGGCTCGACAACACGACCACGACGTACGTGATCCTCAATGCGCTGTCGGATGCGTTCATCAATTTCCTGCCGCTCGCACTGGCGATCACGGCGGCAAAGTACTTCAAGGCCGAGCAGTTCACCTCACTCGCGATCGCGGGCGCCTTCGTCTATCCGTCGATCGTCGCCCTCAACGGGGTGCCCGACATAACCTTCTTCGGTATCCCCGTCACAATGGTCAGCTATGTGTCGAGTGTCATCCCGATCATCGTCATCGTCTGGCTGCAGAGCCACGCCGAGCGCTTTCTCTACGCCAAGCTTCCCGCCGCGATCCGCCGGTTCGTCACCCCGATGCTCCTGGTTGTTGTTCTCGTTCCGCTGACCTTCCTCGCCATCGGCCCACTCTCCAACCTGATCAGCGGCGGCCTCGCCGGCGGCATCGGCTGGATTTTCACCGTTCTGCCGTGGCTCGGCGGCGCAATCATGGGCGGTCTGTGGCAGGTTTTTGTAATCTTCGGTTTGCATTGGGGCTTTGTTCCCCTGATGACGGCCGAGTTGCAGAGCACAGGTTTGACCTACCTCCTGGCGCCCCTATTCGCTGCAGTTCTGGCGCAGGCCGCGGCCGTCACCGGTGTCTGGGTTCGCACCAAAGATGCGAACCTGAGGTCCCTCGCGGCCCCCGCCGCGCTGTCTGGCTTCCTGGCCGGTGTCACCGAGCCAGCCATCTACGGCGTGAATCTGCCGCTCAAGCGCCCGTTCCTGTATGGAATCATCGGCGGTGTCATCGGCGGCGGGCTGATTTCGGCGGGCGGTGTGGCCGGCAACGCCTTCGTGCTCCCCTCGGCACTGGGCCTTCCCGCGCTATTCAGCGAGGGAAGCATCGTGATGCTGGTCCTCGGCCTTGCCGTCGCCATCCTGGTGCCGTTCCTCCTCACCGTCATCGTCGGCTTCAAGGATCCGGTCGCTGAGAGCGCCGCCCCGGTGGATGGCACCGACCTTGTCGTCCTCAGCCCGCTGGACGGCACCGCCGTTCCGATCACCGAGGTTCCCGACGCCGTCTTCGCCGGTGGCGCACTCGGCAAGGGTGTTGCGATCATCCCCCGCGTCGGCGCTCTGTACGCCCCGTTCGACGCTCTCGTGGTCGCCGCGTTCCCGACCGGTCACGCGATTGGCCTGCAGCACGCCGACGGCGCTGAAGCGCTGATCCACATCGGCATCAACACGGTCAAGCTCGGCGGCAAGCACTTCTCCCTCAAGGTCGAAAAGGGACAGCAGGTCAAAGCCGGCGACCTCCTGGTGGAGTTCGACATCGCCGCGATCACCGCGGCCGGCTACGACGTGACCACGCCGGTCATCATCACCAACCCGAAGAAGTACCCGACTATCGGCTCGCCCGCATCGGGACCGGTGGCCCACGGTGACGCCCTCTTCCTCGCCATCGCCGAAGCAGAACTAGCCACCGCCTAACAAGCACACCCAGCACGTCTCGGCGGAGGATCGGCCCGGCCGCTCCTCCGCCCCGTGCACTGCACCACATCTGCACTGCGCAATAGAAGGAGCACACGAATGACTGATTCAACAACGTTTCCCGCTGATTTCCTCTGGGGCGGCGCCACTGCCGCGAACCAGATCGAAGGCGCATACAACGAGGGCGGCAAGGGCCTGTCGATCCAGGACGTCATGCCCCAGGGCATCACTACGCCGCGTACTGACGGCCCCACCGACGACAACCTCAAGCAGGTGGCCATCGACTTCTACCACCGCTACGCCGAAGACATCGCCCTGTTCGCCGAGATGGGCTTCAAGACCTTCCGCTTCTCCATCGCCTGGAGCCGGATCTTCCCGCTCGGCGACGAGGCCGAGCCCAACGAAGAGGGCCTCGCGTTCTACGAGCGGGTTCTCGACGAGTGCGAGAAGCACGGCATCGAGCCGCTGGTGACCATCTCGCACTACGAGACGCCGCTCCACCTCACCGACACCTACGACGGCTGGGTCAACCGCGAGCTGATCGGCTTTTACGAGCGCTACGCCCGCGTGCTCTTCGCCCGCTACGGTGCCCGGGTGAAGTACTGGCTCACGTTCAACGAGATCAACTCCGTGCTGCACGCCCCGCTTCTCTCTGGCGGTATCAACACACCCAAGGGCCAGCTCACCAAAACCGACCTGTACCAGGCCGTGCACAACGAGCTGGTTGCCAGCGCGCTGGCTACCAAGGCCGCCCGCGAGCTCGCCCCGAACGCCCAGGTCGGCTGCATGATCCTCGCAATGCCGGTGTACCCGCTGTCGCCGTCTCCCGATGACATGATGGCGTCACTCACCACCGAGCGCACCAACCTCGCGTTCGGCGACATCCACGTGCGCGGCGAATACCCGGGCTACTACCTGCGGAGCCTGCGCGACCAGGGCGTCGACCTTGTCATCACCGACGACGACCGCGCTGTCCTCAAAGAGAACACCGTCGACTTCGTCTCGTTCAGCTACTACGTGAGTGTGGCCGAGACGGCCGACGAATCGCAGCGGGTCGTGGGGGAGGGCAACATTTTCCCCGGCGTGCGCAACCCGACGCTGAAGGCATCCGAGTGGGGCTGGCAGATCGACCCCGTGGGCCTGCGCATCGTGCTCAACCAGTTCTGGGACCGCTGGCAGAAGCCGCTGTTCATCGTGGAGAACGGCCTGGGTGCCAAGGACGAACTCGTCGAGGTCGACGGCCGCAAGACCGTCATCGACGACTACCGCATCGCCTACCTGAACGACCACCTCGTGCAGGTCGGTGAGGCGCTCACCGATGGCGTGGAGGTGATGGGCTTCACACCCTGGGGCTGCATCGACCTCGTCAGCGCCAGCACGGCACAGATGAGCAAGCGCTACGGGTTCATCTACGTCGACCGCTACGACGACGGCAGCGGCACCCTGGATAGGTACAAGAAGAAGTCGTTCGACTGGTACGCCGAGGTCATCGAGTCGAACGGTGCCAGCCTCACCCGCTAGCGTCGATGTATAGGTATTAACCCTTGGGTGGTCTTCCGGACCCGGTTCGGCCCGGGAGACCGCCTCGTTTGGAGCTCCACATGATTTCCCCGCGCATCGCCTTTCTCGACGTGGACGGCACCCTCATCGACTCGGGCGAAGTGATCGCCCCGTCCACCATCGAGGCGGTGCGGACCGCCAGGGCCAACGGGCACCTGGTCTACCTGAGCACCGGGCGGGCGTCGGTGGAGATCTACGCGGCGATCCGCGACATCGGCTTCGACGGTGCCATCACCGCCGGTGGCGGTTTCGCCGAGATCGGCGACGAGCTCGTGATCTCCCGCACGATGCCCGAGGATGCGGTCGCCCGGATGGTCGGCTTCTATGAGGAGTCGGGGTACGACTTCTACCTGCAGTCCTACGACGAGCTCTTCCCGAGCCCCGGGGTCCGGGGGCGGTTCGCGGCGTACCTCGACGACGACAGCGAGCGAAAGGGTGAAACCCGTACTGACCTGGCCTCCGTGACCGACGCCGACGAGCACCCCGCGCTGAGGGCATTCGCCGACGTACGACCGCTTCGTTACACCGGCATCGCGAAGTCCGTGTTCCTCGCCGCCGACCTCACGGCCTTCGACAGGGTGTCGGAAGCGCTCAGCGGCGACTTCCACGTGATCACCGGCACCATCCCGCACATGGGTAGGGGCAGCGGCGAGGTCACCCTTGACGGGGTGAACAAGGGCACGACCCTCCTGCAGCTGCTCGACAGGCTCGGCATCGACGCGGCATCCGCCATCGGCATCGGCGACAGCACCAACGACATCGAGATGCTGCAGGTCTGCGGCGTCGGCATCGCCATGGGCAACGCCACCGACACGGTCAAGGCGCACGCCGACGAGGTCACCACCTCGGTCCTCGACGACGGCGTCTGGAACGCGTTCCGCCGCCACGGCCTGATCTGAGTGCTGCTCGCCCCGGGTTGCGCGGGTAGCCTGAGCGGATGAACGAGCCCTCGGCCGAGATGCGCGCGCGGCTGACCGCGTGGGGTGTGACGCCCGTGGGGACGGGGTTCTCGACACCGTCGAGCGAGCTCATGCCCGGTACCCGCGGGGGTGAAGCCGTGATGCTCAAGATCGCGCTGGTGGAGGAGGAAGCTCGGGGTGCCACCCTCCTCGAGTGGTGGGGCGGGCATGGAGCCGCGCGGGTGTTGGCGCGGACCGACCGGGCGACGCTGATGGTGCGAGCGACCGGTTCTCGCGATCTGACGGTCATGGCGGCGGCGGGTCAGGATGCGGCAGCGACAGCCGTCCTCGTGCAGACCGCGCTGACCTTGCACGAGCACACACCGCCCTCCTCCAGCGAGGTGCCTCTCGTCGCCCTCCGCGACTGGTTCCAGGTCCTGCTCACCACCCGGTCCGACGACCCGGTGCTGCAGCGGGCGGCCGAACGGGCCGAACGGCTGCTGGCCACGACCTCGCCGGCGGATGTTGCGGTGCTGCACGGCGACATCCACCACGGCAACGTGCTCGACTTCGGCGACCGCTGGGCGGTGATCGATCCGAAGGGCCTGATCGGGCATCGCGCCTTCGACTTCGCCAACATCCTCTGCAACCCGACAGAGACGGCCGCGCTCGACAATCTCGCGGCGCGGCTGAACACCATCAGCCGCCAGGCGAGCATCGACCCGGTGACGCTAGCGGAGTGGACCATCGCCTGGTGCGGTCTGTCCCTGGCCTGGGCGCTGGGCGACGCCATTCCCACCTGGCATGCCCGAACCGCCCGCGCCGTGGCGGAACTCCTGTTGGAAAGCCTGAACGACGGGTATAAGTCGAGTGGAACTTTCAGCATCGGAGCGTAGTGTCGGGGATACGCATTGCGCAGTTCTATGTGGTGACACTGGAGGTCTTCTGTCATGTCCCGAACCTGGTTGAAGTGGATGCCCGCCGTCGCGGTTCCCACCGTGATCGTCGCGGGGGTCCTCGCGGTTCCGTTGCAGGCCGGCGCGGCCGTTGACCTGCCGGACAAGACCCCGCAGGACGTGCTCGAACTGGCGGCCGGCAGCACCGTCGACACCTTCTCCGGCACCATCGAGCAGACCTCGGAACTCGGACTGCCCGAGATCCCCAGCACCGGGGACGCCGCCACCGCCGACTTCGCCGACGCCCTCGACCTGCTCACCGGCAGTCACACCGTGCGGGTCTACCAGAACGGCCCCGACCAGAGCCGGGTACAGGTGCAGGACACCATGTCCGAGCGCAACCTGATTCAGAACGGCGCCGACCTCTGGCTCTACGACTCCGCCGACAACACCGCCGCGCACACGACCCTGCCGGCCGACACGGGTGACCGGTCGGCGCCGGGTAACACGCCGAGCGAGATGGCCGACACGTTCCTCGCCGAGGTGGCGCCAAGCACCGAGATGACCCTGGGTGAGAACACCGAGGTGGCCGGTCGCACCGCGTACGAGCTGGTGCTCACCCCGAACACCGACGACACCCTGGTGGGATCCGTCTCGATCGCTGTCGACTCCGAGACCGGGCTGCCGCTGCGCGTGCAGGTCGAGGCGCAGGAGGCAGCGGAGCCCGTGATCAGCGTGGCCTTCACCTCGCTCAGCTTCGACGCCCCGCCCGCCGACCTGTTCGTCTTCACCGCGCCGGCCGGAGCCACGGTCACCGAGGAGACCCTGCCCGCCAAGGACGCGGCCGGCCACCCCGAGGGTGAGACCAGCGGCGTGACCGTCACGGGCTCCGGCTGGGACGCCGTCGTGTCTGTGCCGGCCGGCGCGGATGCCGCGGCCATGGCCGAACTCACCGCCTCACCCCTGTACAGCCAGCTCACCGACGCCGTTGACGGCGGCCGGGCCCTGAGCACCACCCTCATGAGCGTGCTGATCACGGACGACGGCCGGGTCTTCGCCGGTTCCGTCCCTGTGGAGCGGCTGCAGGCCGCCGCAGCCCAGGAGTGACCATCGCCGCCCGGGCCGGCGACCTGGCCATCGAGACCCGGGCTCTTACCAAGCGGTTCGGCCGCCAGATCGCCGTGGACGCCATCGACCTTGCCGTGCCGATGGGCTCGGTGTTCGGCTTCCTCGGCCCGAACGGGTCGGGCAAGACCACCAGTATCCGGGTGATGCTCGGTCTCGCCGCGGCCACCAGCGGCGAGGTCAGCCTGCTCGGTGAGTCGATGCCGGGCCGCCTGGCCAGGGTGCTGCCGCAGGTGGGCGCCCTGGTGGAGGGCCCCGCGTTCTACCCGTTCCTCTCCGGCGCCGCCAACCTGCGCCGGCTCGACTCCGCCGACCGCGCCGCGCCCGGCCGCAGCCGCCGGGCCCGGGTGGACCGCGCGCTGGACCGGGTGGGCTTGTCGAACGCGGCGGGCAAGAAGGTGTCGGCGTACTCGCTGGGTATGAAGCAGCGCCTGGGCATCGCCAACGCCCTGCTGATGCCGCGCCGACTGCTCGTGCTGGACGAACCGACCAACGGACTCGACCCGCAGGGCACCCGCGAGGTGCGCGCCCTGGTGCGATCCCTGGCCGGCGAGGGGACCACGGTCTTCGTGTCCAGCCATCTGCTCGCCGAGGTGGAGCACATGTGCACGCACGCGGCCATCATGAGCGCCGGACGCCTGGTGTCCCAGGGCACCCTCGACGAGCTGCGCGCCGGTGCAGCCAGGGTGCGGGTGCGAACCCCGGATGCCGCGGCGGCGATCCGGGTGCTGGCCGCCGCCGGACTGGTGGCCGAGCTGGAGTCCCCGCCGGACGAGCGCGGCGCCGAGAGTTTCTCCTCCGCCGGCGGTTCCTCGAACCGGCCCGCCGACCACTGGGTGAGCGCCCCCCTCGAGGTGCCCGCAGGCGGACACCTCGCAGAGGAAGACCTCGTCGCGGCGCTCGTCGCCGGCGGGGTGCGGGTGCGTGGCTTCCACCTGCAGGACACCAGCCTCGAGGACCGCTTCGTGGCTCTCACCGGAGAGGGGTTCGACGTTGTCCGATAAGACGGTGTCCCATAAGACGGTGTCCGATAGGTCGGTGTCCGACAGAACGTCGCCAGAGAGTGGGCCAGCGGCATCCTCGGCGACGGCTCGACCCGGCGGCGCCTGGGCGCTGCTGGTCTCCGAACTGACGGTGCTCTTCCGCCGCCGCCGCACCTGGGCGCTGCTGCTCGCGTTGGCCGCGGTGCCGGTGCTCATCGCCGTCGCCGTGCGGCTCTCCTCGCAGGAGCCGACCCCCGGCCGCGGTCCGCCGTTCCTCGACCAGGTCACCCAGAACGGCCTGTTCGTCGCCGTGACCGGACTCATCGTGTCGATCCCGCTGTTCCTGCCGCTCACCGTGGGCGTCGTCGCGGGCGACACCATCGCTGGCGAGGCCGGCCTGGGCACCCTGCGCTACCTGCTCGCGGCCCCGGCCGGACGGGTCTGGTTGCTCGTGGTGAAGTACATCGGCGCCGCGGTGTTCTGCCTCGCGGCAACGCTCACCGTCGTCACCGCCGGGGTGCTCGCCGGGCTGGCACTGTTCCCGGTCGGCCCGCTGACCCTGCTCTCCGGAGATACCATCAGCCTGGCCGAGTCATTCCTGCGGGCCCTACTCATCGCCGGCTACGTCACGGTCTCACTGCTCGGCCTCTCGGCCATCGGGCTGTTCCTCTCCACCCTCACCGTGGTGCCCGTCGGGGCGATGGCCGCCACCATCGTGCTCTCGGTCCTGGCGCAAGTGCTCGACTCTCTGCCGCAACTGGACTGGCTGCATCCGTGGCTGTTCAGCCACTACTGGCTCGACTTCGCCGACCTGCTGCGGCAACCGATCGATTTCACCTCGTTCGGCGCCAACGCGTTGCTGCAGGGCGGCTATCTGCTGGTCTTCGGGGCGCTCGCCTACGGCCGATTCGCCACCAAGGACATCCTGAGCTGAGGTCGCGGGGCAACCCGAGACGGGCCCGCGCTGCGCCGCTTTCTATGCAATTGACATGAGTGTGCCAGAACGGGCCGCTATCGCAGGTCCCTTGCAGAACGGGAGCCTACGGTAATATTCTGCCCTCATTCGGGGGGTGAATCCGGAGGCACCTGTTTTGGCAATCGAAAGTACCCCACCCGTCGTTAGACCGAGCAGCCCGCCGCGGGTTCGCTTGGCGGATGTTGCCGTTCGGGCCGACACCTCGTGCGCCCCGGCCGACGCGGGCACAATCGTGACGGGCATCGCCCTCTCCACCCAGTCGGTGCAGCCGGGCGACCTTTTTGTGGCCCTGCCCGGCAAGAACGGCCACGGCGCCGCGTACACCGACGGCGCGGTGCAGGCCGGCGCGGTCGCCGTGCTCACCGATGCAGACGGCGAGGCCGAGGCGCGTGCCGCCGGCGTGCCCGTTCTCGTGAGCGACAACCTGCGCGGTCGCCTGGGCGACCTCAGCGCCTTCATCTACGGCACCGCCGACAGCGCCCCCACGATCTTCGGCATCACCGGAACCAACGGCAAGACCACCACCGCCTACGTGCTCGAGGCCGTGCTGCGCCAGATGGGCCTGGTCACCGGCCTGTCCACCACGGCCGAACGCCACATCGCGGGCGAGGTCTTCGTCTCCAGGCTCACCACCCCAGAGGCCACCGACGTGCACGCTCTCCTCGCCCGCATGAAGGAAAAGCAGGTGGAGGCCGTGGTGCTCGAAGTCAGCGCCCAGGGCCTGACCCACGGCAGGGTCGACGGCATCGTCTTCGACGTCGCCGGCTTCACCAACCTCTCGATCGACCACCTCGACGACTACGGCACCATGGAGAACTACTTCGACGCCAAGGAGCTTCTGTTCCGGCCGGACCGCGCCCGCAGAGGCGTCGTGAGCATGGAGACCCCCTGGGGCCTCAAGCTGCTGTCCGAGCCGAAGATCCCGGTGACCTCGATCTCGGCGGATGCCAAGACCGACCCGGATTGGCGCCTGGAGATCCTCGAGGCCCTGCCGGAGGCCACCCGGTTCCGGGTGCAGAACCGGGCCGGCGAGTTCGTCGAAACGACGGTCGCGCTGCTGGGCGACCACCTCGTCGCGGACGCCGGGCTGGCCGTGGCGATGATCGTCGAGGCCGGCTACGACGCCGCCCGGGTACAGGCGGCGCTGCAGGACGGCATCGAGGTGTACATCCCCGGCCGCACCGAGAGCGTGTCCGGTCCGACCGGCCCGCGCGTCTACGTGGACTTCGGCCACAGCTCCGACGCGTTCGAGAAGACCCTGCGTGCGGTCAAGGCCGTCACCACGGGCCGGGTCATCATGCTCTTCGGCGCCGACGGCGACCGGGACCCGGTCAAGCGCCCCGAAATGGCGCGCGTCGCGGCGGCCGGCTCCGACATCGTGGTCATCACCGACCATCACCCCCGCTTCGAAGACCCGGCCAGCATCCGACGGATGCTCGTGGACGCCGCCAGGGAAGCCTTCCCCACCAAGCAGATCGTGGAGGTCTCACCGCCGGAGGCCGCGATCGACTACGCGGTCGACCTGGCCAGGGACGGCGATGCCATCCTCTGGGCCGGACCCGGCCACCAGGACTACCGCGATATTCGAGGAGTGCGCACACCGTACTCGGCGCGCGCGTTGGCCCGGGAGGCCCTCGCCCGGCACGGCTGGCCGGTCTCCTAACTCGCGAACTGTGACTTAATCACCAAGACTCCCGGTTTCAGGTGCTCAAGTCGCGGCTTACGCGGGGGTGGGCGCGCACACCCTCGGTCCAGGTGGCGACGCAGAGCGGTACCCCCGGCCGGTAGGCCAGATGTGCCACCGACGGGGCATCCAGCACCTGCAGATCGGCGCGGCCGCCGATGCGGAGCGAGCCCACGGCATCCGGCCCGTGCTCACGGCCGACCGCCCGCGCCGCGCCGCGGGTGGCCGCCCACACCGCCTCGCGCACGGTCAGGCCCATCTGCAGCACCGCCGTGGCCACGCAGAACGGCATCGACGTGGTGTACGAGGTGCCCGGGTTGCAGTTGCTGGCCAGTGCGATGTGCGCGCCCGCATCGAGCAGCCGTCGGGCGGGCGGGAACGGCTGCCGGGTGGACAGGTCGCAGGCCGGAAGCAGGGTGGCCACGGTGTCGGAGCCGGCCAGGGCGTCGATGTCGGCGTCGTCGAGGTGGTTGCAGTGGTCCACGCTGGCGCAGCCGAGCTCCACGGCGAGCCGCACGCCACCGCCGGCGCCGAGCTGGTTGCCGTGCAGGCGGAGGCCCAACCCGGCGGCCCGGCCGGCGAGCAGCACCTCGCGGCACTCGTCGACGTCGAACGCCCCGGTCTCGCAGAACGCGTCGATGAAGTCGACGTGCGGGGCCACCGCCTGAACCATCGGACCGGTCACCAGGTCGAGGTAGTCGCGCCGATCGATGCCCGGCGGCACGAGGTGGGCGCCGAGGAAGGTGACGACGTCGGCGACCTCGGCCGCCGCCCTGGCCCCGCGGAGTTCGCTGGCCAGGTCGAGGCCGTAGCCGGTCTTGGTCTCCAGGAAGGTGGTGCCCGAGGCAGCGGCCTCCCGGCGGAGGCGGCGGGCATTGGCGACCAGATCGGCCTCGCTCGCCGCCCGGGTGGCGGCCACCGTGGTGGCAATGCCGCCGGCTGCATATCTCTGCCCGGCCATGCGGGCCTCGAACTCGGCAGCCCGGTCACCGGCGAAAACCAGGTGGGTGTGGGTGTCGACCCAACCGGGGAGCACCGCCCGGCCGTGCACATTCACCTCGCTGTCGGCGGCGGGCGCGTCGGCGGCCGGCCCGATCCAGGCGATCCGGCCGTTCTCGATCACGAGCGCGGCATCCGCCAGCCTGTTGTCGTCATGACTGTCTTGGCTGGACTCGGCGGCTTGGGTGGTGAGCTCTGCGATCCCGGTGATCAGTTCGGCGGTCATCGTCGGGCCTTCCGGTCGGGTGTAGAACGGTGGGAGTCGGGTCGGGCTGAGCGAGGCGGGATTTCTCGGCGGACCGCGGCCCGGGCATCCGGCCCGATGCAACTGTTCCTGTTCCGGACAATTGTGGCCGGTGCGCCGGTAACAATTGTCCGCATGGGGCACAGAAGAGCCGGGCGCGGGTGGTCATGCGGGGCTCGGGGCGGCGGGGAAGCTGCCTGTGTCGGGGGAGCTGAGGGCGTCGAAGGGATCGAGGGCGTCGAGCACCTCGCCGAGGAGCGCCGCGGGCGACCCGTCGAGGGCGAGGGCGGCCGCGGCGGTGCCCACCAAGCGGCCACTGTCGGCGACGATGCGGCCGGCCACGATCACCCGCCGCACGTCGCTCGCCGTGGCGGCGAGCACGAGCTGGTCGAGCCGGGCACCGACGGTGCGGATGCTGCGCGCATCGACCTCGACCAGGTCGGCCGGGTCACCCGGGACCAGGCGCGCGCGACCGAGGCCGAGGGCGGCGTAACCGTCGGTGCCGGCGGCCTGCAGCAGCTCCGCCGGGGTGAACCGGCCGCGACAACCGGAGGCCAGGCGTTCGCCCATCTCCAGGCCGCGCAGCTCCAGGAACGGGTCGATCACGGCGTTCTGGTCGGAGCCCAGGGCGACCGGTGAGCCCGCGTCGGCCAGGGCCCGGGCCGAACCGATGCCGTCGCCGAGGTCGGCCTCGGTGCTCGGGCACATCGATACGGTGACACCGTTGGTGCCGAGTAGGCGCACGTCGTCGTCGCTGAGGTGGGTGGCGTGCACCACGCTCAACCGTGGTGTGAGCGCGCCGAGGCCGTCGAGCAGTCCGGTCGGCGTGACCCCGTAGGCGGCCAGGCAGTCAGCGTTCTCTTGCACCTGCTCGGAGAGGTGGATGTGCAGCGGAACGTCGGCCGGCAACCCGGCGAGGATCTCGCGCATGGCCTCCGTCGGGACCGCCCGCACGGAGTGCAGCGCGGCACCGAGGCTGACCAGGGCCGGTTCGGCCGGCCGGGCGGCGGCATCCGCGTCGAGAGTCTCGCGCAGACGCGCCCAGCGGGCCAGCCAACCGGCGGCCGAACCGTCGCCGAAGGCGCGTTGCTCGGGCCGCAACGGGGTATGGATACCGCCGGCCAGGTAGCTGGTGTCCAGCAGCACCAAGCGGATGCCCACCTCGCGGGCCGCGGTCGCCAGCGCGAGCTCCATGGCGTGGGCCTGCGGGTACGGCGCGCCGCCCGACTGGTGGTGCAGGTAGTGGAATTCGCCGACGGCGGTGTAGCCGCTGACCAGCATCTCGGCGAAAACGGCCCGCGCCAGCCGCAGATAGCGCTCGGGGGTGAGTGCCTGCGCCATGGCGTACATGGACTCACGCCAGTGCCAGAAATTGCCGCCCTGGTCGTGGGTGCGGCCGCGGAGTGCCCGGTGGAAGGCGTGCGAGTGCGCGTTGGCCAGGCCGGGCAGAACAGTGCCGAGGCGGATGTCGCCGGGCTCGACCGGAACACCATCGGCGCGGTCGGTCAGGCGCCCGTCGATGCCGGCGGACAGGCGCACGCCGGCGACCGCGACGCCGTCGGCCAGCAGCGCCTCGCACCAGTAGGTGGCGACTCTCGGCAGCGGGCTGCTCGCCGGGGGCGGGGTCACAGCAGCTCCCGCAGCAGGGTGTCGAGGGCTTCGACGCCGGCGAGGCAATCCGCCAGGGTGGCGAATTCCTCGGGGGAGTGCGAGATGCCGGTGGGGTTGCGCACGAACAGCATCGCGGTGGGCAGCCGGGCGGCGAGCACTCCGGCGTCGTGGCCGGCTCCCGTGGCCAGCGCGGGCACGCCGCCGAGCGCGAGGGCCAGGCGGGCGGCCAGCTCCGGGTCGAAGGTGACGGTGCCGGTCCAGGACTCCTCGACCACGGTCGCGGCGCAGCCGGAGTGCGGGGCCTGCAGCCGGGCGGTGATGTCGGCGACCACGGCGCGGGCCTGGTCGTCGGTGTCCGCGCGGGCGTCCAGCCAGGCGGTGACGGCGGAGGGGATCACGTTGGTGCCGCCGGGTATCGCCTCGATGCGGCCGACGGTGGCTCGGGCCCCCGGGTTGGCCAGGGCGGCCTTCTGCACCGCGACGATGGCGTGTGCCGCGGCCACCATGGGGTCGCGGCGGCCGGTCATCGGGGTGGCGCCGGCATGGTTGCCCTGGCCGGTGAAACTCAGCCGCCAGCGCCCGTGGGCGAGGATGGAGGAGGCCACCGCGACGGGTTCACCGAGGTCGATCAGGCGCCGGCCCTGCTCTACATGCAGTTCCAGGAATATACCGATGCGGTCGAGGGCGGCCTGGTCTCGGCCCATGTGTGCAGGGTTGAGCCCGGCCGTTTTCGCCGCCTCGGCGAGGGTGATTCCCGCCCGATCGGTCAGGGCACGGGCCGTATCGGCGTCGATCGCGCCGGAGAGCAGCCGGGAACCGAGGCAGGCCACCCCGAATCTCGAGCCCTCCTCCTCGGCGAACACCAGCACGGCGCAGGGCCGGCTCGGCACGAAACCGGCGGCCTGCAGTCGGGCGACGGCGTCGAGGGCGGAGACCACGCCGAGCGGGCCGTCGTAGGCGCCGCCGCCGGGCACCGAGTCGAGGTGGCTGCCGACCACCACGGCATCCGCGCCAGGTTCGCCCCACCACGCCCAGGTGTTGCCGTTGCGGTCTGTCTCCACAGCCAGCCCGAGCCGCTCGGCACGTTCGGTGAACCAGGCCCGCAGCTCGTGTTCGGCCGGCTCCCAGAGGTGCCGGGAGTAGCCGGCGGCACGCCGGTCCCTGCCGGTGTCGGCGATCTCGTCGAGGCCGGCCAGCAGGCCGTGCGCGATGAGGTCAGGCATGCGGCGCATCCGCGACCGAGCCGGCGGGCGCATCCGTCTCCCACATCGGCACCCGCAGGCCGCGTTCGCGGGCCACCTCTTCGGCGCGTTCGTAGCCGGCGTCGACGTGGCGCATGACGCCGGTGCCCGGGTCGTTGGTGAGTACCCGTTCGATCTTCTCGGCGGCCAGCGGGGTGCCGTCGGCCACGATCACCTGGCCGGCGTGGATGCTGCGGCCGATGCCGACCCCGCCGCCGTGGTGGATCGAGACCCAGGTGGCGCCGGACGCGGTGTTCAGCAGGGCGTTCAGCAGCGGCCAGTCGGCGATGGCGTCTGAGCCGTCTTTCATGGCCTCGGTCTCCCGGTAGGGCGAGGCGACCGAGCCGGAATCGAGGTGATCACGGCCGATCACGATCGGGGCGGAGAGTTCGCCGGAGGCGACCATCTGATTGAACTTGAGGCCGGCCAGGTGGCGTTCCTGGTAGCCGAGCCAACAGATGCGGGCGGGCAGGCCCTCGAAGCGCACCTTCTCGCCGGCGGCGGTGATCCAGCGACGCAGGTGCTCGTCGTGCGGAAACAGGTCCACGATCGCCTTGTCGGTGGCCGCGATGTCGGCCGGGTCGCCGGAGAGCGCCGCCCAGCGAAACGGGCCCTTGCCCTCGGCGAAGAGCGGCCGGATGTAGGCGGGCACGAAGCCGGGGAACTCGAACGCCCGCTCGCAGCCACCGAGCAGCGCCTCGGCGCGGATGGAGTTGCCATAGTCGAAGACCTCGGCTCCGGCATCCTGAAAATCGACCATCGCCTGCACCTGCTTGGCCATCGCGGCGCGGGCCCGGTCGGTGAACTCTTCGGGTTTGTCGGCGGCGTAGGCGTGCCAGTCGGCGACGCTGACGCCCTCGGGCAGGTACGCGAGCGGGTCGTGTGCGCTGGTCTGGTCGGTGACGATATCGATGGCTACCTCGCGGGCGCGGAGCTCGGCGAACACCGTGGCGGCGTTGCCGACCAGGCCCACCGACAGTGGCCGGCGATCGGCCTTCGCCGCCAGCACCCGGGCGATGGCGTCGTCGATGTCGTCGGTCATCTCGTCGAGGTAGCCGCGCTCGACCCGGCGCTCGAGCCGGGACGGGTCGACGTCGACGATGAGCACGACGCCCTCGTTGAGGGTGACCGCCATCGGCTGGGCGCCGCCCATGCCGCCGGCGCCGCCGGTGAGGGTGAGGGTGCCGGCCAGGGTGCCGTTGAACCTCTTGGCGGCCACGGCGGCGAAGGTCTCGTAAGTGCCCTGCAGGATGCCCTGGGTGCCGATGTAGATCCAGGATCCGGCGGTCATCTGGCCGTACATGGTGAGGCCCAGGGCCTCGAGCCTGCGGAACTCCGGCCAGGTGGCCCAATCGCCGACGAGGTTGGAGTTGGCGATCAGCACCCGGGGCGCCCACTCGTGGGTACGGAACACGCCCACCGGCTTGCCCGACTGCACGAGCAGGGTCTCATCCTTCTCCAGCGTGGTGAGGGTGCGCACGATGGCGTCATACGCCGCCCAGTTGCGGGCAGCCTTGCCGGTGCCGCCGTAGACCACCAGCTTCTCCGGGTGCTCGGCGACCTCGGGGTCGAGGTTGTTCATCAGCATCCGCAGCGGGCCCTCGGTCTGCCAGCTCTTGGCGGTGAGGGTGTTGCCGCGGGCGGCGCGCACGACGCGCGGGGCGTGCGGGTCGGTGGGCGGCGCATCCGCGGCTGCTGGCGCCGTGCTGTCGGTCAGGTCGGTCATGAGCGGGTCTGCTTTCTCGAGAGCTGAGCGTGCGGATGCGGTTAGTACAGCGAGCCGGTCATGGTCTGGGCGGCGTCGAGTAGGGCGCCGCTGCGTGCGGATGCGGCGACCGACTCGATTTCGGGGGAGAGGAACCGGTCGGGGCCGGGGCCGGCAACGCCCCGGCGCACCTCGGCCAGCACGGCACCGGTCGCGGGCCCGGGCTTCAGCGGCGCGCGCAGGTCGAGGGCGCGGCTCGCGGTCATGATCTCGATGCCGAGCACCCGGGCGAGGCCGTCGATGCCGGTGCGGAGCTTGCGGGCGGCGTGCCAGCCCATGGATACGTGGTCCTCCTGCATGGCCGAGGAGGGGATCGAGTCGACCGAGGCCGGCACGGCGAGGCGCTTGAGCTCGGAGACGATGCCGGCGGCGGTGTACTGGGCGATCATCAGGCCGGAGTCGACCCCCACGTCGTGGGCGAGGAAGGCCGGGAGACCGTTGTTGCGGGCCGGATCGAGCATCCGGTCGGTGCGGCGCTCGGACATGCTCGCCACGTCCGCGACGGCGATGGCGAGGAAGTCGAGCACGTAGGCGACCGGGGCGCCGTGGAAGTTGCCGTTGGACTCGACCCGGCCGTCGAGAGTGACGACGGGGTTGTCGATCGCTGAGGCCAGTTCGCGGTCGGCGATGCGGCCCGCGTGCTCAACGGTGTCCCGGGCGGCGCCGTGCACCTGCGGGGCGCAGCGCAGCGAGTACGCGTCCTGCACCCGGGTGCACTCCGGAGTCTGGTGGCTGGCCACGATCGGCGAGCCGGCGAGCAGGTGGCGGAGGTTCTCGGCGGAGGCCTGCTGGCCCAGCTGTGGGCGGAGGCCGGCGAGGTCGGCGGCGAAGACGGCGTCGGAGCCGAGCAGGGCCTCGATGCTCATCGCGGCGGCCACGTCGGCGGTGGAGAACAGGGTCTGCAGGTCGTGCAGGGCCAGGCTGAGCTGGCCGAGCATGCCATCCGTGCCGTTGATCAGGGCCAGGCCCTCCTTCTCGGCCAGGAGCACCGGCTCGAGGCCGGCGGCGGCCAGGGCGTCGGCGGCGGGCAGCTCAGTACCGGCGCGGTCGCGCACGGTGCCCTCGCCCATCAGCGTCAGGGCGCAGTGCGCCAGCGGGGCCAGGTCGCCCGAGCAGCCGAGCGAGCCGTATTCGCGCACGATCGGGGTGATGCCGGCGTTGAGCAGGCCGGCATACGCCTCCGCGGTCGACAGACGGATGCCGGTGCGCCCGGTGAGCAGGGTGGACAGGCGCAACAACATCAGGGCGCGCACGGTCTCCCGTTCCACCTCGGGGCCGGAGCCGGCCGCGTGTGAGCGCACCAGGCTCTGCTGCAGCCGGGTGCGATCGGCGGCGTCGATGAAGGTGGTGGCCAGGGCGCCGAAGCCCGTGGAGATGCCGTAGTGCGGCGCCGTGTCGGTGGCGAGCACCTCGATGGTGGCCCGGCTGGCGGCCACGGCGGCGCGGGCGTCATCGCCGAGCAGCACCGGGGCGTCGTGGCGGGCGACGGCCACGACATCCGCCACGGAGACCGGGCCGGTGCCCACTGTGACGGGGGCCGGGGTGATGTTGGTGGCGGGCAGGACGGTGTCGACGGTGTGCATGTGTCCATCTGACTCCTGCCCGGTCCTCGGCGCACGGGGTTCAGCCGACTTGGTGTCTCGGATACGAGACACTTGCCGGATCACCACAGCGGGCTAGGGTGGCGCGTGAACGGGTCCTCGGGTGGGCCGGTCGTCGACCCACAGGAGGTACCGGATGCTGTCGACCGACCTGATCACGGATGCGTTCGGCCGTGTGCAGGGAGCTGTGCACGCCGCCCTCGTCGGAGCCGGCCCCGAGCTGCTGGGGTACCGGGCCGACCACGAGGCGAACACCATCGCGTGGCTGGTCTGGCACCTCACCCGGGTGCAAGACAACCACGTGGCCGATCTCATGGGCGAGCCCCAACTGTGGACGTCGGCGGGCTGGCAGAAACGGTTCAACCTTCCCTTCGCGCCGACGGCGACCGGCTACGGCCAGGGTTCGACCGAGGTGGCCGCGGTGCGGGCCGGTGCTGACCTGCTGCAGGGTTACTTCGACGCGGTGCACGAACGCACCCTCGGCTACCTGGCCACCCTGCACGAGGACGATTTCAGTCGTATCGTCGACACCCGCTGGACCCCGCCGGTGACCCTGGCGGTGCGGCTGGTCAGCGTGATCGCCGACGATCTGCAGCACGCCGGCCAGGCCGCGTACGTGCGCGGGTTGGCGCAGCGGGCGGGCCTGCTCTGAGCCGGGCCTGCCGTGCCTGGCTGCCTTGCCTGCCGCGAGAGCGGCCGCGTGGCTGCGTGTGGCCGCGGAGGTGACCGTTCGACCGCTCTCGCGAGAGGGATCGCCCGGCTAGGCTCGGTGTCAGCACCTCGACACTGGAGAGCCCGTGGCCCACTCGTATCCGCTGTATGTGAACGTGCTGGCGCAGTGCTTCTGCTGCCAGTCGCTGCAGCCGTTCCACTTCACCTCGGCGACCGACCAGGTCGTGTGCGGCCATTGCCTGCGCCACCTCGGGCCCGAAAAGGCCGAGCAGCGCGACGCCGACCACATCAAACTGTGGCTGGGGCAGTTCGCCGCGCAGCAAGAGACCCTTCAGGAGCTTGACGCGACGACCACCGCGACGATCGCCGAGCGGGACGCCGAGATTGCGGCGTTGGCCGCCCAGGTCGCCGACCTCACCGGCATCGTGGCCGGCCGCTTCGACCGCGGGCCCGACGCGGGCCTGCGCGGCCTGCTCGAGACCGAGGTGCTCAAGCGCGCCGAGCGCAAGGCCGAGCTCGGCCAGCGCCGAACGGATGCGGCCATGGCCGTGCTCTGGGAGATCGACAGCCTGCATCGGGTGACGCCCGCCGACCCACGGCACTGCGGATGCGGCAGGTCGGCCGCCGCCTGCCCCGAGACCCGGGCGCTGGGATCGATTCGCCAGGCGCTGGGCGACTGGGAGAGCAAGAACCGCAAGCTGCACGCCGCCGGCCAGCGGCACGCGCTGCCCGCGGGGCATCCCGACCTGACCTGACGCGCTGCGCATCCACCCTGACCGCACCCGCACCAGCAGACAACTGTTCCCGGTGTCCGAATCGGGCACTGATGTGGCGCTGGACTAGCGGGCGACCGAGGACTGGCCGGGGTCGGGGGCGCCCAGGGCCGACGAACCGGGGCTCGGCGTGAGGCCCAGGCGGCGCACGATCTCGGCGGCCTCCTCGGCGGGCTTCCGGCCGGCATCGATGGTGATCGCGTTCTCGTCGGGCTCCGGCGGCTCGAGCGCGTCCACCTGCGAGTCGAGCAGCGAGGTGGGCATGTAGTGGTCGTGCCGGGTGGCCAGGCGGCGCCCGATCAGGTCTTTCGACCCGCTCAGGTGCACAAAGATCACGTTGTGCTCGCGCAGCACGTCGCGGTAGCGGCGCTTGAGCGCCGAACAGGTGATGATGCCGGGCACGCCCGCCATGGAGTGCTCGATGATCCACGAGGAGATCGTGTCGAGCCACGGCGCGCGGTCTTCATCGTTGAGAGGCTCGCCAGAGGACATCTTGTCGATGTTCTCCTGCGGGTGCAGGTCGTCGCCCTCTTCGAGGTCCCAGCCGAGCTGGCCGGCGAGGATTCCCGCCACGGTGGACTTGCCGGATCCGGAGATTCCCATGATCACGAGCACGGGTTGCTGATTCTCGAACATGGCTAGATCACGACGTTCAGGAGGAGGACGCCGGCCAGGCCGGTGACGGAGATAAGGCACTCCATGACCGTCCAGGTCTTCAGGGTCTGCGGAACGCTGGTACCGAGGTACTCCTTGACCAGCCAGAAGCCCGCGTCGTTGACGTGCGAGAGGAACAGCGAACCGGCGCCGATGGCGAGCACCATGAGCGACACATCGGTGGAACTCAGGCTCGCGGCGACCGGGGCGAGGATGCCGGCGGCCGTGACCGTGGCGACGGTGGCCGAGCCGGTGGCAACGCGCACCAGCGCGGCGACGACCCAGGCCAGCAGCAGCACCGAAACGCTCGACCCGTTCACCGCGTCGGCGATGACGGTTCCGATGCCGGTGTCGATGAGTACCTGCTTGAACCCACCGCCGGCGCCGACGATGAGCAGGATGCCGGCGATCGGGGGAAGCGAGTCAGCGAGCGACTTCGAGACCGCAGCGCGGTCCATGCCGCCGCCGCGACCGAACACGATCATGGCGTAGATCACGGCGATGCCGAGCGCGATCATCGGGGTGCCGAGGAAGTCCAGGGCGGCGTTGAGCGGGTCAGTGGAGTTGGGGTTGATGGCGTCGGCGATCGAGCGGGCGAGCATCAGCACTACCGGCAGCAGGATGCCCGAGACGGTGGCGATGAAGCTCGGGCGCTTGACGTTCTCCTCGAGGCCCTGGTCGGCGGCGGTGATGAACATCTCGGGAACGGGTACCTTGACCCAGCGGGCAGCGAACTTGCTGAATAGCGGGCCGGAGATGATCACCGTGGGAATGGCGATGAGCACGCCGATGGCCAGGGTGAGGCCGAGATTGGCGTTCAGGGTGGTGACGGCCACGAGCGGTCCGGGGTGCGGCGGCACCAGGCCGTGCATGACCGACAGGCCGGCCAGCGCCGGGATGGCGATGCGGATGAGCGACTGGCCACTGCGCCGGGCGACCAGGATGATCACGGGGATCAGCAGCACGAGGCCGACCTCGAAGAACATCGGCAGGCCGATGAGGCCACCGATCAGGGCCATGGTCCACGGCAGGGTGCGCACGCTCGAGCGGCTGACCAGCGCGTCGACGATGCGGTCCGCTCCGCCGGAGTCGGCCAGCAGCTTGCCGAACATGGCGCCGAAGCCCACGAGCACGCCCACGCCGGCCATGGTGGAGCCGAAGCCCGCACCGAAGCTGGTGACCGCGGCGTTGGGGGCCATGCCGGCGCCTACGCCCACGCCGACGGCGCCGATGGAGAGGGCCAGGAACGGGTGCACCTTGAGCCAGGTGATCAAGACGATGATCACGGCGACGCCGATGATCGCCGCGAGAATGAGTTGCAGGGTGCTGCCGGCGGGAACCACTGGTTCCACCGCCTGAATCGCGCGGGTCACATTCATCTCGAGAATCCGTTCCGAGGCCGCGTCCCTGCGACCCCTTCGTCATGTGGTGAACACGCACGTCTCCCTCATGTCGCCGGATGCGGCATAGTGAAGGAGGAAGTACGTAATCTGATTAATCTGATTAATCGGATTTATGAAGTGTTACACAACGACGGTGATCTGGTCAACAACACCGTACGGGCAGAGTGCGATGACGCAGGCTGGAACAGATCGGTGCGACGAGGTCGCGTCGGGGGAGTGAGGGTGTGACAGTGACTGCAATAGCCGAAGAAACGTGGCGGGACCGGGGATTGCACGCCCGGGTGGTGAACGCGCTCGGTCAGGAGATCGTCGACGGCACCTACCAGACGGGCGACATCCTCAATCTTGACACGCTGAGCGAACGCTTCGCCGTGTCGCGCTCCGTGCTGCGGGAGGCCCTGCGGGTCTTGCAGTCGGTGGGCATGGTGGAGCCCCGCCAGCGGGTGGGCACCCAGGTGCTCGCCCGTCGGTCGTGGGACCTGTTCAGCCCGCAGATCATCCAGTGGCGCGGCCAGGGCGACTACTTCGCCCAGATGCGCGAGATGCTCGAGGTACGCCTGGGCATCGAACCCGTGGCCGCACGGCTGAGCGCCCGACGGATGGCGCCCGAGGAACGGGAGGCCGTCGCCCGGGCCGCGGCCGTCATGGTGCAGGCCGACCAGGCGCAAGACGGCCGGCGTTTCCTCGAGGCCGACGTCGAGTTCCACACCCTGATCCTGCAGGGCTCGGGTAACGCGGTGATGGGTCACTTCGCGAGCACCGTGGCGGCCCTCTTGCGCACCCGGGAGCAGGAGAAGCGCTTCACGATCACCGAGTACACCCCGGCATCCGCCCATCGGCACAACGACCTGGCCGCGGCCATTGCGGCGGGCGACGAGGATGCCGCATACGCCTCCGCCTATGCCACCCTCGAGGCCACCCTCACCGAGTTCGTGCAGGAGTCGGCCGACGCCAACAGCACCGCCGGTTAGAAGCCGGCCGGCTCAGAGCCGGGCGAGTCGGTCGATGTCCTCGAGAAACTCGGCGGCGACCTGCGCCGAGACCGTGGTGCGGGTGCCGCGGATGCCGGCCAGATAGTCCTGGGTGCCCGGCCCGCCGGGCACGGACTCGTCGGCGCCCGCGGAGAGGGCATCCTCCAGGGCCTGCTGGGAAGCCCGCCGGGCGGCGTATTCGATGTCGGCTGGGGAGAAGCCGTCGCTGGCCGCGACGAGGGCCGCGAGGTCGACGGTGCCGGCCACCGCCGGGGGAATGTAGCGCTCCCAGATGGCCTGCCGGGCGGCGGAATCCGGCAACCCGATCGGCACCACGTAGTCGAATCGGCCGTGCCGCAGGAACGCCGAGTCGAGGGTGCGGATGAAGTTGGTGGCGCAGACGAGCAGCCGCCCGGGCCGCTCGCGAAACGCCGGGATGAGCTTGAGCAGCTCGTTGGTCACGCCCTGCAGCGGCGAGGGCGGTTCGCCACCACGCTGGGCGGCGATCTCCTCGACCTCGTCGATGAAGACCACCACGTGGTCGAGGTCGTCGATCTTGTGGAACGTCTCCCGCAGCGCCCCGGCCAGTCCGTGCGGGTCGCTGGCCAGCCGGGAGGGGAACACCTCCACGAACGGCCAGTCCAGCCTGGACGCGATGGCCTTGGCGAAGGTGGTCTTGCCGGTGCCGGGCGGGCCGAAGAGCACCACGGCCTTGGGCGGCA
This sequence comes from Cryobacterium sp. TMB3-10, assembly GCF_004402305.1. Lineage (NCBI taxonomy): Bacteria > Bacillati > Actinomycetota > Actinomycetes > Micrococcales > Microbacteriaceae > Cryobacterium > Cryobacterium sp. TMB3-10. The sequence continues at coordinate 70,309 of NZ_SOGH01000028.1, read as the reverse complement.
CAACGCCGTATTGTTCGGCCATCTCCGGCCGGGCCAGGGGCATCACCAGGCGCCGCTCGAGCAGTTCCTTCTCGCGCACCATGCCACCCACGCTCGCCCACAGGTCCCTCGGCAGGATGCGCCCGCCGAGGTCGGCCAGGGCCCTGATCGACTGGCCCTGCACCGGGATGCGGCGCTCGAAGTAGCTGAGGTGGTTCTTGATTTCGAACCCGCGGTTGAGGAACGCGTCGACCCTGGTGGCGGTCTCCGGCATCAGCGCGGAGAGCTTGGTCAGGCCGTGCGGCGCCATCCGTCGTTCGAGGGCGGCGAGCAGGGCCGAACCGATGCCGTGGCTCTGCCACGGTTTGGTGGTGGCGAGGAACACGATCCAGCCCTGCGCGTGGGCGGCCCGGCCGACCGCGGCGCCGACCACCTCGTCGCCGTGCACGGCCACGACGGCATCGTCCTTCTGGCAGGAGGCGAGCACCTCAGACAGGGCGTAGACAGGGTCGGTGCTGGAGGCGGTGATCTCCTCCCACAGGCGCAGGATGCCGTCGAGATCGTCGGTATGAAAGTCGCGGATACGCCACTCGGTCATCGGGCTCCCTCGGTGTGTGAGGTCACTATGCCACCCTCCCTACCGCGACCCGTGACTCAATCCCCACAAGTTTGCGATTCTTGGGGCTTTCCTCACGGTTCGCGGATGGGCGGGCCCGGCTACTGCAGGCCGTCGACCGAGACCAGGCCGTCGTGGCGGCGGCCGTCGAAGATGATCGTGGGGATCTTCACGGTGGCGATCTTCTCCTCCACGAGGGTCTTGTTGGCGGCGATGATGTCGGTAACCGTGTCCGAAGCGGCCTCGGTCACGACCGCGTCGATCTGGTCGGCGGAGAGGCCGAACTCGCCGAGCCAGTCGACCAGGGTCGCGGTGGCCTCGTCGGAATCCATCGAGTTGATGGTTTCCTGCCACGGCCGGCCGGTTTCGGCCTTTTCGGTGAAGATGCGCTCGAGCACCTGCCAGTCGACGGGGGTCTCGGCGCCGTCCAGCGGGTGCAGCCGCAGGGCCTCGAGGTACTGGGTCACCAGCAGCGAATTGGGGAACTTGTAGCCCTCGGTGCCCGCGATCGGGTAGGCGATGTAGGTGAGGTTGTAGGCCGATTCGAAGCCTGCCTCCTCGATGTTCTGGAACAGTGCCTTGCAGAAGGTGCAGCCGGGGTCGATGACCTCGACGGCGACGGGGTTGGCGGTGTCCTCGGTGAGGTAACTGGCGTTGGCGGGCAGGTAGTCCTCGGCGGTCCAGGTCTGCAGGCGGGCCGGGATGGCCGCGAAGGTCTCGCCGAGGCTGCCGAATTCGTTGCCGAATGCGCCGAGCACGTCGAACTCACCCAGCGACTCCATGAAGCCCGGCGTCTCATCCGGGATCGAGCAGGCCTCGGCGCCCAGGGTGCAGGATGCCGAATCCTGCTTGTTGCAGGTGCCGTAGACGTAGAGGTTGACGGCGCTTTTGACCACGGTGTAACCCGACCAGAGGGTGGTGACCAGAACGAGCACGGCAAGGATCTCGAGGCCGATGCTGGCTGGACGCACGAGCCCCGGCCGGCGCACGGCGATCGGCGCGAGCAGGTGGTCCTTGATGTCCTGCTTGAAGGTGGTGTCGCAGGGCCGGAAGGTGACCCGGCGCCAGGTGCAGTTCCAGGCCTTGCCGACGTAGCGGCGGTACTTGGCCGAGAAGGCGGCCATGACGACCAGGACGATGAATGCGGCGATGCAGAACACTTAGGAGAGGCCTTTCATCAGCCGGGTGAGGGCCTGCGTGGCCGAGTCGATGTCCGACTCGGTCGAGTGCAGGCCGAGGGAGAGGCGCAGCAGCGGGGGTAGCCCGAGCTGTTCCTTCAGGTAGTGGTGGGCGCAGAAGTAGCCGCTGCGCACGGAAATCCGCGAGTGCGAGAGGAACACCGCGAGCCGGTGCGAGTCCTGCGCGGGCGCGTAGAGGCTGATCACCGGGCTGGGCTCGGTGTTCAGCAGTGTGAGTCCGGGGATCTCGGCGAGGCCGTCGTGGAGCCGCCTGGACAGGCCGGTGATGTGCTCGGCGGGGGTGAGCCCGCCGGGGCGGACGTCGCCGAGCCACTCGATCGCCCGGCCGAGCGCGATGATCTCGCCCCAGGCCTGCAGGCCCGGTTCGAGCAGCGCCGCCGGGTCACCCTGAACGAGGTCGAAGTCGTTCTCGCGCACGTCGGAGACCATGCCGCCGCCCACGAAGCCGAGCTCGAGGGAGGTGAGCAGCTCGTGCCGCGCCACGACGACGCCGAGGCTTGCGGCGTACATCTTGTGGCCGGAGAAGCAGACCGCATCCGCCTCGGTCTTCTGCAGCAGCGCCCGGCTGTGGCCCATGGCCTGGGCGGCGTCGACGATGACGATGCCGCCGCGGGCGTGGGTGTCCCGCACGAGGTCGGCGAGGTTGCTGAGCTGGCGGCCGTCGATGTTGGACGTGGTGTTGACGACGACGACGGCCTTCTCCAGCTGCGCGGGCTCGTAGAGCAGGGCGCCGTCGGCGGCGCGACCCAGCACCAGGCGGTCGACGCCCAGCCGGCGGGCGGCGGTGATGGTGGGCAGGAACACCGAGTTGTGTTCGACGTGGCTGGTCACGACCCTGGTGAAGCGGCCCAGCGGCAGCTGCTGCAGGAGCAGGTTGAGGCCGTAGGTGGTGTTGAGGGTGAACGACACGGCGTGGCTCTTATTCGAGAGCCCGAGCAGGCCGAGCACGGCCTTGCGGGTGTCGGCCACCGCGGCATCGACCTTCAGGCCCCAGGCGTATTTCACCCGTCCGCCGCAGGCGTTATAGGTCGTGTAGTAGTCGGTGAGGGCGTCGATCACGGGCTGCGGGCGGAGGCTCTGGCAGGCGGCGTCGAGGTAGACCTCACCGGCTTGCAGGTAGCCGAAATCGCCCGATTGACCCGTGTCGAGTCGCTCGGCGGCGGGCCTGCGGAACAGCGTGCTGCGCTTCATAAGGTCTCAACTCCAGGCTCAGCTTAGATTCGCGGCTGTTCCGGGAATGGGGACCAAAGTCCCGTTTGACCGGGTGTAGCACCGTTTACACAGCCAGCTCCAAGCGTTGGGCGAGGTAGGGCGCCGTGCGGCTGTGCGGATGCGCCGCGACAGTCGCCGGAGTGCCCTCCGCCACGATGCGGCCGCCCGCGCTGCCGCCGGCCGGGCCCAGGTCGATGACCCAGTCGGCCGCGGCCACGACGCCCATGTCGTGCTCCACCACGACAACGGTGTTGCCCGCGTCGACGAGCCGGCCCAGCTGCGTCATCAGCAGCTCCACATCGGCCGGGTGCAACCCGGTGGTGGGCTCGTCGAGCAGATACAGGGTGTGGCCGCGACGGGCGCGCTGCAGCTCGGTGGCCAGCTTGATGCGCTGAGCCTCACCGCCGGAGAGCTCGGTGGCCGGCTGGCCGAGCCGCAGGTAGCCCAGGCCCACCTCGCGGAGGGTCGCCAGGCTGCGGGCGGCGCTGGGCACCTCGGCCAGGAAGTCGGCGGCCGCGTCGACGGTGAGTCCCAGCACGTCGGCGACGGACTTGCCGTTGTAGAGCACCGCAAGGGTCTCGGCGTTGTAGCGGGAGCCGCCGCAGGTCGGGCAGGGTGCGTAGCTGCCGGGCAGGAAGAGCAGCTCCACGGCCACGAAGCCCTCGCCCTGGCAGGTGTCGCAGCGGCCGCCGGCCACGTTGAAGGAGAACCGGCCGGCGCCGAAGCCGGCGGCCTTCGCCGCATCCGTCGCCGCGAAGGTGGATCGCACGGCGTCGAACAGGCCCGTGTAGGTGGCCAGGTTGGAGCGCGGGGTGCGGCCGATGGGCTTCTGGTCCACGCGCACCAGACGGTCGATGGCCCCGGCACCGGTCACCGTGTCGACGACGGTGCTGGCACGGTCCGCACCGGTCTCGTCGTCATCGGCGTCCTGGGCGGCCTGCTGGTCGGCCGCGCCGTCTCCGGCAACGCTGGCGGCGGGCCCGGCGTCGACCGGGCCCTGGCGCAGTTCCCGGCCTACGGCATCCGCCAGCACCCGGCTGACCAGGGTGGACTTGCCCGACCCCGAGACACCGGTGACGGCGGTCAGCACGCCGAGCGGCACCTTCACGTCGAGGTCGACAAGGTTGTGCCGGGTGACGCCGGTCAGGCCCAGCCAGGCGGCCGGCTCACGGTGCGCCGGCGCCGCCGAGTCGCCCATGGAGGGGAACAGGTATCGGCGGGTGACGGAGGTCTCGACCTCGGCCAGCCCCGGCACCGGGCCGCTGTAGAGCACCTCGCCGCCACCGTCGCCCGCGCGCGGGCCCACGTCGACGAGCCAGTCGGCGCGGCGCACGACGTCCATATTGTGTTCGACCACGAAGACCGAGTTGCCGGATGCCTTGAGCTGTTCGAGCACCACCAGCAGCGGTTCCGCGTCGGCCGGGTGCAGCCCCGCGGAGGGTTCGTCGAGCACGTAGATCACACCGAACAGGCCGCTGCGGAGCTGGGTGGCGATGCGCAGCCGCTGCATCTCGCCGGGGGAGAGGGTGGGGGTGGCCCGGTTCAGGCTGAGGTAGCCCAGGCCCAGGTCGATGAGCACCTCGAGGCGGCGCACCAGGTCGCCGGCCACGGTGACGGCCACCTCGGTGACCTCGCCGGACTGCGCGGAGCGGTGCGACCCGGTGGCCCCGGTGAGCTCGGCGGTGGGCCGCAGCACCTCGGCGAGGTCGCTGAGGGTGAGGGCGTTGAGTTCGTTGATCGGCCGGCCGGCAAAATGAACCGCGAGGGCCTCGGCGCGCAGGCCGCTGCCGCCGCAGAGCCGGCACGGGCCGGTCTCCACGAACGCGAGCACCCGCTGGCGCATCTGGGCGCTCTTCGAATCGGCCAGCGTGTGCATCACGTAGCTCTTCGCGCTCCAGAACCGGCCCTTGTACGGCTTGGCCACCCTGTCTCGCTGCGGGGTGACCTCCACGACGGGCTGCTCCTCGGTATAGAGGAGCCAATCGCGCGACTCGCGGCTGAGCTGTGACCACGGCACGTCGATGTCGTGGCCCAGCACCCCGGTGATGTCGCGCAGGTTCTTGCCCTGCCACGCGCCGGGCCAGGCTGCGATGGCGCCGTCGCGGATGCTCAGGCTCGCGTCGGGCACCAGGAGGGGTTCGGCGACGGTGTGCGAGATGCCCAGGCCGTGGCACTCCGGGCAGGCGCCGGTGGCCGTGTTGGGCGAGAAGGCGTCGGAGTCCAAGCGCAGGTCCGACCCGGCAGGGTAGGTGCCGGCGCGGGAGTAGAGCATCCGCATCGAGTTGGACAGGGTGGTGACGGTGCCCACGCTGGAGCGGGAGCTGGGCGAGCCGCGGCGCTGCTGGAGGGCCACGGCCGGCGGCAGCCCGGTGATGAGGTCAACGTGCGGGGTGTGACCCTGCTGGATCAGGCGGCGTGCGTACGGCGCGACGGACTCGAAGAACCGGCGCTGGGCCTCGGCAAAGATGGTGCCGAAGGCCAGGGACGACTTGCCCGAGCCGGAGACTCCGGTGAAGGCGACGATGGCGTCGCGGGGGATGTCGACGTTGACGTCTTGCAGGTTGTTCTCTCTGGCACCACGCACACGCACGAAGCCGTCAGCGCCTGGGTGGGCGGCGAGGTCCGCCGGAAGGGGCGGAGAAATGGGTGCCGAAGAAGTCAAGGGAGAGTGAGGCATTCGATCGACTCTAGTTCGGCCCCCTGACACTCGACCCTGCTCGGCACGCGTATCGTGGAGAAGTTGATCCCCGAAAGGCTCTTTCCGATGCGCCGCACCATGTTCAAGTCCAAGATCCACCGTGCCACCGTGACGCACTCCGCCCTGCACTACGTGGGGTCGCTGACCGTCGACCTCGACCTGCTCGACGCGGCCGACCTGCTGCCCGGCGAGCTGGTGAGCATCGTGAACGTCAACAACGGCGCCCGCTTCGAGACCTACCTGATCGCCGGGGAGCGCGGCAGCGGTGTGATCGGCGTCAATGGCGCGGCAGCACGGATGGCGCACGAGGGCGACCTGGTCATCATCATCTCCTACGCCCAGATGGGCACGAAGAAGGCCAGGGTCTACCAGCCCACCGTCGTGCACGTGGATGCGCAGAACGCGATCATCTCGGTCGGCACCGACCCGGCCGCTGCCGACGGCGATGACGACCTGGAGCGCCCGCCCCACGCTCTCTGAGCTTCGCTGCCTGTCGGGCGCCGAGGAGAATCATGGCACCCGGATCGGATGGCTGAGAACGTGTGAAAAAGTTCTCCACAGCCGTGGGTTCCACCACACAAACGTTCGATATTGAGCTATTCTCATCGCATGGTCACCATCGTAGCTGTCTCCGAACCCGGTTCCGCGCCGGATGGCACGGCGCCGACGGCTCCGCTGCCGGGGTCGTTGATCGCCGCGCTAGAAGCGGTGGAGCACCTCGGGGCGTGCAGCGCCGACTACGACGCGCTCTCCGACGCGGAGCTGATCGCCGGCCAGAGAGACCTGGCCAAGTTGCGTGGCTTGGTGGAGACCCGATCGGTATGGCTGGCGAAGACCCTCGCGCACCGTTCCCGCCGGGAGCTGGGCCAGCAGGGCCTGGCAGCACGGCAGGGGTTTCTGTCGCCGGCGGACCTGATCCAGACCCTCACCGGCTCTACCCGGGCCGACGCCCGCAAACTCGTTGACGTGGGCACGATGCTCAGCGAGACAGAGACGGCCCAGGCGGTGCGGGACGCCGAGGCCAACGACCGGGGGCAACAGGACGGCCGCGACGACGTCGACGGCGGTGATGTGGCCGCCGTTCCCGGCGCTGAGCCTGTCCCGCTGCCCTGGTACAGCGCCATTTCCGATGCCGTGGCTGCCGGAACCCTCTCGGTCGCCGCGGCGCACGCGATCCGCGCGGGCCTGGGCACGATCGACGTCGTCATCACCGCCGAAGTCCTCGGTGATGCGGTGCAGAAGCTCCTCACAGAAGCGAAGACAACCACCGTCGACGACCTCCTCAAACGCTCCCGCAGGATGCGGGACACCCTCGATGAGGCCGGCATCGCGAAACGCGAACAGAAGGCATGGGACGACCGGTACCTGCGGATCTGGACCGGTGACTCCGGCCAGGTCCACCTCAACGGCCAATTCCCGCCTGAGCAGGGCGCGTTCATTCTCTCCGTCTGCGACAGTGCCGCCGGTCCCCGCCGCGGCGGCGTGAGATTCGTCGACCCGGACCGGGCCGCCTGGGCCAAGGCGATACAGGATGACCCGCGCAGCACCGACCAGTTAACCGCCGACACCTTCGTCGAGCTCCTCAGGGCCGGTAGCACCGTCAACCCGCACCGAATGCTCGGCGGTCGCAGCCCGGCGGTTCGGATCCTCACTCCCGCGCCCACCCCGGCGCCCACCCCGGTGCCAGCCGGGGACGGGGAGGCCGAAGCAGCGACTCCCTCACCCGCACCAGCAGGCGAACTCGCGCCGGCAGTCGACCCCGCCGAGGTTCTCGTTGCGATTCCCGACGGCAGCGGCCACGGCTTCATCGAGGGTAATCCCGCACCCGTGTGCCAGCAGAGCGTCGACAGGATCATCTGCACCAGTGGCACCGTCGAGATCACCTTCGACGACGACGGCCAACCCCTCAACCTCGGCCGCGAAGAACGCATCTTCACCGCAGCGCAACGCATCGCCCTGGCTGCCCGCGATGGCGGCTGCCGATGGGGCGACTGCGACAGGCCACCCTCGCGAACCGAGGCGCATCATCTCGAGGAATGGGTCCGCGATCACGGCGCCACAGACATCCGCGTCGGCATCCTGCTCTGCCCCCCACACCACCGGCTGCTCCACGCCCAGGGCTGGCAAATCTTCGAGAACCGGGGCGTCTATTGGCTGCGGCCCCCGGCCATTGTTGATCCCGGGCAGTCGCTCATCAGGCTGAACCGTAAGAGCCCCATCGCTCCGGAAGGCCTACACCCGGACCGGGCCGACAGGCACTGATATGGCAGCGACGATCACGGTGACGGCAGCATCCGCCGATCGTGAGAGACGTCGCGAGCCGGAGGCGGGAGGGCTAGTGGCCGCCGTCGACGAGCTTCAGGCCGATGACGCAGCCGACGAGGCCCAGGATGAGCAGGATTTTGATGAGCGACGCCGGTTCGCCGCCGAAGATCATCGCGTAGAGCACGGTCAGCGCCGCGCCGATCCCCACCCAGACGGCGTAAGCGGTGCCTATCGGGATGGTGCGCATCGCGAACGCGAGGCCGGCCATGCTCAAAACCAGGCCGGCACCGAAGATCACGGTGGGCCAGAGCTTGGTGAAGCCGACGGACTTGCCGAGGGCCGTCGCCCAGACGGCTTCGAGAACACCGGACACGATCAAAATGATCCACGACATGAGAACTCCTATGGCCAGTCTTGTCGCGTGCCGGGTACTGATCCGTCGTCCGGAACCGCGGAGCGGTCTCCCAGAAGACTAGCCCGGCGGCCTGTGCAGACACTGGGCAGGCCGCCGGGGACACTTAGGCTGCGGCGATGATGTCCACGACGAAGACGAGAGTGTCTGTTTCGCTGATGCCGGCCGTCTCGTTACCGCCCTCATAACCCAGCTCGCCCGGCGGGATGACAATGACCACCTGGGAGCCGACGGTCTGTCCGACCAGGCCCTGGGTGAAGCCGGTGATCAACCCGGAGACCGGGAACGACGTGGGGCCGACACCCCAGCTCTGGTCGAACACCTTGCCGGTGTCCCAGATGGCGCCGGTGTACTGCACGGTCACCGTGGAGGTCTCCGTGACGGCCGCGCCGTCACCCTTCTTGAGCACCTCGACCGCGAGGTCGGTGGGCGGGTCGCTCTTGGGCATGGTCACGGTGGGCGCGCCGTCATCGGCGAGCTTCACGGTGGGGAAGCCGTCCGTGGGCTCCTGGTCTTCCCCGGTGGCGCGGGTGGGCAGCTTTTCCTTGATGTCGATCACGAAGAGCAGCTGGTCGGTGGCGGCCACACCCAGGTCGGTGTTGCCGGTCTCGCCGAAGCCGTCGGCCGGCGGGAAGACCACGGCCACCCTGTCGCCCACGTTGGAGCAGGCCACACCCTTGAGGATGCCCGGGATGACGCCCTGGCCGTTGACGACGTTCACGGTGAGGCCGGCGGCGTCGCCGAAGCCGCCGGCGGTGAGCTTGGCGCCGGTGGTGGCGTTGTACGCGGCGTAGGAGATCGCCACGGAATCACCCTCCTCGATGGCGTCTCCGGTGCCCTCCGTGATGACGGTGCGTTCGGTCGCTTTCGTGGCCAGAGGGGCCTCGAAGGTCACGGTCGGTTCGGCTGCGGCATCACCGGCGACGGTGACGGCATCCGACGTCGCACCCGGATCGGTGCATGCGACCGGGGCCGTCGTGGCCGACGGTGTCGGCGACGACGCGGGTGACGCCGCGCAGCCGGTCAGGGCGACGGCGGCGACCGCCGTCAGGGTGAGGAAAGTGGGAAGTGTACGCACGCAGGTGTCTCCAGTCAGATTCGGGCCTCGACCAGTCTGGTCCCCGCACCTATGTATGTGCTGAATCGGTGTGCTCCCAGCCGGCTCACAGACCCGCCGATTCGGGACCTTCGTCCCCTGACGGGGGGAAGTGCGGAGATCTAAACTGATTATTCGGCCCCGGGAATTCGTCAGGCCGAGCAGGTCGATGGTGACCGAAACCCACCGACAGTGGCGCCACGCTCATCACGGCAACCTCCTGATTGACGCCCTGCCCCACCCATCGAACGCCGCTCGATGTGGTGACAGCACGTCAAGAGAAAGAGCAATTCGTGTCCGACCAAAAGTCGACCTCAGTAAACGCCGTCAGCATGGACCGCTGGGAGAGCCTCAAGCGCGAGTACTTCTGGCGCACCCACCGCAACGTGCCCGCCGCCGCCCCGGCCGCCACGGTAGCCGACCCCAACGCGGAGTAGCCCGAAGCCCGGCCGTTTGCCGGCACCGGCGACGGGACCTTGGTCCGGGGTTATCCGCTGGTAGCGCGATATGATGAATTCATGGAACCGCTGAATGACGACCCGACCGGCACCTTCACGGATGCGAACCGTCCGCTGTATGAGGTGAAGGCCAACCTGTTCAAGGGGTTGGCGCATCCGGTTCGGGTGCGGGTGCTCGAGGTGCTCGCCCACGCCGACACCGACCTGTCGGTCTCCGACCTGCTCGCCGACACCGGCCTGGAGGCCTCGCACCTCTCCCAGCACCTGTCGGTGCTGCGCCGGCACAACCTGGTGGTGGCTGAGCGCCGCGGCAGCCTGGTCTTCTACGGCCTGGCCTACCCGCAGGTCGCCGATCTGCTCGCGGTGGCCCGGCAGCTGCTCGTCGAGATTCTCGAGACCACCCAGCAGCGCCTGATCAGCACGGTCGGCCGGCCCCGGCTCGGGTCGACGGATGCGGCGTCCAACGCCGCCGTGTCCAGTGACGCGGTGTCCCGGTGAGTGTGATCACCGTCGCCGCCGGCAGGACCGGCCGTTACCTGCGCGCGCTGTTGCCCAGCTGGCAGGATTACCGCGATGTGAAGCGCACCTGGCGCGGCGACATCGTGGCCGGCCTCACCGTGGGCATCATTGCGCTGCCGCTGGCCCTGGCCTTCGGGGTCAGCTCCGGCGCCGGCGCCGAGAGCGGCCTGATCACCGCCATCGTGGCCGGTGTCATCGCCGCGGTGTTCGGCGGCTCCAACATCCAGGTCTCCGGCCCCACCGGCGCCATGGTCGTGGTGCTCGGTCCGGTCGTGGCCGCCCACGGCGTCGGCGTTGTCGCGGTGCTCAGCCTCATGGCGGGCCTCATCGTGATCATTGCCGGCGCCCTCAAGCTCGGCCGAGCGGTGACCTTCATCCCGTGGCCGGTGATCGAGGGGTTCACCCTGGGCATCGCCGTCATCATCTTCCTGCAACAGGTGCCCGCCGCGATCGGTTCCAAGGCCGGGCCGAGCAGCAATGCCTTCGTGGCCGCCGTACAGTCCTTCCAGACCGTCGACTGGTCCACTGTGCTCGTCCCTGTGGCCATGGTGCTCATGGTGGCCGCGATCATGCTGCTGGCTCCCCTGGTGCACAAGAAGCTGCCGGGGTCGATCGTGGCCATCATCGTGGTGACCGTTGTCGCCAACCTCGCCAACCTGCCGCTGGCCCGCATCGGCGAGCTGCCCAGCTCGCTGCCGGCGCCCGCGCTGCCGCAGCTTGATGCCGGCCTGCTGAGCTCCCTGGTCGGCCCCGCCCTCACCATCGCGGCGCTCGCCGCGATCGAGTCCCTGCTCTCTGCGCGGGTGGCCGTCACGCTGTCCGACACCGGCCCGTACGACGCCGACCGCGAGCTCGTGGGCCAGGGCCTGGCCTCGATCGCCTCCGGCTTCTTCGGCGGCATGCCGGCCACCGGCGCGATCGCCCGCACGGCGGTCAACATCCGCTCGGGCGGCCGCACCCGGCTGGCGGCGATCGTGCACTCGATCGTGCTCGTCGGCGTGGTCTACCTCGCCACCGGGGTGGTCTCGCAGATCCCGCTCGCCGCGCTCTCCGGGGTGCTCATGGTGACCGCGGCCCGGATGATCTCGATCGCCACCGTGCGAAGCATCATCGGCTCCACGGGGTCGGATGCCACGGTGTTCGTCATCACCGCCCTGGTGACGGTATCGGTCGACCTCATCGTGGCCGTGGGCATCGGCATCGCCGTTGCCGCGTTCTTCGCGCTGCGGGCGGTGTCGGCCTCCAGCGGCGTGCACCGGGAGGAACTGCCCGGCACCCCTGTTCCCGGCGACGAGCGCATCGCGCTGTTCAGGCTCGATGGCGCCCTGTTCTTCGGTGCGGCCGAGCGGATGCTCGAACGGGTCAACCAGACCAGCCACATCACCGTGGTGATCATCCGGATGTCGCAACTGCAGATCCTAGACGCCACCGGCGCCCGGGTGATCACTGAGATGATCCAGGCGCTCGAGCGGCGCGGCATCACGGTGCTCGTCAAGGGCATCCAGCCGCGGCACCTCAAACTCGTCACCCGGGTGGGCGTGATCACGTCGCTGCGGCACCGCAACCACCTCTTCATCGACCTTGACGCCGCGATCGAACACGCCCGCAGCCACGTCACCCGGGCCGCCACGGCCGGCGGCGCGGATGCCGGCGACTACGGCTGGACCAGCGCGATCCGGTTGCCCAAGGACTAGCGGGCCAGCGAAGCCAGCTCGGCGCGGGTGGAGGCGCCCACCTTGCGCAGCAGGTTGGCCACGTGGAACTTCACGGTGTTCTCGCTGATCAGCAGCTCGCCGGCGATGGCCTTATTGCGCGCGCCGGAGGCGACCAGCGCCAGCACCCCCTGCTCCCGCGGGCTCAACCCCCACTCGGTGGCGGGGGCCAGCGGGGCCGACGGTGGGTCCAACGGCAGCGACACCGTGAGCTCGGAGCCCCAGCCGGCGGTGGCCTGCACGCCGAAGGTGCCGCCGAGCGCGGCGACCCTGGCCGTGAGAGGGACGACGCCGGGGGAGTCCGTGCTGAGAACGCCCGCGCCGTCGTCGCGGATCTGGATCAGCAGGTTGCTGCCGTCGCAGTCCCACTGCACGCGTACCCGGCTTACCCCCGCCTGCTCCACCAGGGCCAGCACGGCGCCGCGCACGATGGCGCGGCCCGCGTGCGCGACCTCACCGGGCAGGGCTGGGCCGTTCGCCGGCGGCTCGACGAACTGCACGTCGAGGTCACCGAACCGCACCAAGGGCCTCAGATCGTCCCGCAGCCTGGCAAAGGCCGCCGCCACCGGTTCCTGGGCGAGTGAGCGGTCCCGGTCCGACACCGCGCGCAGGTTCACCATGGCGCTCGCGGCGAGATCGGTGGCGGTCTGACGGGCGGCCTCGGCGCTGACCGTGGGCGAGCGCAGCACCCCGAGCAGGGATTCGAGAGTGGTCGAATGGGCATCCGTGAGATCGGCGATGAGCTTGGCACGCTCGGCCGACGCGGGCCGCGAGTCGAGTAGGTGGGCGGGACTGGCCGCGGCCACCTGTTGGCGGATGCTCGTGGCCACGAGCTGCCACAACCGGCCGACGAGCGCGAGGGTCGCCTCGGGGTCGGCCGCGCCGGCCGGCGTGAGTTCGGGGTCGGCGAGCACCAGCAGGGCGCCGGTGGAAGCAGTCCAGGCCGTGATCGGGCGATCGGTGCCACCGAGCACGGCACGGCGGCCCCACGGGTCGGACGGTTCGCTGGTGAGCGAGCGGCGCACGGCGTCGAGCTCGACGAGGGTGACTTCGTCGATGATCGACGCCTCGCCGGCCGTCTTCCGCGGTCGGCCGGTGCAGTCATCTGTGCAGTCGTCGGTGAGAATCAGCAGCGCGCTGTGCCCGATGAACGGCTCGAGAAGGGCCGAGAAGCCGCCGGCGACGTCGGGCGGGGAGCTCTTCACGACGCCGTGCAGGGCGTCGAGCAGTTCCATTGAGCGGGGGTTGGCGAGCGACTTCACCGCGTCAGCCTACCCGGATCTGGCCGTCCGGCCTGACTGCCCCTACCCATCCGGGTGGGCTCGTCATCTCCGCCCGGCCACGGATGGCCCCGCCGCGACTTGCACCGAATCGCCGCTCCGCCGCCCGCAGAGGGACCATTTGCGGCAAGTCAGCAACCCGCACTGTCACGACTTGCCGAAAAGTGCCCCATCACGACGCGTGAAGGGGCACTATTCGGCAACTCGGAGCCGTGGGAAGGCGGCGACGGGTCAGCCGAGGAGGAGCTTGCCGAGCTGGTCGGTGGAGTGCACCACGGCGGTGGCCAGGGCGGCCTCCGCGGGGGAGCCGTAGCCCCACTCGACGAGGATGGTGGGAACGCCGTTCGCGTTGGCGCCCTCGGCGTCATAGATGCGGTCGCCGACCATGACGACGGCGGAGGTGTCGACACCGACGGCGGCGAAGCGCACCAGGGCCTCTTCGACGATGTCGGCCTTGTTGCTGCGGGTCTCGTTCTCGGTGGCGCCCACCATGACGGTGAAGTACTGGGCCAGCTCGAAGTGCTCGAGGATCGCGATCGCGGTGTGCTCGGGCTTGCTGGTGGCCAAGCCGAGCGGGATGCCGGACTCGTGGATGCGCTCGAGCAGGCCGGCGACGCCCGGGTACACGGCGGTGTCCAGCGACGCGGGGCCCTGGTAGTCGGCGCGGTACACGGCCAGGGCCTCCTGGGCCTCGTCGGGCGTCATGCCGGCGTACTCGCCGAACGCGGCCAGCAGCGGCGGGCCGACGTACTTCATCAGCTCGGTGTCGGAGGGAACCGGGCGGCCGAGCAGAGCGAAGGTGCGCGCCAACGAGTTCGTGATTGCCGGGGCGGAATCCGTGATGGTTCCGTCGAGGTCGAAGAGGATGGCGCTCCAGGTGCGCGTCAGAGTGGGGTTCACTCGCAATATCCTAGGGCCGGAGGGGGCAAACCCTTGCATGGGAGGTGGATACAAGGTAGGCGCGCGACCCCGCGGTCGGCCGCATCGCTGCCGGCGAACGGATGCCGCCGGGTCGTGCCTCTCTCCGAGAACCCGGCCAACTCTGCCCGCGCGGGGAACAGTTGCGGCGGCGGGGCCGGTCAGGCCGAGGGGATGACCGAAGCGTCGAGGCCGGAGACCCGCAACGTGGCGCGCGGCGCTGACCGCTCGATGAGCACGGCGTTGGCTCCGTCGACGTTCTCGGCCCAGTCCCGGGCGGCCCCGGGGCTGCGTCCGTGCCGCTGGTGCCGCGCCACCAGGCGCTGCAGACGCTCAACGCCAGGGGTCTCGCAGAACCACACCTCAGCGGCCAGACCGGGCACCAGGTTCCAGGGTTCCCGGTCCACGAGCAGGTAGTTGCCCTCGACGATCACGATGCGGGTGCCCGGTTCCACAACCAGGGCGCCCGCCACCCCCTCGTCGACCGCACGGTCGAAGCTCGGGGCGTAGACCGGGTGGTCGGTCTCGGCCCTGAGCCGTCGCAGCAGCGCCACGAAGCCCCAGCCGTCGAAGGTGTCGATGGCGCCCTTGCGGTCGTGCCGGCCGAGCCTGTCGAGGGTGGCATTGGCCAGGTGGAAGCCGTCCATCGGCAGGTGCACGGCAAAGGGAACGGCGGCAGTCGCCCCGGTCGCCGGGCCGGCCGCCGCAGCCGCATCCACCCCGGCAAGCTCGGTGAGGCGCCGCGCCAGCCGCTCGGCCAGGGTGGTCTTGCCCGCGCCGGGGCTGCCGGCGATGCCCACAACGATGCGGCCATCGATGGGCAGCAGGCCGAGCACCCGCCGGGCGAGCAGGTCGAGCGGGGCGGTGTCGCCGGCCGCCTCGGAGGACAAGGCAGCGGACCGGTCAGGCACGGGAGCCTAGAAGAGCTTGGACGCGGTGTCGTCGAGCCCGCGCATGGCGTCGTAGTCGAGCACCAGGCAGCGGATGCCGCGGTCCTCGGCCAGCGTGCGCGCCTGCGGCTTGATCTGCTGCGCGGCGAACACGCCCACCACGGGCGCCAGGTGCGGGTCGCGGTTCATCAGCTCGAGGTAGCGGGTGAGCTGCTCGACGCCGTCGATGTCGCCGCGGCGCTTGAGTTCCACGGCCACCGAGGCGCCCTGGGCATCCCTGGCCAGGATGTCGACGGGGCCGATCGCCGTCATGTACTCGCGGCGCACGAGGGTGTGGCCGTCGCCGAGCAGGTGGATGTGCTCGGCGAGGAGCTTCTGCAGGTGCGCCTCGACGCCGTCCTTGATCAGGCCCGGGTCGATGCCGAGCTCGTGGGCGGAGTCGTGCTCCACTTCGTAGAGGCTCACGATGAGCTGGTCGGCGGTCTTGGCGTGCGTCACGGTCCACAGCTCGGTGATCCCGGCCTCGGCCTGCAGCTCGTCGGGCGCCGAGACGGCCAGGCTGCACGGCGGGCTCATCCAGTTGAGCGGCTTGTACGAGCCGCCGTCCGAGTGCACGAGCAGGCTGCCGTCGGACTTGAGCATGAGCAGGCGGGTGGCCAGCGGCAAATGCGCGCTGAGCCGTCCGGCGTAGTCAACTGAACATCTTGCTATTACGAGGCGCACTGAACGAGCTTAACCGGCGGCGGCGGTCTGCGCGCGCTCGCGGGCCGCCGGGGCGGCCAGCCCGGCGAGGGCCATGAGCACGACGATCACGAACAGGGCGTTCAGGATGCCCCACTGCTCGCCGATCAGGCCCAACACCGGTGGCCCGACCAGAAAGGCGAAATAGCCGATCATGGCTACGGCGCTCACCCGGGCGGCCGCGTTGGCGGTGTCATCCGCGGCGGCCGACATGCCCACCGGGAAGCCGAGCGAGGCGCCGAGGCCCCACAGCACGGTGCCGACGATGAGCAGCCAGATGGCCGGCGCCAGGATCACCAGCAGCAGGCCGGCCACGCCGAGAACCGAGCAGGCCCGCAGCACCGGAACCCGGCCGAACCTGTCCAGCACCGGGCCGCCGAGCACCCGGCCGACCGTCATCGCCGAGACGAACACCCCGAAGACCAGCGCCCCGATGGCGTCGCTCTGGCCGTGCCCGTCGACCACGGCCAGGGCCAGCCAGTCGCTGGCCGATCCCTCGGCGAAGGTCATGCCCAGCACGATCACCCCGATCAGCAGGATGCTCGGGTCGCGCCACACCGCGAGGCTGGTGCGCATCCGTTCGACCCAGTTCGGCCGCACGACGGTGTGCGCGGCGGACTGGTCTGCGGGGTCGCCGAGGGCCGGGCGGAGCGGCACGAACCGGACCGCGATCGCGGCGGCGGCCAGCGCGAGGGCGGCGACGAGGCTGAGGTGCCAGACCACCGACACGGCGAGGGCGGCGGCCCCGGCGCCGAGCAGCGCCCCGGCCACGGTGCCCAGGCTGAAGCAGGCGTGCAGCAACGGCATCAGGGTGATGCCGAGTTCGCGTTCGACCGCTGCCCCCTCGACGTTCATCATGACGTCGGTGGAACCCATGCCGAAGCCCACCAGGGCGAGGGCGGTGAACGCGATCGGCGACGACCCCCACGCCGTGGCCGCGCTGCCCACCAGGACCAGACCTGCCGAGGAGGTGGCGATGCTGATCACCAGGGCCCGGCGGGCGCCGAACGCCGACAGCAGCCAGACGGCCGCGACAAGTCCGAGAATGGATCCGGCGGAGAGCCCGAAGATCAGCAGGCCCACCTGGTCGGTGCGGAGCGCCAGGTCGTCGCGCACGGTGGGGATCCGGGACACCCACGACGCCAGCCCGAGCCCGCTCACAAAAAACAGCATGAAGATGGCGTTCCGCCAGCGGGTGAGTTCGCGCCGTCCGCGAGTCTTCGTCATTCCACCCACGCTACCGCCCCCGCGAACTGTGAGCTGAGCCCCGGAAATCGAGAGATCCCGGGGCTTTTCTCAACAGTTCGCGGACCGGTCAGGCGCCCAGGCGCACCCAGCGGGTGCCTCGGGCGCGAACGGACAGGGTCACCGCTCTGGCGCCGAGGAAACCGAAGACGAACGCGGCCATCAGCCAAGCCAGCCCCGCGGCACCGGCGGGAGCGAAGAGCAGCACCAGGCCGGCCAGCGGGACGAAGGCGGCCAGGTTGACCAGGCCCGTGATCGCGAGATAGCGGGCGTCGCCGGCACCGATCAGCACCCCGTCGAGTACAAAGACCAGGCCGCCCAGCGGCACGGACAGGCCGAGCACCACGAGGGTCGGCGGCAGCAGCGCGGTGACCTCAGCGGCGTTGGTGAATACCCCGCCGAGCACCCCGCTTGTGGCCACCACGACCAGACCGAGCAGCACGCCGCCGCCGATGCCCCACTCCAGGCAGCGCCGCAGCACCTGGCGCACCTGCTGCAGGTCGCCGGCGCCGAGACCCCGGCCCACCAGGGCCTGCGCGGCGATGGCGAGGGCGTCGAGGGCGAAGGCCAGCGTGGCGAACAGGGTCATCGCGATCTGGAACGCCGCGAGCTCGGGGGAGCCGAGGCTGGTGGCCACAAACACCGCCAACAGCATGGCGGCGCGGAGGCTCGCGGTGCGCAGGAACAACCAGCCGCCGCTGGTGGCCCCGCGGAGCAGCCCCGCACGGTGCGGTCGGAGCGGCGCACGCTCGCGGCGGGCGTGCCGCACGACGATGACCAGATACACGGCCACCATGCCCCACTGGGCGAGCACCGTGCCCAGCGCCGACCCGATCAGGCCCAGGCCCAGGCCGTAGATGAACCACAGATTGAGCAGGATGTTGGTCAGGAAGCCGAGCCCGGCGACCCAGAGCGGGGTGCGGGTGTCCTGCAGGCCGCGCAGCAGTCCGGTCGCGGCGAAGACCAGCAGCATCGCGGGCACACCCAGCATCGACAGGGCCAGATAGTCGGCGGCGGCGCGGGTCACCTCGGGGTCGGCACCGAACGCGGCCACCAGCGCGGGGGCCGCGAACCAGCCGGCCACGGCGAGCACGGCGCCGAGGCCGAGCGCAAGCCACAGGCCATCCACCCCTACCGACACCGCACGGCGCCGGTCGCCGACACCGAGCCAGCGGGCCACGGCGGGGGTGGTGCTGTACGCGAGGAACACCATCAGCCCGATGATGGTCTGCAGCACCGCGCTGGCCAGGCCGAGACCGGCCAGTGGCACCGCGCCGAGGTGGCCGACCATGGCCGAGTCGGACAGCAGGAACAGGGGCTCGGCGATGAGGGCGCCGAGGGCAGGCAGGGCCAGCCGGCGGATCTCACGGTCGATGGGTTGCGGGCGTAGAAGTTCGATGCTTCGACTCTAGTTATCCGCACCGACGGGGGAGGACGCCGACCAAGGTTCGGGCGTAGTCTCACGGCTATGAGCCCCGTTGTTCTGACGCGCGACCTCACCAAGCGGTTCGGCCGGGTGCAGGCCCTCGCCGGCCTCGACCTGTCGGTGGCCGAGGGGGAGGTGCACGGTTTCGTCGGCCCGAACGGCGCGGGCAAATCCACCACCATCCGCATCCTGCTCGGCCTGATGCGCGCCGGCGGCGGCTCGGCCAGCGTGCTCGGCGGTGATCCCTGGGTGGATGCCTCCGCGCTGCATCGCCGCATCGCCTACGTCCCCGGTGACGTGAGCCTGTGGCCCAACCTCTCCGGCGGCGAGGCCATCGACCTGCTCGCCCGGCTGCGCGGGGCCCGCACCGCCGATCCGACTTACCAGGCGCGGCGCCGGCAGTTGCTCGAGCGCTTCCAGCTCGACCCGACCAAGAAGGGCCGCACCTACTCGACGGGCAACCGGCAGAAGGTGGCCCTCGTCGCGGCGCTCGCCGTGCCCGCCGACCTGCTCATCCTCGACGAACCCACCTCGGGCCTTGACCCGCTGATGGATGCCGTTTTCAGGGCCGAGATCGTCGCCGCGGCCGCCGACGGCGCCACGGTGTTGCTCTCCAGCCACATCCTCAGCGAGGTCGAGCGCCTCTGCGACCGGGTGAGCATCATCCGCTCCGGCCGGATCATCGAGACCGGCACCCTGGCCGAGCTGCGCCACCTCACCCGCACCGAGGTGGCCTTCGCCGCCGCCGCGCTCACGGATGCCCAACTTGCCGGCCTCGCCGCACGGCTGCCGGGCGCGCGTGACCTCTCGGTCGGTGACGACAGGGTGAGCTTCACAGTGGACGCCCAGGCGCTGCCCGGGATGTTACCGGTACTCGCCGAGCTGCGGGTGCAGGCGCTCACCGTGGCGCCGCCCACCCTGGAGAGCCTGTTCCTACGCCACTACGATGACGCGTCGGCGGCCCCGAACGGGCCGGAGAACGTCGATTCAGACCCGGCCGGCGCCCACTCTCCGCAGCACCGGCACCGGCGATGACGGCCTCGGCAGCCCCGGCACGCCAGGCCGCCCCGACGTACGTGCGAGCAGCGGTGCCCACCCTGTGGCCGATGCTGCGGCTGCGGCTGCGACGGGACCGCGTGCAACTGCCGATCTGGCTCCTCTCGCTCGCGGCTATCGCGTTGCTCGCCGGTATCGCCGTGCCCGCCAGTTTCGGCACCCTCGCCGACCGGGAAGCTCTCGTGCAGATCGCCGTGGGCACGCCGAGCATCCTGATGCTCCGCGGCGAACCGAGGGGCCCCACCACCGACGCGTTGCTGTTCTTCAGCATGTTCGCCAACCTCGCCGCCGCCGTGGCGTTCATGAGCACGTTCCTCGCGGTGCGGCACAGCCGCGCAGAGGAGGAGGCCGGCCGCAGCGAGCTGATCGGCGCCACCGTCGCCGGCCGGGTGGTGCCGCTGTTGGCCACGGTCCTGTTCGGCGTCGTCGCGAGTCTGGCCGCGGGCGCCGCGGTGGCGCTGGCCCTGGTCATCGCCGGGCTCGACCCGCTCGGCTCGCTCGTCACGGGCGCCGCTCTGGCCGGTACCGGCGTCGCGTTTCTCGGTGTGGGGGTGGTGGCCGCGCAGCTGATGCGCACCTCCCGGGGTGCGAACGGACTGGCGGCCGCGGTGGTCGGTCTGGCCTATGTGCTGCGCGCCGCCGGCGACGCGGGCGGCACCCCGTCCGCCGACGGCCTGAGCCTGACGAGCGCCTGGCCGAGCTGGCTGTCCCCGATCGGCTGGGGCCAGCGCACCCGTGCGTTCACCGAGAACAACCCGGCACCGCTGCTGCTGTCGGTCGCCCTCGCCGGCCTGCTCGTGGCCGTTGCCGTACTGCTGCAGTCCCGCCGCGACACCGGCTCGAGCGTCTTCGCCGAGCGGGCCGGCCGACCGGCGGCCGGTTGGCTGCTGCACGGCTCGCTGGGACTGGCCTGGCGGCTGCACTGGCCGGCTATTCTCGGCTGGGCCATCACCGGGCTGCTGTTCGGGATGCTGGCGGGCAGCCTCGGCGAGACCGTGGTCGAGCTGATGGAGGGGAACCCGGTCTTCCAGAATGTGCTGGTGGGCCTGGCCGGTGGCCGGGGCGCGATCATCGACCTGTTCACCGCGACCCTGTTCAGCCTGGTCGGGGTGCTGGCCACGGCCGCCGCGATCCAGGCGATGCTCCGGGCGCGTCAGGAGGAGGCCGCCGGGGTGGCCGAGGCCATGCTCAGCACGAGCCTCGGCCGCATCCGCTGGCTGTTCGACTACCTCATCGTCGGCCTGGCCGGGATCGTGCTGGTGCTCGCGGCCGCCGTGGCCGGTGCGGCGGCCGGGCTCCTCCGCTCCGCGAACGCCGGCGACCGCATCGACAGCGTGCTGGCGGCCGGTGCCGCCCAGCTACCGGCGGCGCTGCTGCTGCTCAGCGTCGCCGCGGTGCTCGTGGCGCTGCTGCCGCGCCTGAGTATCGGCCTGAGCTGGGGCCTGTTGCTCGCCGCGGTGGTCGTGGGTCAGTTCGGCGACCTGCTCGACCTGCCCCAGTGGCTGCGCGACCTCTCACCGTTCAGCCACACGCCTATCGTGGCGGCCGCGGAGGTGGACTGGAGCGGGGCCTGGTGGATGCCGGCGCTGGCCGTGCCGCTGGCGGCCGTGGCGGCCGTGGGCATCCGTCGCCGCGACCTCGCGCTGTGAGGCGGTGCTGGCCAGCGCGCTACTGGGGGTGCGGAGGAGCGGTGTCGCGCACGCGCTCTGCCGACTGCCCGGGCGCCGGATCCGCGCCGTAGATGCTGCGGTCCGCAGACCGACGGTTCCGGCCCCCGAGCCAATCCGTGAGGTAGATCTTCGGCAGGATCTTCGCCACAGCGAGCACAACATAGATGACTGTGTTGATTCCGACGAATGCTGAAAAGATCGCGAAGAAGTGCGTGGTCACGGCCGAATCGGGCAATAGGATGCCGGTGGGCGAGAGCAACGGGAGCAGCGCTGGCACCGGCATCAGACGGCCCTCACCGTGAGGGTCGGGGTGTTCGCGTGTTCCCAGTTGGCCTGCCGGCCGAGGGTGATGTCGATGATGCCCTTGACGTAGACCACGTTCAGGAACAAGTCGAAGCAGAGTTCGGGGAGCACGGTGAGCGCGAGCAACCGGGCCCGCCAGCCGCCCTCCCACACGGTGACCACGCGTTCGGCAACGAAAATCGTGCCGAGGCCGAGCCAGAACGGGAACCACACCCAGGTGCTGACGGCGAGCAGGGTGACCAGAATCAGGGTCAGGAACGAGGTCAGGGCGATGACGCTGTAGCCGATGCCGAGCTGTTGCGCCCAGTAGCGAAGCGTGGCCGGGGTTAGCCCGTACGCGCCGATGTTCTCCAGGGCGCCGCGTTGCCAGCGCAGGCGCTGCTGCCAGAGGGCGGGCAGGGTCGGCATCAGCTCTGTGACCACTGTGCATTGTGCCGGGGAGGTGATCAGTGCGCCGAGCGATTTCAGTGCGATGGTGAGTTCGTTGTCCTCGGTGAGCGCGTGGGTGTCGTAGACATCGCCGTGCACGCCCGGCAGGGTGACGCCGCGGTTCTGGGCGACGGAACGCAACGCGAGGGGTCGAAACATCGAAGCCGTGCCGGTGAGCACGAAGACACGGCCGCGCCGTCGGGCGAGTTCCCGGGAGTAACGCACGTACTCATTTCGCTGGAGCAGTCCGATCAGGCCGAACCCGGGCTCACCGTAGAAGAGGCCCCCGACCGCCATCAGGGCGCGATCGCTCGTGAAACGGGCGACGGCCTCGGCGAGGAACCCGTCGTCGAGCGCGGTGTCCGCGTCCATGACCATGACCACGTCGTTGTCGAGTAGTCCGGGGAGCACCCGGCTGAGGGCCTGGTTCAGGGCGCCGGCCTTCTTCTTCCTGTTGTCCACGGATTCGAAGACCTCTACGCCGTGCGCGCGGGCGATGGCGACGGTGTCGTCCGTGCAGTTGTCGGCGACGACGATCACCCGCTCCGGCCTGTGCGACTGGGCGAAGAGCGAGGCCAGGGTCGCCGGCAGCGAGAGCTCCTCGTTGTGCGCGGGGATCAGCACGGTCACCGTCACGGGTTTCGCGAAAACGCCGCCACTTTTGGCCATCACGATTTTCGGCGCCAGCGGGTTACGGCTCGAGTTCGAGGACCGGCGGGATCTGTTCGTCGCCCGGCGTTCGAGCAGGGCGATGCCGGCGGCGAAGAGCACAGCGAGGGCGATGGCCCCCAGGATCGCCCAGAGCGCCGGCCGGCTCGGATCGTACAAGACCGGGAGCACGCCGAAGATCAGGTACCGGAAGGGGGCTGCATCGGGCGTCGGACTCCCCGCTGCGACGGCGAGCCACAGCAGCGCCGCCGCACTCATGGCCAGACCCGCGATGACGAGGCCGACCGATCGTCCCAGTGTCCGTGTCCGTGCCCGCATGTACCAGATCGTATCGGGTCGGCCCGTCGGCGGCCCGGTCGTCCGGGCGCCGGCGAGACGACTTACGGCAGGATGACGAGCTTGCCGCGCGCGCCGGCCTCGAAGTCGTCGAATGCCTCGGCAACATCGGCGAGGGCGTAGCTGCCCTGAACGGTCACGGAGGTGCGGCCGGCGGCGAGGCTCTCGGCCAGGCGGGTCAGCACCTCGGGGGTGGGGTCGGCGAGGATCGGGACCACGGTGACGGTGTCGGTGCCGAGCTGGTCGGGCGAGCCGATCAGGGTGGAGACCAGGCGACCGCCGGCTCGCAGCGCCGGCAGCACGGTGGCCGCGTCACCGGCGAAGTGCAGTACTACGTCGACACCGTCGGGGTGGGCGGCGAGCACGGCCTCGCTGAGGTTCTGGGTGTGGTCAACAACCTCGCTGGCGCCGAGCAGGCGCACCTGGGCGATGCCGAGGGCGGTGCGGGCGGTGGCGATCACGGTGGCGCCGGCCGCGGCGGCGAGCTGCAGCGCCTGGTTGCCGACACCGCCGGTGGCGCCGACGACCAGTACGGTGCTGCCGGCGCTGAGCTCGGCGGCATCCACGGCGGCCTGCGCTGCCGTACCGGCCAGCCCGAGGGCGGCGCCGCGGGCGAAGTCGACCTGCTCGGGCAGCTTCGCCAGGCCCGTCGCGACGGGGACAACCACGAACTCGCCGAACGAACCGTCGCCCAGGTGGGCCTTGGTGACGACGCCGAAGACCCGGTCGCCCACGGCGTATGCGGTGACGTCGTCGCCGACGGCATCCACGATCCCCGCGAAGTCCTTGCCCAGCACCACCGGGAACCGGTGCTCCATCAGGCCATTGAGGTAGCCGGCGGCCACGGCCAGGTCGAACCCGTTGACGGATGCCGCGTGCACGCGCACGCGGACCTCTCCCGCAGACGGCTGAGGGGTGTCGATCTCGGTCAGTTCGAGGGCGGAGCCGAACTCGGGCAGGGTGATGACGCGCATGGGGATCTCCTGGGTCGAGGGCGACCCGTGTGGAGCGCCGTTGTCCTTATGCTCCCATGCCGCCGCATCGCCCACCACGGCCCATGGTCCCACGCCCGCTACATCCCCCACCATTTCACGGTGAGGTTTAGGCTGGTGCGATGACTGATCAGGCGACGGCATCCGGAATCGACACCGACGAACTCGACCCGGGCGTGCGCCCGCAGGACGACCTCTTCCGCCACGTGAACGGCAAGTGGATCGCCCGCACCGAGATCCCGAACGACAAGGCCCGCTGGGGTTCGTTCTACCTGCTCGCGGAGGAGGCCGAGAAGGCCGTGCGGGCCATCATCCTCGAGGCGCAGACCGCCGCCGAGGGCACCGAGGAGCGCAAGTTCGGTGACCTCTACGCCAGCTTCATGGACGAGGAACGCATCGAGCAGCTCGGCGCCACCCCGCTCGCGGCCGACCTGGCCACCGTGGACGGCATCAGCAGCGTGCCGGTGTTCCTCGCCACCCTCGGCCGCCTCGAGCGGTCCGGCGTCGCGGGCACCTTCCAGCTCTTCGTCGACAACGACCCGGGCAACCCCGAGCGCTACCTGGTCTTCGTCGAGCAGGCCGGCCTGGGCCTGCCCGACGAGTCCTACTACCGTGACGAGAAGTTCGCCGGCGTGCGCGAGGCCTACCTTGCCTTCGTCGAACGGATGCTCACCCTCGCCGGCGTCGACGCCGCCGCGGAGCGCGCCGGTCGCATCTTCGCCCTGGAAACCGAGCTCGCCAGCCACCACTGGGACAATGTGCGCACCCGCGACAGCGAGAAGACCTACAACCTCAAGACCTGGGACCAGCTGTCCGCGCTCGCCGCGGGCGCCGACCTCGACCTGTGGCTGGAGGGTCTGGACGCCCCGGCCGTGTCCTTCGCCGAGGTCGTCGTGCGCCAGCCGAGCTTCGTGGTCGGCCTGGCCGAGATGCTCACCGAAGACCGGCTCGATGCCTGGCGGGACTGGCTGCGCTGGCAGGTCATCCGCTCGAGCGCGTCGTACCTGTCGAACGACTTCGTCGAGGCGAACTTCGACTTCTACGGCCGCACCCTCACCGGCACCCCGCAGATCCGTGCCCGCTGGAAGCGCGGCGTCTCTCTCGTGGAGGGCGCCCTCGGCGAGGCCGTCGGCCGCATCTACGTTGACCGGCACTTCTCGCCCGACGCCAAGACGAGCATGGACGTGCTCGTCGGCTACCTCGTCGAGGCCTACCGGGCCAGCATCTCGGGTCTGGACTGGATGACCGAGGAGACCCGGGTTCGCGCCCTGGAGAAGCTGGACAAGTTCACCCCCAAGATCGGTTACCCGGTGAAATGGCGTGACTACTCCAGCTTGGCCATCGAGCCCGGCGACCTGATCAAGAACGTGCGCGCCACCGGCGAGTTCGAGTTCCACCGTGAGCTGGGCAAGATCGGCAACCCGCTGGACCGCGACGAGTGGTTCATGACCCCGCAGACCATCAACGCCTATTACAACCCGGGCTTCAACGAGATCGTCTTCCCCGCGGCCATCCTGCAGGTGCCGTTCTTCGACGTGAACCGGGATGCCGCAGCGAACTACGGTGCGATCGGCGCGGTCATCGGCCACGAGATCGGCCACGGCTTCGACGACCAGGGCTCCAAGTACGACGGCGACGGCCGGCTCACCGACTGGTGGACCGAGGCCGACAAGGCCGCGTTCGAGCAGCGCACGGCGTCGCTGATCGAGCAGTACGACGCGCTCCACCCGGCCCAGGTGCCCGATCACCACGTGAACGGTGCCCTCACCATCGGCGAGAACATCGGCGACCTCGGCGGCCTTTCCATCGCCTGGGAGGCGTACCTGCTGTCGCTCGAGGGCGCCGAGCCGCCCGTCATCGACGGGTTCACCGGGGCCCAGCGGTTCTTCCTCTCCTGGGCGCAGGCGTGGCAGATGAAGATGCGCGACGAGGAGGCCATCCGGCTGCTCGCGATCGACCCGCACTCGCCGAACGAGTTCCGGTGCAACCAGATTGTGCGCAACATCGACGAGTACTACACGGCGTTCGGCGTGACCGAGACGGATGCCGCGTGGCTCGCTCCCGAGAAGCGCGTCACGATCTGGTAGCGGTCTCCTCCGGCCCCGCGACCCGTGGGTTAGGGTGTTCGCGGGGATGTCGCAGTACCGATAGTCAGAGGACAACGCAGTAGTGGTCGCGCCAGCACAGGAATCCGAACGCCGGTCCAGGCACGCGATCGAACGCGGCGGCAGACACCGGGAATCCTCGGTGCCGGCCAGCTTCGAGCGTGGCTTCCACTCGCTCGGCGAGCTCGCCATGGGCGGTGCGCAGGTGTCGGCTCGGGCGACCGACCTGGCCACCGGCCGGGTGCTGTTCTCCGTCGATGACCACGTCGTCATGCCCACCGCCGGCGTCGGCACGGTGTTGCTGCTCATCGAGGTGGCCTCGCGGCTGCGCGACGCCGATTTCGGCGCGTACACGATCCTCGACCGCACGGTGCGCGACTCGGTCGACGGCTCCGGACTCTGGCAGCACCTGCAGGCGCCGTCGCTGCCCGTCGCCGACCTCGCCGCACTGGTGGGAGCCACCAACGACAACCTGGCCACCAACGTGCTGCTGCGCGCGGTGGGCCTGGAGGCCGTGCGCCGTCGCACCGAGGAACTCGGCCTGAGCGGCACCGGCCTGCTCGACCTCGTCCGCGACGCCCGTGGCCCCGACGACGCCCCCAACCTGTCGGTGGGCAGCGCCCGCGAACTCACCTGGCTGTTCACGGCCCTGGCGCGCGGGGAGATCCTCGACGACGAGGGCAGCGAACGGGTTCTCGGCTGGCTGTCGCTGAACTCCGACCTGTCCATGGTGGCCAGCGCGTTCGGCTTCGAGCCGCACGCTCACCGGTCGGCGTCGCACGGCGTGCTGCTGGTCAACTCCACAGGCTCCGACAACGGGGTGCGCAGCGAGGTGGGCGTGTTGCGCGGACCGCGTGCCGGCGTCGCCTACGCCGTGTCGATTTTCTTCGATGACCACAACCTGTCCTCCCGCCTCTCGGTGCTGGACGGCATGCGCTCGGTCGGCCTGGACCTGCTCGAATACGTGCACTGACCCCCCCCCACCGAACTGTGAGTTAAGCCCCGGAATCATCGGGTGTGGGGCCTTTCTCACAGTTCGCGGCGCTGGGCCGGGGGGACCCACTGGTGGGCGCGCTCGTTGCGCGCGGCCGCCTCGGCCGTCTCCCGGATGCGGGCGGCGCGGGTGGCCGGCCGCTTGGCCTGCACGATCCACTCCAGGATGCCGCGGCGGGGCGAGCGGGGAAAGGCATCCCAGTTCGCCCGGGCACCGTCGAGAGCGGCGAGGGCCGCGGCCAGGTCGGGCGGCACGATCAGGTCCTCGACCTCGTCGAGCCGGGTCCAGGAGCCGTCGGCCTCGGCGGAGCGCACCGCAGCCTCCCCGGCGTCCCGCATCAGTCCCTCGGCGCGGAGCCGTTCGATGCGCTGCTTATTGGGCCTGGACCACGCGCTGCCGCGGCGGCGCGGCGCGAAGTAGAGCATGGTGCGCCGCTCGTCGACCTTGCCGCCCTTGCTGTCGACCCAGCCCACCGCGAGGGCCTCGAGCACGGCCTCCTCGTAGCCGAGCACCGGCATCCCGGAGCCTTGCCGCCAGGTGACCAGCCACACGCCGGTCTTCGTCGTGTGGTTCTTCGCCAGCCAGGCCCGCCACGCGGCCCGGTCGTCCGGGTGCACCCGTTCGGAGTCGTCACTCACGGCGCCACCATAGCCCGCGAACGGTGCGCTGAACCCCGCGAGCCGGGCGCACGCGGCTAGAGCGTCGCATCGTAGGCGTGCTTCAGCCAGGCGGCCACCTCGGAGTCGACCTGGCTGGCCGAGGTGAGCGGGATCCGGGCGGGGAAGTCGGCGCCGAGCTCGGTGGCCGGCCGCAGCCGGGTGCTCGGTGCCACGTCAGGCATCGGTATGCGCAGACCCAGGTCCACACGGTGCCGGGTGGTCGGCTGCACCACGGCGAAGGTGCGCTGCGGTCCGGACAACGCGACGTGCGTGGTGCGCGTCTGGATGCCCACCTCGTCGAGGTCGCCGGCGTACAGCAGCACGGCGTCCAGAATCGGCCGCAGCAACGGGCGGTCGGCATACTGGGCGTCGATCAACTCGTCGGCGGCCCGCACCGTGGAGTCCGGGTAGCCGAACGTCTCGTGCACGAGAAGCGCGCGCGGGTAGCCGCTGAGCCCCTCGGTCCCCAACCACTCGCGCAGGGCGTGTTCGTCGGGTGGGTCCAACTCCTGGATGCGGGCCAGCCAGTGCTCGAGGCCGCTGCCGGTGGACTGCTGCAACATGCCGATCTCCCAGAGCCGGATCGCGGCCCAGGGCAGTGGCTGCTCGTCGGTCATGCAGGCAGGGTACGCCCGCGGCGCCGCCCGCGCACCGATTCTGCGCCGGCAGCGCCGTGGGTTTCGGCTCGTCGCCTAGATGACGCCCAGCGCGAGCATCGCGTCGGCGACCCTGGTGAAGCCGGCGATGTTCGCCCCGGCCACGTAACTTCCCGGTGTCCCGTACTCGTCAGCGGTTTCCAGGCACCGATCGTGGATGCCGCGCATGATCTCGGCGAGACGGTCCTCGGTGTGCTCGAAGGTCCACGAGTCGCGCGACGCGTTCTGCTGCATCTCCAGCGCGCTGGTGGCCACCCCGCCCGCGTTGACGGCCTTCGCGGGAGCGAACAACACGTTGGCCTCCGCCAACAACCGGGCGGCGTTCGGGGTGGTCGGCATGTTCGCGCCCTCGGCGACGATCTGGCAGCCGTTGCGGATCAGCGCCGCGGCGCCGTCGGCGTCGAGTTCGTTCTGGGTCGCGCACGGCAGCGCGATGTCGCACGGAACATCCCAAATCGACCCGCCGGCGACGTGCGTGACGCTTCCCGGGCGCAGGGTCGCGTACTCGGCGATCCGTCCCCGGCGCTCACCCTTGACCTCCTTGAGCAGGGCGAGGTCGATCCCGGACGGGTCGACGACGTAACCGCCGGAGTCCGAGCAGGCGATCACGGTGCCGCCGAGCTGGTGCACCTTCTCGATCGCGTAGATCGCGACGTTGCCCGAGCCGGACACGACGACGCGCTTGCCGTCGAAGCCCTGGCCGGCGGCTGTGAGCATTTCGTCGACGAAGAACACGGTGCCGTAGCCGGTCGCTTCGGTGCGCACCTGGGAGCCGCCCCAGCTCAGTCCCTTGCCGGTCATCGTGCCTGACTCGTAGCGGTTGGTGATGCGCTTGTACTGGCCGAACATGTAGCCGATCTCACGCCCGCCGACGCCGATGTCACCGGCCGGGACATCCGTGTACTCGCCCAGGTGCCGATACAGCTCGGTCATGAACGACTGGCAGAAACGCATCACTTCGGCGTCTGAGCGGCCCTTCGGATCAAAGTCTGACCCGCCTTTTCCGCCGCCGATGGGCAGCCCGGTGAGGGAGTTCTTGAAGATCTGCTCGAAGCCCAGGAATTTCACGATGCCGAGGTTGACGCTCGGGTGGAAGCGCAGGCCGCCCTTGTACGGCCCGAGGGCGGAGTTGAACTCCACCCGGAACCCGCGATTCACCTCGATCTTGCCCGAATCCGTCACCCACGGCACCCGGAAGATGATCTGGCGTTCGGGTTCGCACAGGCGTCGGATCACGGCCGAGTCGGCGTATTGCGGATGCTTGGTCACCACCGGTCCGAGACTCTCCAGAACCTCCCGCACCGCCTGGTGGAATTCGGCTTCGCCCGGGTTCCGGTCGAGGACCTCCTCGAAAATTGGAACCAACTGCCTGTCGAGCACCGACATAGATCTCCTTAGTGCATGGGGGAGCCGAAGGCAGCTCGGCGGCTGCGTGATGGGTTCGGCCTTTCCACCGTACCGGCTCCACCCGGCAGGGGCATTCGGGGTGCCCGTTGCCCGCGCAGCGCGACGCTCAGTCGATCAGGTCGGCGGCGTGCAAGCGGCGCAGCACCTCGACACCGGCCGGCGGGCACCGCTGTTGGTCGGCCGAGGTGGCCCAGTGCACGGCGCTGACCTCGGCGCTGGCCGCGGGTTCATCGGTGGTCTGAGCCCCGAAGACGCTCATCCGCACCAGCCGGCCGTCGGGTTCGCCGTGTGCCTGGATCAGCACGGTGAACAGGAGGTCGAGTTCGGCAGGGTCCAGGCGCACGGTGACCTCTTCCCAGGCTTCCCTGGCGGCCGCATCCGCCTCGCCCTCGCCGGGGTCGATCTTGCCGCCGGGCATGAACCAGACGTCCCGCCCGCGGGCGGTGACCATGAGCACCCGGCGGTCACGGATGAGTGCGACGGCGGCGACCAGGATGTCGGGGTGCGCGCCGGCGGGCGCGGCCGGAGCGTCGCTCACGCGCGGGCGAAGGCCGAGGCGTCCCGCACCTGCTCGGGGGTCGGCCGCACGCCGGTGTAGCGCTCGAACTGTTCGGCGGCCTGCAGGGCGATGACCTCCGCGCCGGTGATGACGGACTTGCCGGCCGCCCGCGCCGCGAGGATCAGCGGCGTCTCAGCGGGCAGCGCCACGACGTCGAAGACGGTGTCGGCTGCGGCGACGGCCGCGGCAGTGAAGGCGGACTCGGTGGCCTGCGCGCCGCCGGCCATGCCGATCGGGGTGACGTTCACCAGCAGCGGCGCTGTCGCGGTGCCGGGCTCGGCCAGCCAGCTGTAGCCGAGCTCGTCGGCCAGGGCCCGGCCGCGGCTCTCGTTGCGGGCCACGATGGTGCCCGCGGCGAAGCCGGTGTCGCGGAGGGCCGCACCGACGGCCTTGGCCATGCCGCCGGAGCCGCGCAGCAGGAACGGGGTGGCCGGGTCGAGGTTGTTGGCTCTGAGCAGGTCGGCCGCGGCGATGTAGTCGGTGTTGTACGCCCGCAGGTAGCCGTCGTCGTTGACGATGGTGTTCACCGACTGGATGGCCGTGGCCGAGGCGTCGAGTTCGTCCACGAGAGCGATGACATCCTCCTTGAACGGCATCGACACCGAGCAGCCGCGGATGCCGAGCGCCCGCACCCCGGCGATGGCGCCGGCCAGGTCGGTCGAGGTGAACGCCTTGTAGACGAAGTCCAGCCCGAACTGCTCGTAAAGGTAGTTGTGGAACCGGGTGCCGAAGTTGCTCGGCCGCGCGGCCAGCGAGATGCAGAGCCGGGTGTCCTTGTTGAGCGGGGGCTTGGTCGGAGTCGTCAGTGGGGGCTTCGTTGTGTCAGTCATCGCCTCCAATGCTACGGCCCGCCCGGATTTCCACCCGGGCGGGACGCAGTACTGACGAGGAAGGGACGCTGCTCAGCAGCACCGGCCCTGGGGGTTGGTGTCCTGACGGTCGGTCTGGTCGCGCCAGAACTCCCGTTCGGTCAGCACCGGTGCCGAGGCATCCGTGCCGTGCACCGACTCGTGGTGCGCGCGGTACTTGTCGTAGGCATCCTCACCCATGACCCCTCTGACGTACCAGGCGAGCCCGGCCGCGGCCGAGCGCACCGCGGTGGCGACGCGCATCAGTGCTGGCCTGACATCAGTGCTCGCGCGCCTTGCGCTTGCCGGTCTTCGGGAGGGCGTCCCAGAGGGCCTGGTTGGCCTTCTCGGCCGGCGTGGCCATGATGCCCGCCGGCGCGAAGATCCGCGACGGCACGGCCGGGTCCTCGCTGGTCGAACTGGAGTGGGTCTTCCACGCGTTCCAGGTGGCCTGCAGCGCGGTGAAGATCACGACCACGGCGAGGGTGACGAAGACTATCGAGAGGATGCCCTGCACCATGGTGTTGCGCACCACGGCCTCCATCGCCTCAACCGAGGTGGCCGTGCCGAAGCTCGTCTCCCCGGCGGCCAGGGCATTGGAGAACGCGGCGTTCTGGGCGAAGTAGCCCACCGACGGCACGGTCGAGAAGATCTTCAGGATCGAGGCAGTGATGGTCACGACGGCCGCGAAGCCGAGTGGCAGCGCCACGATCCAGATGTACTTGAACAGTCCGCGCTTGGCCACGATGGCCATACACACGGCGAGGGCGATCGCAGCCAGCAGCTGGTTGGCGATACCGAACAGCGGGAACAGCGTGTTGATGCCGCCGAGCGGGTCGGTGACGCCCATCACGAGCACCGCGCCCCAGGCTGCGACCATGATGCCGGTGCAGATCCAGGCGCCGGTGCGCCAGCTGGTGTCCTTGAACTTCGGGAAGATGTTGCCCAGGCTGTCCTGCAGCATGAACCGCGCGACGCGGGTGCCGGCATCCACTGCCGTGAGGATGAACAGCGCCTCGAACATGATCGCGAAGTGATACCAGAACGCCATCATGCCGCTGCCGCCGGCGACCTGCTGCATGATGTTGGCCAGCCCCACCGACAGGGTCGGGGCGCCACCGGTGCGGGACACGATCGATTCCTCGCCGACGTTGATCGCGGTCTGGGTGAGGAGCTCAGGGGTGACGCTCACGCCGGTCAGGCCCAGGCCGTTCACGAACGCGGCCGCGCCCTGCACGGTGCCGCCGGTGAGGGCGGGTGACGCGTTCATGGCGTAGTAGATGCCCTGGTCGATCGACAGCGCGGCCACGAGGGCCATGATCGCCACGAAGGACTCCATCAGCATGCCGCCGTACCCGATGAACCGGCTCTGGCGTTCCTTCTCGATCAGCTTGGGCGTGGTGCCGGAGGCGATCAGCGCGTGGAATCCGCTCAACGCACCGCAGGCGATGGTGACGAAGAGGAACGGGAAGAGGGTGCCGCTGACGACAGGGCCGGCGCCGCTGGAGGCGAACTCGGTGACCGCGGGAACCAGGATCTCGGGCCGCACGATGATGATCGCGATGGCGAGCATGCCGATGGTGCCGATCTTCATGAAGGTGGAGAGGTAGTCGCGCGGGGCCAGCAGCAGCCAGACCGGCAGGATGGCGGCGATGAAACCGTAGACGATGATGCCGATCGCCAGCGGCACCTTGTCGATGGTGAAGAGGGCCGCGCCCCACGTGGTTTCGCTGATCGCGCCACCGCCGACGATCGCGGCGATGAGCAGCACGAAGCCGATGATCGAGATCTCGGTGACCTTGCCCGGGCGCAGGAAGCGCAGGTAGCAGCCCATGAACAGGGCGATCGGGATGGTCATGCCTACCGAGAAGACGCCCCAGGCGCTCTCGGCGAGGGCGTTGACCACGACGAGGGCGAGGATGGCCACGATGATGACCATGATCGTGAGCGTGGCGAGCAGGGCGGCGGTGCCACCGACCCGGCCGAGCTCGTCGCGGGCCATCTGGCCCAGCGACCGGCCGCCACGGCGCATCGAGAAGAACAGCACCAGGTAGTCCTGCACCGCACCGGCGAACACCACCCCGACGATGATCCAGATCGTGCCGGGCAGGTAACCCATCTGCGCGGCGAGAACCGGGCCCACCAGGGGGCCGGCGCCTGCGATGGCGGCGAAGTGGTGGCCGAAGAGCACCCGGCGGTCGGTGGCGGCGTAGTCCTTGCCGTCGGCCTTGTACTCGGCGGGGGTCGCCCGCCGGTCATCCGGGTGAAGCAGGTGCTTCTGGATGTAGTTGGAGTAGAACCGGTACCCGATCAGGTACGTGCAGATGGCGGCGAAGACGAACCAGATGGCGTTCACGGTCTCGCCGCGGACGACCGCCAGCATCACCCAGCTCAGCCCGCCGAGCAGCGCGATGGCCAGCCAGATCGCGATCTTCACCGGGGTCCAGTGGGCCTCCTCGGCCTCGTGGATTCTGGGATCCAGGGCCACCGGCGGAAGGGCCGGGTCCTGGGTCAGGTCTGGATCGTCGGTTGCGCCTTGCGGAATGCTGGACGTCGCGCCCATCGGTACTCCTCTTTGAGGTACACGGTCTATGAAAACACAGAGAAACTCACAGCATTTTGCCGGGTAACTCGGTAACGGTAACACTCGTCGCGCTCGGCAACGGTGCCATTGGTCCCCCTGGTGACGTGTCGTGAGGTGCGAATGTCACGGATGAGCCGCGCTGGTGAACACATCGTTGAGGGTGACGGTGGTCAGCCCGCGGTCGTGCAGCAGCGCGCGTAACTGCGGGAAAACGTTGGTGACCGGTTCGAAGTTGAGGTGCCCGATCACGATGTGTTGAGGCAGGAACCAGGTGGTCGCGAAATCCACCACCTGTTGTTCGGTGAGGAGCCCCGAGTCCGCCAGCGACCCGTACCAGGTGGTCGGGACCGTGTAACCCAGCGCGGCGGCCAGGGCATCCACCCGATCGTCGTGCACGCCGTACGGCGGCCGGAAATAGGGCCGGGCGTCGACGCCGTAGGTGTCGCTGAGGAAGTCGTGGTTGCGCTGGAGTTCGGTGGTGACGTCGGCGTCACTGAGGGTGCTGAGGTCGGGGTGTGACCAGGTGTGGTTGCCCAGCTGGATCTGGCCGGTCTGCACGAGCGGCCGGAGCCGGTCGGCGTTGTCGGTCCAGGCGTCGTAACAGCCGGTGACGAAGAAGGTGAGCCTGGTGCCCGTCTCGGCGGCGAAGCGGATGTACCGGGCCAGCACCTCGCTGCTGGAGCCGTCGTCGACGGTCCAGGCCAGCAGGGTGCCCTCGCCGGGCAGGTCGGACAGGGTGCCGGGCGGCACCGGAACCCGCACCAGACCGGGCGCGGGCTGGGCGACGGGCACGGGCGGCGGTACCGCGCCGGGCAACGGCCGGGGGAGCGGGCTGGGAGTCGGTGGCGTCGTCGTTGCCGGGACGCTCGGGCGCGGGGCGGCTGCGAGGGTCGCGCAGCCGGCAAGGGTGAGGG
The DNA here is from genome assembly GCF_004402305.1 of Cryobacterium sp. TMB3-10. Taxonomy (NCBI): domain Bacteria; kingdom Bacillati; phylum Actinomycetota; class Actinomycetes; order Micrococcales; family Microbacteriaceae; genus Cryobacterium; species Cryobacterium sp. TMB3-10. The sequence continues at coordinate 35,462 of NZ_SOGH01000028.1, read as the reverse complement.
AAAGGCCAAGCGAGGCCAGCACGGTGCGCCGGGTGAGGGCGGGGTCCTGCCGCACGGCGGTCCTCCCCCCGGAGCCGGTCGTTGGAGCCGATGGAAAGCCAGAACAAGCCGGGCGTGAGTCGAACGAGTCGAAGATATCGCCGCTGCCGGCCGCTGACAACGCCCGTAATCGGGGGCCGTGCCCGCATCGCTAAAATGGACGAATCCGTACCCGGGCCTCTGCCCGGTATTTTGACCATCCTTTTGGACCATTGGAGCCACCGTGGCCGCACTTTCCCGTCTTGATTCCGTCATCGCCCTCGCCCGCCACCGCGGCTTCGTCTTCCAGGCCGGTGAGATCTACGGCGGCAGCCGGTCGGCCTGGGACTACGGGCCCCTCGGTGTGGAGCTGAAGGAGAACATCAAGAAGCAGTGGTGGCGGTTCATGGTCACCAGCCGCGACGACGTCGTGGGCCTGGACTCCTCGGTCATCCTGCCGCGCAAGGTCTGGGAGGCCTCCGGCCACGTCGAGGTCTTCTCCGACCCGCTGGTGGAGTGCACCAGCTGCCACAAGCGCTTCCGCGAGGACCACCTGGTGGAGGAGTTCGAGGAGAAGAAGGGCCGCGCCCCCGAGGGCGGCATCGACGGCATCGCCTGCCCCAACTGCGGCAACCGGCACACCTGGACCGAGCCGCGCGCATTCTCGGGCCTGCTCAAGACCTTCCTCGGCCCGGTCGACGACGAGGCCGGCATGCACTATCTGCGCCCGGAGACCGCGCAGGGCATCTTCGTGAACTTCGCCAACGTGCTCCAGGCGGCGCGCATGAAGCCCCCGTTCGGCATCGGCCAGATCGGCAAGAGCTTCCGCAACGAGATCACCCCCGGAAACTTCATCTTCCGCACCCGCGAGTTCGAGCAGATGGAGATGGAGTTCTTCGTCGAGCCCGGCAGTGACGAGGAATGGCACCAGTACTGGATCGACCAGCGGATGAGCTGGTACACGGGTCTGGGCATCAACATCGAGAACCTCCGCCTGTTCGAGCACCCCGCGGAGAAGCTCTCGCACTACTCCAAGCGCACCGTCGACATCGAGTACCGCTTCGGCTTCTCCGGCAGCGAGTTCGGTGAACTCGAGGGTGTCGCCAACCGCACCGACTTCGACCTCAAGACGCACTCGGAGGCGTCGGGCAAGGACCTCTCCTACTTCGACCAGACCAAGAACGAACGCTGGGTCCCCTATGTGATCGAGCCCGCTGCCGGCCTGACCCGCTCGCTGATGGCGTTCCTGGTGGATGCGTACCACGAGGAAGAAGTGCCCAACGCGAAGGGCGGCGTCGACAAGCGCACCGTGCTCAAGCTCGACCCGCGCCTGGCCCCGATCAAGGCCGCCGTGCTGCCGTTGAGTCGCAACGAGGCCCTCTCACCGATGGCCCGCTCGCTGGCCGCGCGCCTGCGCGAATCGTGGAACGTGGACTTCGACGACGCCGGCGCCATCGGCCGTCGTTACCGCCGCCAGGACGAGATCGGCACGCCGTACTGCATCACGGTGGACTTCGACTCGCTCGAGGACCAGGCCGTCACCGTGCGTGACCGCGACACCATGGCGCAGGAGCGGGTGCCCCTGGCCGAGCTCGACGCCTACCTGGCCGTGCGCCTGCGCGGAGCGTAACCCGCCCCATCCGGCGCCTGACCCGCTTGAGCGTTTCGCGGGTCGGGCGCCGCTGTGCGCGTGGCACGCCACCCGCAGAGCGGCGCCGCACCCGCATAACTCCGGATGCTGCGCCTCCGGGCTACCGTGACGGCCGGGTCAGGACGCGGCGTCGGAGACGCCGGCCGCGCCGGGCAGCCCGACGGGCGCCGCCGCGGTCTCCGGCAGGGTCACCTCGATGCCGAACAGGGCGTCGAGCCCGCCGAGGAACGCTTCCTGATCGCCGGCGCGGGCCAGCTCGCGGGAACGCACCATGGGCGTGTGCAACAACACCCCGGCGAGGTGCCGCAGGGCGGATTCGGTCTGCTCGCTGGTGTCACCGCGCCGCCTGGCCCGCTCGATCTCCCCGTCGAGGATGTCGAAGACGTGCGAACGCAGCGCCACGACGGCGGGCGCCAGGCTCTGCTCCTCGGCCACGGCCGAGAACTTCCTGGCGGCGCGGCCCACCAGCTCTCGCGCCTCGCTGGTGGCGTTGAGCTGTTCGAGCGGGGCGTGGATGCGGATGGTCTCGAGGTCGAGCAGCTCCACCCCGGGCACGTCGCTGACGTCGGGGTCGACGTTTCGCGGCAGGCCGAGGTCGATGACCAGCTGGCGGGCCGCCTCGGCCTCGGAACCGACGGGACAGGAGCGCACGGGACCGGCCTCGGCAACCGGCGCACCGACACCGGCGTGCGTCGCGGCGAGGAGCGCCCGGCCGGCGGTGAGGATGCCCGCATCGATGACGTGGTGATCGACGGTGGTGCAGGTGAGGATCAGGTCGGCCAGGGCGGTCTCGGCGGCCAGGGAATCGGCATCCGTCGACACGGCCGAGATGTCGTGTGCCACGGCGAACTTCTCGGCCCGGCCCGACGACGAGTAGACCCGCACGTCGCTGACGCCGAGTTCACGGAGGGCCGCCAGCGAGGCGCCGGCGTACCGGCCGGTGCCCACGAGCAGCACCCGGGTGTGTGCCCAGTCGGTGACCCGGCTCTCGGCCAGTTCAAGCGCCAGACGCACCAGGGAGCGGCCGGCGGCGCCGATGCCGGTGTGGTTCTTCACGCCGCGGGAGGTCTGCGAGGCGCGCTGGAACAGGCGCTCCAGCTCGGGGCTGGTGGTGCCGGCGGCGCGGGCCTCCTCGAGGGAGCGCCGCACCTGGCCGGCGATCTCGCCCTCGCCGACGACCACGGACTCGAGTCCGCTGGTCACGGCGAAGAGATGCTCGGCTACGCCGTTTCCGTGCACAAGGTCAAGGGTGTCGCGCAGCAGCGCGGCGCTCACGCCGGTGCTCTCGCTCACGGCGTCGATCGCGGCGTAGACCGCGGGAAGCGGGGAGACCCCGAACGGTTCGTCGAGGTCGAGGTAGGCCTCGAAGCGGTTGCAGGTGGCCACGACCACGGCCCCGCTGAGGGCATCGTGCCCCGTGAGCATCCCGCCCGCTGCCGAGTCGGCGCCCACAGACAGCTTTTCGAGCACGTCAAAGCTGGAGTTCTTGTGGTTCGCGGACAAACAAATCAACACCGCTTGATTCTACGGTGTGTGCAACAACACCTCGAATCGTTCCCCCGGCCGATGTAGAGGACAATCGAGAGTGATGAACCTCGCGACGACACACCCACTTTCTTCCGGCCTCACCGCAGACTCCCGGCTCGTGCGGGCATACCAGGGCACCCGTCCGGACGTGACTCCGGTCTGGTTCATGCGCCAGGCCGGCCGCTCGCTGCCCGAGTACCGCGAGCTGCGGGTGGGCACCCGGATGCTCGACGCCTGCCTGGACCCCGCCATGGCCAGCGAGATCACCCTGCAGCCGATCCGCCGGCACGGTGTCGACGCGGGCATCCTGTTCAGCGACATCGTGGTGCCCCTCAAGCTCGTGGGCGTGGACGTGGAGATCGTGGCCGGTAAGGGCCCGGTGCTCGCCAAGGCCGTGCGCACCGCGGCGGATGTCGACAGTCTCACCGCGCTCGACCCCGCCGTGCTCGACACGGCATTGGCCCCGATCAGGGAGGCCGTCGCGCTCACTGTCGCTGCGCTGGGCTCGACCCCGCTGATCGGTTTCGCCGGGGCGCCGTTCACCCTCGCCGCGTACATCGTCGAGGGTGGACCGTCCAAGGACCACATCCACGCCCGCACGCTCATGCACTCGGATCCGGACGCGTGGGCCCGGCTGATGGCCTGGACCGCCGAGGTCACCGGCCGGTTCCTCCGCGCCCAGGTGCTCGCCGGCGCCAGCGCTGCGCAGCTGTTCGACTCCTGGGCCGGCGCCCTCTCGCTCAACGACTACACCCGCTTCGTCGCCCCGGCGTCCACCGCCGCGATCGCGCACGTGCGCGACCTCACCTACACGGAACCCGCCGCCGACGCGGCCGCCGATCCGGAGTCGATCCGGCGCAACGTACCCGTCGTGCACTTCGGCGTCGGCACCGGCGAATTGCTCAAGGCCATGCACGGCATCGGCGCCGACGTCGTCGGGGTGGACTACAGGGTGCCGCTGGATGAGGCCAGCCGGCGCCTCGGCGGTGTCGTGCCGGTGCAGGGCAACATCGACCCCGCCCTGCTGAACGCGCCCTGGCCGGTGCTGGAAGCACACGTTCTCGACGTGCTCGAGCGCGGCCGCACGGCGCCGTCCCACGTGCTCAACCTGGGCCACGGTGTGCCGCCGGAGACGAACCCCGACGTGCTCACCCGGCTCGTGGAGTTCGTGCACAGCACGTCGTCGAGTACCTCCAGCGCGTCCTAGAACACCGCTCACTCGAGCACGTGCCGGCGGTAGCCGCCGGCGGAAAGCAAGGTCATGAAGGACGTTCTGGTCATCGGCGGAGGTGTCGCCGGTCTGGTGGCCGCCCGCGAGTGCGCCCACCTCGGGCTCAGCGTTGTCGTGCTGGAGACCGCAGACGCGCCGGGCGGAGCCGTGGCCGGCCACGAGGTCGCCGGCCTCCGGCTCGATGCCGGTGCGGAGAGCTTCGCCGTGCGCGGCAACACCGTGGCGGCCTTCATCGCCGACCTCGGCCTCACCGCCGAGATCATCGAACCGAACCCGGCCGGGGCCTGGCTGCACCTGCCGCCGCACCGGCCCGGCGGAGCCCCGATGTCGGTGCCGCTGCCCAAGGCCGGCGTGCTCGGCATTCCGGGCTCACCGCTGGCCGAGGACGTGCGCCGCGCGATCGGCTGGTCCGGCGCCCTGCGCGCCTACGCCGACAGGCTGATGCCGGTGCTCAAGATCGGCCGTGAGCAGAGCCTCGGTGAGCTCGTCGGCAAACGGATGGGCACCAAGGTGCTCGAACGCCTGGTCAACCCGGTCGCCGGCGGCGTCTACGCCACCGCGGCCGCCGACCTCGAGGTCGACGTCGTGGCCCCTGGCCTCAACCGCGCCCTCACCACGGCCGGGTCGCTCTCCGGCGCCGTCACGGCTCTCCGCACCGCCGCACCGGCCGGTTCCGCCGTCCGCGGGCTGAACGGCGGCATGCACCGCCTCGTCGCCGCCCTCGTCACCGATCTCGACACCTACGACGTCGAGATCCGCACGAGCACCGCCGCGACCGGCCTCACGCCCGTTGACACCGAAGAAACCGGCGCCGACGGCACCGTGACGACCACCCGCACGTGGGCCGTCCGGCTTGCCCCGACGGCGGATGCCGAGGCCGCGGCCGACGCCGAGCCGGGCACCCTCGAAGCCCGGCAGGTCATCCTCGCCGTGCCGGCGGCAGCCGCCCTGGCCCTGCTGGCCCCGCTTGGCGCCGAATTCGCTGCTCTCGCCGCCCTGGACTGGCCGGAACCGGCCGCCGTGGAGCTCGCCACACTGGTGCTCGACGCCCCGGTGCTGGACGCGCATCCGCGCGGCACCGGCGCGCTCGTGGCGGAGGGGACCCCTGGCGTCACCGCCAAGGCGATCACCCACGTCACCGCCAAGTGGGCCTGGGTGGATGCCCTCACGCCGCCCGGCCGGCACATTGTGCGGCTCTCCTACGGACGCGCCGGCGCCCCGGTGCCGACCCTCGGCCTCAGCGACGACCAGCTGCAGCAGCTCGCCGTGCAGGACGCCGCCGCGATCCTCGGGGTGGACCTCGCCAACAGTCAGGTGGCCGGTTTCGCCCGCACGCTGTGGGCCGACGGCCTCTCGCCGGCCACGATCGGCGCGCCCGAACGCATCCGCCGGGTGCGGGAGGTCGTCGAGACCACGCCCGGCCTCGACGTGACCGGTGGCTGGCTCTCCGGCACCGGCCTGGCCTCGGTGATACCCGACGCCCTCGCGGCGGGTATCCGGGTCAGGCGGGCAGTGCTAGACCTCTGATCAGGAGTCTTTTAGGTGCCGTACACATGTGCCTCCCCGGGCTGGGGGGCTACGCTGGCAACTCATGAACGTATAGGAATGGAGTCACAATGCGGGGAAAGCTTCTTTTCATCACGGGTGGCCTCGTGGGCTATGTGCTGGGTGCACGCGCCGGACGTCAGCGCTACGACCAGATCGCGTCGGCCGCCTCGGACCTGTGGAACCGGCCGCCCGTGCAGAGGCGCGTGAACGAGGTCAAGGACTTCGCCCTCGAGCGTGTCGGCGACGTTCCCGGCGCACTCTACGAAGCGGGCAAGAAGGTCGCTTCTGCAGTGTCGAACAAGACCGACAAGACCAAGGGCGCCCCGGCCACCGGCACGTCCGGCGCCGCCACCGCGGCCACGAAGGCCGCCGCATCCGCCACGAAATCGGCCAAGGCGGCGGCGGATTCTGCCACCTCCGCGGCTGATTCCGCGAAGGCCGCCGACGACACCTCGGCCGCGCAGTAATCTCACAGACGACAGTCCAAGGAAGGATGCCAGTGAGCAACAGCGGGTACAACCCCAAGAGCAAGCAGTCACTGTTCACGCTCCTCAGCGAGCTTCCCGGTCAGATCGTTGATCTGGTCAAGGCCGAGATCGACGCCTTCAAGGCCGACATCTCCGGCAAGGCCAAGAACGTCGGCATCGGCCTGGGCCTGTTCATCGGTGCCGCGGTGTTCGGCTTCTTCGCGATCATCGTGTTCATCGCCCTGGCCGTGATCGCTCTCGACCTCGTGCTGCCGCTTTGGCTGGCCGCCCTCATCGTGGCCGTCGCGCTGCTCCTGATCGCGGTGATCCTGGCCCTGATCGGGCTCAACCGGGTCAAAAAGGGCACCCGCCACGACCCGGATGGCGTGACCGCGAGCATCCAGAAGGACGTCGACGCATTCAAGGGAGTTGGCGAGTATGAGCACTGACAAGAGCCCGGAGACCACGCCGGAACACCGAAGCACCGCCGAGTTGCGCTCCGAAGCCGACCGGGCGCGTGCCGCGCTCGCCGGCACGCTGGACGCCATCGAGTACAAGCTCAATGTGCCCAAGCAGATCAAGATCAATACCCGGCGCTTCACCCTCGGGTTGCACAGGCTCGGCGATGACAACCCTCTCGCCCTGGCCGGCGTCGCCCTGGGTGCTGCCGCGGCAGCGGGAACAATCGTGTGGTGGGGCGTGAAAACGGTCCTCGACCGCCGCTGAGCGCGCGGGTGGGCGGGTCTACTTTTGGCTCTCCGGGCAAAGCGGTGGAGACTAGTACACATGACTCACCCGGCTGCCGGAGAGGCAGTAGACATGACCACGCCCACCCCCGCTACACACACCTCATCAGAGGCTGAACCCACCGAGGCCTCGCCCTCCGGATTCACCCTCTTCACGGTGCTGCGCAAGGACCCGGCCAACCCCGACGACCTCGACGGTCGCGACGTGCCGCGGTTCGTCGACGAACTCGACGACATCATCGCCCTGGTCGAGGCCGAGGGCGTGACCCTGCGCGGGATCTACGACGTCTCCGGCCTCCGCGCCGATGCCGACGCGATGCTCTGGACCCATGCTGATGAGGCTCAGACCTTGCAGTGGGCCAACCGGGAGCTGCGCCGCAGCCGCCTGCTCAAGAGCCTGCTGCCCACCTGGAACGCCATGGGTGTGCACCGCGACGCCGAGTTCAACAAGAGCCACGTGCCCGGCTTCCTGCGCGGCGTCGAGCCCAAGGCCTGGCTCACCGTCTACCCCTTCGTGCGCAGCTTCGAGTGGTATCTGCTGCCCGAGGCCGAGCGCAGCAAGATGCTCGCTGACCACGGCCGCAAGGGTGCCGCGTTCCGCGGCGCCATCGCCAACACAGTGTCGTCGTTCGCGCTGGGCGACTACGAGTGGCTGCTGCCGATCGAGTCCGACGAGCTCACCGAGCTTGTCGACCTGATGCGGGAGCTCCGCGCCACGGAGGCCCGTCGTCATGTGCGCGAGGAGGTGCCGTTCTACACCGGACGGCGCATCTCGACCGCCGAGCTTGTGGAGGTCCTGCAGTAATGACGAACTACGACGCCATCCTGCTCGCCGGCTTCGGCGGACCAGAGGGCCAGGACGACGTGATCCCGTTCCTGCGCAACGTCACCCGTGGCCGCGGCATCCCGGAGGAACGCCTCGAAGAGGTCGCGGTGCACTACCGCCACTTCGGCGGCATCAGCCCGATCAACCAGCAGAACCGCGTGCTGCGCGCCGCCCTGCAGGCCGAACTGGACCGTCGCGGCATCAACCTGCCGGTGATCTGGGGCAACCGCAACTGGGCGCCCTACCTGCCGGACACCATCGCCGAGGCGCACGCCAACGGCCAGGACCGCCTGCTCGCCATCGCCACCAGCGCGTACAGCTCCTACTCCGGCTGCCGCCAGTACCGGGAGGACTTCGCCCAGGCGCTGGACACCACCGGACTGACCGGCACCGTGCAGATCGACAAGATCCGCCAGTTCTTCGACCACCCCGGCTTCGTCACCCCGTTCATCACCGGTGTGCGCCAGGGCCTGGCTGACGTCGAAGCCGCGAACCCCGGCATCAACCTCAGCACCGAGGTCGAGGTGCTGTTCAGCACCCACTCGATCCCGTCCACGGATGCCGCCAAGAGCGGGCCCGCCGAGCGCGGCTTCGGGGAGGGTGGCGCATACGCCGCCCAGCACCTGGCCGTCGCCGACGTGGTCATGCAGGGCCTCGAGTCCCCGTGGCAGCTGGTCTACCAGTCCCGCAGCGGCCCGCCCAGCATGCCGTGGCTCGAGCCCGACATCAACGACGCCATCGCGCTGCTGCCGGCGCGCGGCATCCGCGCCGTCGTCATCGTGCCACTCGGCTTCGTCAGCGACCACATGGAGGTCATGTGGGACCTCGACAACGAGGCCACCGAAACGGCGAAGGAACACGGCCTGTTCTCGGTGCGGGTGCCCACCCCCGGCGCTGACCCGGTCTACGTGAGCGGCTTGATCGACCTCGTCGAGGAACGTCTCAACGACGTGCCCGTTGAGGGCCGTCCAGCCCTGACCGACCTCGGCCCCTGGTACGACATCTGCCGGCCGGGCTGCTGCGAGAACGTGCGCCTCGGTTTCAAGCCGGCCGTCGCCGGTGTAGCGCCGTGAGCACCATCCGCGTCGGCACCCGGGGCAGCGCCCTGGCCATGGCCCAGACCACGGCCGTCGCCAACCGCATCCAGGCCGCGACCGGTGGCGAGGTGGAGATCATCCCGATCACCACGCACGGCGACGTGTCCCGTGAATCGCTCTCCAGCCTGGGCGGCACCGGCGTCTTCGCCAGCGCCCTTCGCGAGGCCCTGCTGAACGACGAGTGCGACGTTGTCGTGCACTCGTTCAAGGACCTGCCCACCGAGGAGTACCCGGGCCTCGTCATCGGCGCCACGCCCAAGCGCGCTGATGCCAGGGACGTACTCTGCGCCAGGGACGGCTACACCCTGGCCACCCTGCCCGAGGGTGCCACGGTCGGTACCGGGTCTCCGCGCCGAGCCGCGCAGCTGCGCGCCCAGCGTCCAGACCTGGAGGTCGTCGACATCCGCGGCAACGTCGGCACCCGGCTCGCGCTCGTCGCCGACGAGAAGCTGCACGCCGTGGTGCTCGCCGCGGCGGGGCTGGGCCGCCTGGGCCTGCTGGAGAACATGGCCACCGACTACCTGGAACTCTCCGACTGGCCCACCGCGCCGGGGCAGGGCGCCCTCGCCATCGAGGTGCGCCAGGGTAAGCCGGACCGCCTGCTCACCAAGGCTCTCGCCGTGCTCAACCACGCCACCACCCAGGCCACAGTGACGGCCGAGCGCCACGTGCTCGCCCGGCTCGAGGCCGGCTGCGCGGCCCCGATCGGGGCCACCGCTGTGCTCGACGACGGCCTGCTGTTCCTCACCGCCACCGTGTACAGCCCGGATGGCACCCGCCGGATCACCGCATCGCACGCGGCGACCCCCGAGTCGCACTCCGCTGTCGACCTGCAGGATGCCGCCCTCGACGTCGCCGAGCGCGCCGCCCGAGAGCTCCTCGCCGGCGGGGCCGCCGAGATCGCCCCGCTGTCGGTGACCCTGTGAGCGCCGTGCGGCACAATCCGGACAAGCCGTTGGCCGGCTGGCGGGTCCTCGTGCCCCGCGGCGGGCCCTGGGGTGACCAGGTGGCCGCGAACCTGCGCTCGCGCGGCGCCATGCCGATCGTCGCTCCGATGATCAACTTCGCGCCCACCGACGACGCCGCGTCCCTCGACACGGCCCTGGCCAAACTCGCCGCCGGCGACTTCGACTGGATGACCGTCACCAGCGCCACCACCGTCGATGTGCTCTCCTCCCACCGGGCCGTCGTGGCGCCGGGCACCCGCATCGCCGCGGTCGGCGAGACCACCGCCGCCGCGCTCGTGGCCGCGGGCTATCACGTCGACATCGTCCCGTCCGAGGACAACTCGGCCAAGGGCCTGCTCGCCGACTGGGAAGCCGCCACCCACGGCGTCATCCCGCTTCGCATCCTCACCCTGCGGTCCGAGATCGCCAAACCGCTGCTCACCGAGGGCCTGCGCCGCATCGGTCACGAGGTCGAGTCCGTCGTGGCCTACCGCACCGTCGGGGTGCCGGTCTCCGACCGGGTCGTCGCCGACATCAAGGCAGGACGGGTGCACGCGGTCCTGGTCACCAGCGGGAGCGTCGCGCAGCAGGTGCAGGATCAGCTCGGCCCGATTCCCCGGACCACCCTGGTCGCTTGTATCGGCCCGCGCACGGCGAAGGATGCGGCGGCCATCGGTCTGCGCGTGGACGTGATCGCCGACGAGCGCAGCGCCGAGTCCCTCATCGAGGCTCTCGTGGGTCTCGCTCCCCGGGACCTGTAGAACAGCTGGGAGTGCATTGCACTTTGTGCGTCGTTGCACTTAGTGTAAGTATGTGATTCCGCCCCTCATCGCCCCCGATCGGCGTGCCGACATCAAGGCACGGCATCGTCGGGCGATCCTGGATGCCGCCGACGCGCTGATCCGCGAACGGGGCAAGCCTCAATTCAGTGTCAACGAACTCGCCGACCGTGCCGACGTCTCCCGGCGCACGGTATTCAATCACTTCACCTCGCTCGACGACGTGATCATGACGACCTGCACCCGGTTGCTCGGCGTCACCGTCGACGACTTCCGGGCGGCAACGCGGGCGACGCCCGCGGGCGATGGCAGTCGAGTGGCTCTCTTCGACGAGATCACCACGGCCCTTCGTGCCGTCGACCTGCCCACCGTGGTCGCCTACCTCTGGGGCGTCCTCGCCGCGGATGGCGAGAACGGCCGCTCCCAGCACGCTCTCACCGACGTCTTCACCCGCGCCACCGAGCAGCTCTCCGCCGAGATCGCCGATCGCAGCACCGCCATCGACGCGTTCGAGGTGGCGATCCTGGTCAGCACGGTGATGAACGGCGTCGCGGTCGTGTCGGTGCACTGGATCGCCACGACGGGCGCCACGCTCGACGAGTCCTCCCGGACGGTGTGGGACGACCTGCTCAACCGCCTCATCGCCACCATCCGAATGGGCTACTCGGCGTCCAGCTGACCCACACCCTCCTCGAACTTCTGTACCCACTCTCTTCCCGATGACGCGATGCGAGTTCCCCTCCCGTCACTAGGCAAACACGAAAGAACCTGAGGATTATGGCATCCCTTCTCTACCGACTCGGTCGGTTCTCCGCCCATCGGGCCTGGCTGGTCATCGTCGCGTGGGTGGTCATTCTCGGCCTCGCCGGCGGCGCCTTCGCCCTCTTCGGTGGCACTCTCACCTCGGCGGTGAGCATCCCCGGCACCGCCACCCAGAAGGTGAGCGACGAGCTCGCCGAGAAGTTCCCCGCCGCCAGCGGTGGTCGGGGCTCCGTCGTCTTCACCACCACCGACGACACGGCGTTCACGGCCGAGCAGAAAACGGCGATCGGCGAGCTGCTCGCCGACACCGTCGAGCTCGACAACGTGACGTCGAGTACCAACCCCTTCGACACGCAGGCGCAGATCGACGGCCAGGCGCAGCAGATCATCGACGGCCGCCAGCAGATCGTCGACGGAACGACCCAGATCGATGCCGGGCAGGCGCAGATCGACGCGGCCACCGCCCAGCTCGCTGCCGGTCAGGCACAGCTCGACGTCGCCCGCAGCCAGGCGGAGGCGGCCGGACAACTCGCCGCCGCCCAGCCGGCGCTGGATGAGCAGCAGGGCCAGCTTGACGCCGGCGCGGCGGCCATCGCCGAGCAGCAGGCCACTCTCGACGCGGGCCGCACCGCCCTGGAGACGCAGAGCACCACCCTGGAACAGGGCTCCGACCTGCTCGACCTGGCCGCGGGCATCCGCCAGGTATCGGACGATGAGACGACCGCGGTCGCGAGTCTGCAGTTCGACACGTCGCTCAACCAGGTTCCCGCCGAGTCGAAGGAGGCGGTTGTCGAAGAGATGGAGAACGCCCAGATCGACGGCGTCGTCGCCGAGGTGTCCAACGAGATCGCCGCCAGCATTCCCGAGATCCTCGGCCCGGGCGAGATCGGCGGCGTGATCATCGCGGCCGTCGTGCTGTTCGTCATGCTCGGCACACTGATCGGTGCGGGTCTTCCGCTGGTGAACGCGCTCATCGGCGTCGGTGTCGGCGTGCTCGCGTCGCTCGCCCTGTCCGGCAGCGTCGAGATGCTCTCCGTCACCCCGGTCCTGGGCGTCATGCTCGGGCTCGCGGTCGGCATCGACTACTCGCTCTTCATCCTCAACCGGCATCGCACCCAGTTGCGCAGAGGGGTAGAGCTGCAGGAGTCGATCGGACTGGCGAACGGCACCTCCGGCAACGCCGTGGTGTTCGCCGGCGCCACCGTGCTCATCGCCCTGCTCGCCCTCAACCTCACCGGCATCCCGTTCCTGGGCCTGATGGGCACCGTCGGCGCCGTCTGTGTCTTCGTGGCGATCCTCGTCGCGATCACCCTGACGCCGGCGCTGCTGGGCCTGGTCGGCGAGAAGATCCTCACCAAGAAGGCACGCGCGCACATCGGCACCCCCTCCGCCAAGGTCTCGGCGCCGATCAAGCCGATGAACACCCTGCGCGCCGTCGTGACCGTGATCGCGGGCATCGCCGTGCTGCTGATCGTGGCAATCCCCGCGCTGTCCATGCGCCTGGGGCTCCCCGCCGGCTCGTCCGAGCCGCTGGACTCGAGTGCGTACCGGGCCTACAAGCTCGTCGACGACAAGTTCGGCGCCGGCGTCAACGGCCCGCTGCTCGTGGTCGCCGACCTCGAGACGGCCATCACCGACGACGAGCTCATCGCCGAACAGGTGCGCATCGGAACCGCGCTGAAGGCGGAGAACGACGTCGTCGCGGTCGCACCGATCGGTGCGTCGGACGACGACCTGCTGCTCGCCTTCCAGGTCATCCCCGCGGATGGGCCGAACAGCGAGTCCACCGAGCAGCTGGTGCGCGACCTGCGAGGCCTCGACATCGACGGGGTCAGTTCCCTCGGCGTCGCCGGCAACGCATCCGGCAACATCGACGTCAGCGAGAAACTCGCCGACGCTCTGCCGCTGTACCTGCTCGTGGTCGTCGGACTCTCGTTGATCATCCTGATCTTCGTGTTCCGCTCGATCCTGGTGCCGATCACCGCGACCCTCGGCTTCGTATTGTCGTTGTTCGCCTCGTTCGGCGCGATCACGGCGGTCTTCCAGTGGGGCTGGCTCGGAGCGCTGTTCGGCATCCATGACCCGGGGCCCATCCTGAGCTTCCTGCCCATCCTGGTTGTCGGCGTGCTGTTCGGCCTGGCGATGGACTACCAGCTGTTCCTGGTCAGCGGCATGCGCGAAGCGTACGCCCACGGCGCACCGGCCCGGATGGCCGTGCAGCGCGGTTTCCACGCCGGCCGCACGGTGGTCATCGCCGCGGCGCTGATCATGGCCTCGGTCTTCTCCGGTTTCGTGTTCTCGAACTCGGTGATGATCCAGTCGATCGGCTTCGGGCTCGCCATCGGCGTGCTCCTGGACGCCTTCGTGGTGCGGTTGCTCATCATCCCGGCCGTGATGCACCTGCTGGGTGACGCGGCCTGGTGGCTGCCGAAGTGGCTGGACCGCATCCTGCCCAACGTCGACGTGGAAGGCGCATCGCTCGAGCGCACGCACCCGGTGCACCCGGCGGATGAGCCCGAGCTCGTCACCACCCCGCGCGTCTAAGCACGCACCCCGCTCGGCCCACGGCGCGGCTCGATCCCTCACGGATCGGGCCGCGCCGTTTCCGCACCCTGCTGGCCACGCCCCTTGGCCACACTCCCTGGCCCGCCCTCCCCAGGCCCGCGCACTCAGGCTGGAGGCCTAGGCTGGTCGGGTGATAAACCCCGTCATCCGCCCGCGACGACTGCGCAGCACCCCCGCACTCCGCCGCCTGGCCAGCGAAACCCGTGTCCACCCCGCCGAGCTCGTTCTGCCGCTCTTCGTGCGTGAGGGCAACGAGTCCACCCCGATCTCGTCGATGCCGGGCATCGTGCAGCACAGCGTCGACGGCGCCCGCCGCGCCGTGGCCGAGGCCGCCGCGGCCGGCATCGGGGGAGTGATGCTCTTCGGAGTCCCCGCCGTGCGCGATGCCACCGGCACCGGCGCCACCGATCCAGACGGCATCCTCAACGTCGCCACCCGCGCCGTGGTCGCCGAGGTGGGCGATGCCCTGGTGGTGCAGACCGACCTGTGCCTGGACGAATTCACCGACCACGGCCACTGCGGTGTGCTCGCCGCCGACGGTTCCGTCGACAACGACGCCACGCTGCTGCGCTACAACGACATGGCGCTGGCGCAGGCCGAGGCCGGCTCGGCGCTGCTGGGCCTGTCCGGCATGATGGACGGCCAGGTTGCCTCCGTGCGCGCCACCCTCGACACCGCCGGCTACGCCGACACCGCCGTGCTGGCCTACTCGGCCAAGTACGCCTCCGCCTACTACGGCCCGTTCCGCGAGGCCGTGCAGTCCACCCTCGTCGGCGACCGCCGGACCTATCAGCTCGACCCCGCCAACCGCCGCGAGGGCGTGCGCGAGGCCCGCATCGACATCGATGAGGGCGCCGACGTCGTCATGGTCAAGCCAGCAGGCAGCTACCTCGACGTGCTCGCCGAGGTCGCCGCGATGAGCGAGGTCCCGGTCTGGGCGTACCAGGTCTCCGGCGAATACGCCATGATCGAGGCCGCCGCCGCGCAGGGTTGGATCGACCGCCGCCGTGCCATCGAGGAGTCGGTGCTCAGCATCCGCCGGGCCGGCGCCGACGCCATTCTCACCTACTGGGCAGTCGAACTCGCCGCCTGGCTCACCGAAACGGATGCCCGATGACGCACACCACCCACAACGACGAACTCTTCGCCCGCGCCCAGCTCTCCATCCCGGGCGGTGTCAACTCGCCGGTGCGCGCCTTCCGCTCGGTCGGCGGCACCCCGCTGTTCCTGGTGAAGGCGGCCGGCGCCTACGTCACCGACTCCGACGGCCGGGAGTATGTCGACCTGGTCAGCTCCTGGGGTCCGGCGATCCTCGGACACGCGCATCCCGCCGTCGTCGGCGCCGTGCAGGAGGCCGCCGCACTCGGGCTCTCCTTCGGGGCCTCCACCCCTGGCGAGACCGTGCTGGCCGAGCTGATCAAGAGCCGGGTCGGCGCGATCGAGAAGCTGCGCCTGGTCTCCACCGGAACCGAGGCCACCATGACGGCCATCCGCCTGGCCCGCGGCTTCACCCAGCGTGACCTGCTGATCAAGTTCGCCGGCCACTACCACGGCCACTCCGACGGTCTGCTGGCCGAGGCCGGCTCCGGCCTGGCCACCCTCGCGCTGCCCGGCTCGGCCGGCGTCACCGCGGCCACCGCGGCGCAGACCCTGGTGCTGCCGTACAACGACCTGGGCGCCGTGCGCGCCGCGTTCGAGGCGTACCCCGGTCAGATCGCCGCGGTGATCACCGAGGCCGCCGCCGCGAACATGGGCGTCGTCGCCCCGGATGCCGGCTTCAACGCGGCCCTCTGCGACCTCGCCCACGAATACGGCGCGCTGCTCATCGTCGACGAGGTCCTCACCGGCTTCAGGGTGCACCCGGGCGGCTACTGGGCGTTGCAGGCCGAGGACGGCGAGAGCTACACGCCGGACCTGTTCACCTACGGCAAGGTCATCGGCGGCGGCCTGCCGGTCGCCGCGCTCGGTGGCCGGGCCGACGTGATGGATTTCCTCGCCCCGGCCGGGCCGGTTTACCAGGCCGGAACGCTCTCGGGCAACCCGGTGGCCGTGGCCGCCGGCATCGCCACCCTCACCGCGGCCGACGGCCACGTGTACGAGCGACTGAACGAGACCGCCCAGCTGCTCTCCGAGGCCGTCTCCGGTGCGCTCTTCGCCGAGGGAGTCGCGCACAGCGTTCAGCACGCGGGTAACCTGTTCAGCTTCGTCTTCGGTCAGGAAGCCGCGATCACGCCGCCGCGCAGCTACGCCGAGGTGCAGCGCCAAGAAACCTACCGGTACGGGCCGTTCTTCCACTCCATGCTCGAAAGCGGCATCTCCCTGCCGCCGTCGGTGTTCGAGGCCTGGTTCGTCTCCGCCGCGCACGACGGCGACTCGATCGGCAAGATTCTCGAGGCACTGCCGGCCGCGGCCAAGGCGGCCGCCGAGGCGCGTCCGGCAGCCTGAATCGGGAGCCACCCGCTGACTGTTGCCGAATCGGACAATTGCGCCCGGCGCACCGGGCGCAATTGTCCGCACGGGCAACAGATGCGGCTCGTCTAGGGGCACTCCAGCGCGGCGGCGTTACGTCTTTGTGAGGTAGCGACAGGAGGTTTTCCAACCGGACCCGGCAGACTGGGGGAATGGCTTCCTTGCGCGTACATCCCGATCGGCTGGAGATTCACCTGACGGCCGCGGAAAAGACGCTGGCGTTCCGCCGAGAAGACGTGGTGATCCAGCGTGAGAACATCCGATCGGTGACGATCACGGATGATCCGTGGATTTGGGTGCGCGGCATCCGCGCCCCTGGCGCCCTCGTGCCGCTGGTCCTGGCCGTCGGTGTGTGGAAGTTCCACGGCGGCAAGGACTTCCTGGCCATCAAGCGCCGGCGCCAGGCCGTCGTGATCGACCTGATCGGCGACGACTTCGCCCGGGTGATCCTGTCGACCAACCACGCACCCGACCTCATCGCCTCGCTCAAGCTCGAGGCCACCGACGCGCGGGACGTGCCGGAGCTCGACGAGCCGGCCAAGCCGGTCAAGCCGGTCAAACGGGTGCGAACCCCCAAGGCCGTCAAGCCCGTCGAGACGAGTCATCCCGTGGACGCTGCTGCGCCGGTGAAGCCGGCCCGGCGGGCCAGGCCCGGCAAGGCCGTCGGAACCGTCGAACCGGCCGAGACCGCCGAGACGATTGAGCCGGCCGCTCCGGTCAAGCCCGCCCGACGGGTCGGGACAGCCAAGCCCGTCACGGTCGTCGAACCGGCCGAAGTGGTCGAGGCCGCCGAACCCGCCGTTGCGGTCAAGCCCAAGCGCACGTCTCGCGCCAAGGTGGCCCCTGTCGCCGAGAGCGACGTTGAGGTGACCGCTGAGCCGGCCGCCGAGCCGGTAGATGAGCCGGTCGAGTCGCCGGAGGCCACCGCCTAGGTCGCCCGGGTCGAGAGGGGTCAGCGAATGGTGCTGGCCCGCACGTGGATCCGTTCGCCCGTCTGGCCGAACAGGCTCAGGATCTCCGTAGGCTCCGGCCCCGCGCTGCCGAAGGCGTGCGGCACCCGAGTGTCGAACTCCGCGACCTCGCCCACGCCGAGGATCATGTCGTGGTCGCCCAGCATCAGGCGCAGGCGACCGCTCAGCACGTAGAACCAGTCGAATCCCTCGTGGCGGCGCTGCTCGAGTTGCTCGTCGCCGGTGCGCCCGGGGATGGTCACCTTGAACGCCTGCAGGCCGCCGGCGGTGCGGCTCAGCGGCACGAAGGTGCGGCCGTGGCGGGTGAACGGGCGTTGATCCAGCCGCGGGTCGTCGGTGGCGGGAGTGTGCACCAGGTCGTCGATGGTCACGTCATGGGCGCTCGAGAGAGCGAGCAGCAGTTCCAGGGTGGGCTTGCGCTGCCCTGACTCCAGGCGGGAGAGGGTGCTCTCGGAGATTCCGGTGGTCGCGGAGAGCTGGGCCTGGGTGCGGCCGCTCTGCAGGCGCAGCTCACGCAGCCGGGCACCCACGGTTTGGGCCACGGATGGCGGGTCAGAGGTCATCCCCCCATCGTGCCACTACTCGCGAAAGCGGTCTTGTGGCTGCCACAGCCGGCGGAAGCAACCGAGTGCCCGCTCTCGCGGCCATACTCAGGCGAGGCGGTCGAGGAACTCGAGCGTGCGCGCCAGGATGAGCTCGGCGATTTCCTCGTCATATTCGTTCAGGCTGGGGTCGGCGACCAGGTGGGCGGAGCCTGGGTAGATGTACAACTCGGCCGCACCGGCATCCTCGGCGAGTTCCTCGACTTCGAGCAACTCGACCCAGTCGTCCTCCGCGGTCACGTGCAGTTGCAGCGCTGCCGTGGCGGGCCAGTCCGAACCGAACATGGCGGCCGGAACCCCGCCGTGGTACAGGATCGCGCCGAGAGCACCTGGGCGGGTCTGGGCGAGCTTCTGGGCCGGCAGAGAGCCGAGCGAGAAGCCGGCGTAGACAGTGTCCGCGGGCATCGCATCCGCTGCCCGTTCGCCACGCTCGATGATGGTGTACACGCCGGTCTTCTCGGCGTGCGCGACACCGGCGTCGAGGGTGTCGAAGGTGAGCCCGTCGTAGAGGTCGGGCACGACCACGTCGTGGCCGGCGTCCCGCAGGCGCTGGGCGAAATCTGCCACTCCGTCGGTGAGGCCCTGCGCGTGGTGAAAGAGGATGACGTGGGTCACAACGGTCCTTTCGGCACGGTCCGGCCCGGTCGGGAACCTAGGCGGACAGGAAGAGGATGAATCCGATCAGCGGCAGCGTACCCTGCGTGAGGGCAGACCTGACCCTGCCCGGCCCCGAGGTGGTGAGAACGATGGCGGCGACGAACATCGACGCCGAGCTGAACAGGATCAGGGCCGCGCCGGCCTGCTCGGGGCCGCCGAAGTACAGGAACAGCCCGAGGACGGCGCCCACCGCCAGAAAGAGATTGTAGAAACCCTGGTTGTAGGCCAGGACTCGGGTGGTCTCCGCCTCGGTCTGGCTGGCCAGGCCGAAGCGCCGCCAGATCTTCGGCCGGGTCCACCAGGCACTCTCCATCAGAAAGATGTAGACGTGCAGCACCGCTGCGAGAGCGATGAAAACGGATGCGATGATGGCCATTCCGTCAGCCTAGCCGGGCGTTTACCGTCGCGGCAGGTGTCAGCAGGCGTCAGCGCAACACGTCGACGACGGTGCGGCCGTGCACCCGGCCGGCCAGGATGTCTTCGGCGGCCGCGAACGACTGCTCGAGGGTGATGACCGAGGTCAGGCTGTCAAGCAGCTCGAGGTCGAGGTCGGTCGAGAGGTGCGCCCAGGCCTCCTCGCGAAGGGGCAGGGGAGCCTCAACCGAATTGATGCCGGCCAGGGTGACGGCGCGCAGGATGAACGGCATCACGGTGGTCGGCAGGTCGGCACCCTGGGCCAGCCCGCAGGCGGCCACCACCCCGCCCTGGTTGGTCTGGGCGAGGATGTTGGCGAGGGTGAAGCTGCCGACGGAGTCGATCGCGCCGGCCCAGCGCTGGGTCTGCAAGGGCTTGCCGGCCTCGTCGAGGGTGTGCCGGTCGAGGATCTCGGCGGCGCCGAGACCGCGCAGGTAGTCCCCGAGCTCGTCCCCGCGGCCGGTGGAGGCGACCACGTGGTAGCCGCGCGCCGCGAGCAGCGCGATGGCGATCGACCCGACGCCGCCGGCGGCGCCGGTCACGAGGACATCTCCGGAGTCGGGGGTCACGCCACCGCGTTCGAGGGCGAGCACCGCGAGCATGGCCGTGAAGCCGGCCGTGCCGATGGCTGCGGCGCGCTGGGCACTCACGGCCTTCGGCAGGCGCACCAGGGAGCCGCCGGAGACGCGGGCGCGTTCGGCGAGGCCGCCGTGGTGGCTTTCGCCGATCCCGGCGCCGTTGAGGATGACGTGGTCGCCGGCCGCCCAGCGTGGGTCGTTACTGGACTCGACGGTGCCGACCAGGTCGATGCCCGCGATCAGCGGCCAGACCCTGGCCACGCCGGGCTTGCCCATCAGGGCCAGGCCGTCCTTGTAGTTGATGCTGGAGAATTCCACCGCCACGGTGACATCGCCGTCCATCAGCGCAGCGTCACCGAGCGTGGTCAGGGCCGAGGACTGGGTGCGGGTGCCCGACTCATCCTCGGTGCGGGTGACGACGATCGCGCGGAATTCGGTAGCAGGCATGCCTTCACCCTAGACCCGCCGGATGTGCCGGATCCGGTCCGGCACCGGGCCTTTCTGCCCGAAGCGCCCTTAGGTGACGTCGCGCTTCCAGCTGATGAAGTAGCCGCCTACGGTGGCGGCCAGCCCGTAGGCCAACAGCACCAGGCCGCCCTGCCAGCTGGTGAGCACGGCCATGCCCGGGCTGGTCAAGGCGTAGAAGCTCTCCCCCACCAGGGCGTCAGAGGCGGCGCCCGGCAGGAACTTGCCGATGTCGGCGGTCACCTCAGTGAACGTCGCGGCGAAGCGCAGCAGTGGCTCGACGAACTGGGTGAACGCGAGCACGATCACGATCGACGCGACCTGGCTCGGCACGAGCACGCCCAGGCCAACACCGATCACGGCCCAGAGCGCCATGGCGAGCACTGTACGGCCGATCAGGGCCCAGGTTTCGCCGTCGGCGAGCAGCGGGTCCACGCCGAAGCCACCGAGAACCAGCGCGCCGACACCGACGGATGCGGCCAGGCCGACCACGCCCAGCGCCGCACCCACCACGAACAGGGCGATGGTCTTGGCGCCAAGCACCCGGCCGCGCTTCGGGGTGGCGAGGAAGGTGGGGGTGAGGGTCTGGTGCCGGAACTCGCCCGTGGTGGCCAGGGCGCCCAGCAGCACCGGGAAGACGTACCCCACCGAGGAGGCGAAGCTGTAAATCAACAGGGGCACGCTGCCCAGGCTGGTCAGGTCGGCACCGCCGCCGCCGGCGTTCATGGCGTCGGGGGTGATGGCGCCGCTGTCCAGGCCGCCGAACAGGGCGGCGAGGCCGCCGGCCAGCAGGGTGATATAGCCGAAGAGCACCAGCGCAAGGATCCACCACATCCGGGTGGTCAGGATCTTGCTGAATTCGGCGGCCACGGGGCGCAGGATCAGGTTCACAGTGAGTCGCCTCCTTCGACGAGGGCGAGGAAGGATTCTTCCAGGCCCGCCTTCTGCCGGTGCAGTGCGTTCAGTTCCACGCCCGCGGCGAAAGCTATGTGCCCCACCCGGCCGGGGTCCGGCACCGCGACGATCAGGCCGGTGCGGCCGGAGGTAAAGGGCAGGCCGGCCTCGGTGAGGGCCGCGATGAGGGCGTCCCGGTCCGGGGAGTCCACGATGACCTGCGGCGCGATGTTGGTGTCGAGGCTGGACAGCGGGCCCGAGTGCACCAGTTCACCCTTGGCGATGATGATCACGTCGTCGACACTCTGCTGCACCTCGCTGAGCAGGTGGGAGCTGACCAGCACGGTGCGTCCCTCTGCGGCCATGCTGCTGAGGAAGCCGCGGATCCATTTGATGCCTTCTGGATCAAGGCCGTTGATCGGTTCGTCGAGCACCAGCACGCCGGGGTCTCCCAGCAGCGAGTAAGCCAGGCCCAGTCGCTGGCGCATACCCAGCGAGTACCCGCCGACCCGCTGACTGGCGTGTTCGGCCAGGCCCACCGTGTGCAGCACCTCGGCGACCCTGGTGCGGGGGATCCCGGCGGCGATGGTGTACACGCCCAGGTGATGGGCTGCGGTACGACCCGGGTGGAAGCTGGCGGCTTCCAGCGCCGCCCCGACGGTGTGCAGCGGTCGGGGCAGGTCACGGTAGCGCAGGCCCCCGAAGGTGGCGGTGCCCGATGTGGGGGCGACGAGGCCCAGCAGCATCCGCAGCGTGGTGGTCTTACCGGCGCCATTCGGGCCGAGGAAACCGGTGACCCGGCCGGGCTCGACGGTGAAGGACAGGTCATTGACCGCCGTGACCTGGCCGAACTTCTTGGTGATGCTGGTGAATTCGATGACAGCGCCGATTGGCATCCGAGTCCCCTCTATCGCTCGATGCCCAGCCTATGGGGAAAACGAGCCGGTCCGCCTGGGTTTTCCGGGCGCGGGTGAGTCAACTTTGGCCGAATGCGGTCAGCGGAGCACAAAATCCGTGATCGCCGCCAGCAGCACATCGATCTCGCCGGGGGTGCTGTACGGGGCCAGGCCGATGCGCAGCGCGCCGGCCTCGCCCAGGCCCAAGTGCCTGGAGGCCTCCAACGCGTAGAACGAGCCGGAGGGCGCGAGGATCCCACGCTCGAACAGGAACTCGGTGGCGTCGGCGGCACTCCGGCCCGCGAAGCCCACCAACACCGTGGGGGTGCGCTCGACGGCCCGGGAATACACCGTCACGCCGGGCAGGGCGGCCAGCCCGGACTCCAGCCGGTCGCGGAGGGAATCCTCGTGGGCCTCGGCCAGTTTCAGCGAGGAGCGCAGCAGCGCCCGGCGGCTGATGCTCGGCCGCGCCGCCACCCCGGTGGCCAGCTCGCCGAGCCCCGCGAGGAAGTCGACGGCGGCGCTCACCCCGGCCAGGGTCTCGTACGGCAGGGTGCCGAGTTCGAAACGCTCCGGCACCACATCCGTCGATGGCAGCAGCTTGTCGGGGTGGATACCGGCCAGCAGCGCCGGGTCCGCCGCGAGCACTCCGCAGTGCGGGCCGAAGAACTTGTATGGCGAGCAGACGAAGAAGTCCGCGCCGAGCACGGCGAGGTCCACGAAAGTGTGCGGCACGTAGTGCACGCCGTCGACGAAGAGCAGCGCCCCGGCCTCGTGCACCACCGCGGCGATCTCGGCGATCGGCGGCCGCGTGCCGATCAGGTTGGAGGCGGCGGTCACCGCCACGAGGCGGGTGCGGGCGGTGAGCACCGCGGCCACCGCGGACGCGGGCAGTTCACCGGTCTCCGGGTCGAAGTCCACCCAGACCACGGTGGCGCCGGCGCGGTCGGCGGCCTGCAGCCAGGGGCGGATGTTGGCGTCGTGGTCGAGCCTGGACACCACGATCTCGTCGCCGGGCGCCCAGTCGCGCGAGAGGTGGCGGGAGAAGTCGTAGGTGAGCTGGGTGGCGCTGCGTCCGTAGACGATGCCGTGCGGGTCGGCGCCGAGCAGGTCGGCCATTGCCGAACGGAATCCCGTGACGGCGTCGTCGGCGTTCCGCTCCGAGAGGCTGCGGCGGCCGCGGATCGACAGCGGGCCGGTGAGGGTGTCGAGGATGGCCTGTCCGACGCCGAGCGGGGTCTGCGTGCCGCCAGGGCTGTCGAAGTGCACGGTTCCGGCCGAGAGGGCGGGGAAATGGGCGCGGATCGATTCGACGTCGTAGGTCACCCTGCCATCCAAGCATTGATCCGGTGACCGCCGCCGCCGCCGCCGCCGCTGACGCCGACGCCGACACCGAACTACCATGGCGCCATGCCAGAGACCCCGGCGGTGCCCTCCGGACGCCGGCGCGTCTCGCCCGGGGTGCGCTTCTGGCGCTGCCCGGACGGCTGGACGCTGCCCGGCGGGCACCGGGTGGGCTGTGCTGGGCTGGCTGCTCGCGGCCTACGGGCTCTACCTCCTGCTCTACCTGGGCCTGGCCGTGCTGGTGTTCACCGGTCACAACCGGGCCCGGGTGGTGGCGATGTCATTCGCCTCGGTGAGCATCCTGCTCTCCTTCGCCGACTACGCGCTCAACGGTGCCCAGATCACCCTGCGCACCTCGCTGGTTAGCGTTACCATCGACATCCTGATTCTGCTGGCGCTCTCCAGCACCCAAGCGCGTCACTATGCCGGTGCCCGGGGTGCGAGCCGGATCAGGCGACGGGAACGTCGGCCGTGACGAGCGGACGGGCGCTCGCCGGGGCATCCGCCGGCACCAGGACGTTGCGGCGGGTGGCGGCGACGATCATCACGATCGCGGCGGCCGCGGTGATCGCGGCGCCGGCCCAGAGCGGTGAGGTGTAGCCCAGGCCCACGCTGATGGTGATGCCGCCGATCCAGGCGCCGATGGCGTTGCCCACGTTGAACGCGGCGATGTTGGCGCTGGAGGCCAGGGTCGGAGCGGTGTCGGCGTAGAGCATGATGCGGGTCTGCAGCCCGGGAACCGTTCCGAAGCCGAAGCCGCCCATCAGCACGAGGGCAATCACGGTGGCGACGGGGTTCGCTGCGGTGAGGGCGAAGAGCGCCATCACCACCGTGAGTCCGATCAACAGCACCACCAGGGTGGGATCGAGCCGCCGGTCGGCGGCCTTGCCGCCGAGGATGTTGCCCACGAACAGGCCGGCGCCGAAGACCACGAGCAGCCACGGAACGGCCGCGCTGGAGAAGCCGCTCACCTCGGTGAGCGTGTAGGCGATGTAGGTGAAGGCGCCGAACATGCCGCCGAAGCCGAGCACCGTCACCACCAGGGAGAGCCATACCTGGCTAGACCGAAAGGCGCGGAGTTCGCCGCGCAGGTTGCTGACGTGCGCGGTGTCGTCGGTGGCGCGGGGCACGAGGGCCACGATGCCAGCCAGGGCGAGCACGCCGATCACGGTGATCGCCCAGAAGGTGGCCCGCCAGCCGAAGCTCTGGCCGATGAAGGTGCCGAACGGCACGCCGAGAACGTTGGCGAGGGTGAGGCCGGTGAACATGATGGCGATGGCGCCGGACTTCTTGCTCGGCGGCACCAGGCTGGCGGCGACGACGGCGCCGATGCCGAAGAAGGCGCCGTGGCAGAGAGCGGCGATGATGCGGCCGAGCAGCATGATCGAGTAGCTCGGGGCGAGTGCCGAGATCAGGTTGCCGATGATGAAGAGCACCATCAGTCCCACCAGAACGTGTTTGCGGGGCAGCCGGGTCACCGCGGCGGTGAGCAGGATGGCGCCGACGGCGACGCTGAGGGCGTAGCCGGAGATGAGCCAGCCGGCGGCGGCCTCGGTCACGGCGAAGTCGGCGGCAACCTCGGGCAGCAGGCCGGCGATGACGAACTCGGTCAGGCCGATCCCGAAGCCGCCGAGGGCGAGTGCGATCAATCCAATGGGCATGCGGAAATTCCTTCAAGGGTGCGGAGGTGCGCGGGCCGTTGGTCGAGCCTGTCGAGGCCACGCGCTGGTAGTTGCAGGCGCGTCATAAATAATTGCACACGCTAGGTAAGTGCGCAAGCAACTACTTTTTGCGAGCAAGCGGATGCGTGGCCGGGCTGATCTGCTCAGGCCGCGTGCGCCGCGCAGGCCGGGGCGGCCACGGCCACGCAGTCCGGGCAGGCCACCAGCTGCTCCCGGCAGGACAGGTCCCGGCAGTTGAGCATGTTCTTGGTGCCCGCGCCGCAGACCTGGCAGTGGCCGAGAACGGTGGCGTGGCCACTGAAATCCACCGACATTCGCTGGTCGAACACGTAGAGCGAGCCGTCCCAGAGCCCGTCGTCGCCGTAGGCCTCGCCGTAGCGCACGATGCCGCCCTCGAGTTGGTAGACCTCGCCGAAGCCACGGTCCTTCATCAGTGACGACAGCACCTCGCAGCGGATGCCGCCGGTGCAATACGTCACCACAGGCTGGCCCTTGAGGTGGTCGTACTTGCCGCTGTCGAGCTCGGCCGCGAACTCGCGGGTGTTCGCCACATCCGGCACCACGGCACCCCGGAACCTGCCGATCTCGGCTTCGAAGGCGTTGCGGCCGTCGAAGAACACCACGTCGTCGCCGCGTTCGGCCACGAGGGCGTGCAGTTCGGCCGGGGCCAGGCGGGTGCCGCCGCCCACGACGCCGCCGGCATCCACGGTGAGGGCCTCTGGCGAGCCGAAGCTCACGATCTCGTCGCGCACCTTCACCACCAGCCGAGGGAAGTCGAGGCTCGCCCCGGACTCGTCGAGGCCGGTTCCCTCACTCCACTTGAAGTCGATCTCCGCGAACGGTGCGTACTGACGGGTCTTGCGTACGTAGCGCTTGAGGGCGGGCAGGTCGCCGCCCACGGTGCCGTTCAGGCCGTCCTTCGAGATCAGGATGCGGCCGCGCAGGCCCAACGACTCGCAGAGGTCGCGCTGCCACAGGCGGATGGCTTCGGGGTCGCTGAGCGGAGTGAAGACGTAGTAGAGCAGGATCTTCGGAATGGCCACCCCCACATTTTAGGCGGCGGCGAGGGGCGCGAGGCGGCCCACGTAGGCTGAGCCAACCAGACCGCCACCAGATCCTTGGAGTGTGCATGACCACGATCGATCCCTTCGCCCGTTTCGGCGAGGTGCCCCAGTTCAACCTGACCAGCTCGGTGATGACCGACGGTGGCCCGCTGGCCGCCGCCCAGTACGGCGTCGGCGCCGGCGGTCAGGATGTCTCGCCCGACCTGCACTGGAGCGGCTTCCCGGCCGAGACCCAGAGCTTCGCACTCACGGTGTTCGACCCGGATGCCCCGACCGGTTCCGGGTATTGGCACTGGGCGGTTTTCAACATCCCCGCCGACGTCGACAGCCTGCCCACCGGTGCCGGAGTCGCGAACTCGGTGCTGCTGCCCGCCGGTGCCGTCGTCATGCCCAACGAGATCCGCCAGCCCACCTTCATCGGCGCCGCGCCGCCGCGCGGAACGGGCACGCACCGCTACCAGTTCGTGCTGCACGCCCTCGACGTTGCAGACCTCGGCGTCGACCCGCAGGCCACCCCGGCCGTGCTCGGCTTCAACGTGCACTTCCACACCCTGGCCCGCGCCGTGCTCGAGGCCACCGGAGTCGCCGGAGGCGCCGCCTAGCCGATCCCGACAACCCTCTATCTCCTCGGGCGGCAGTACGCTCGTCCGTTGGCCATCCTCGACAACGTGCCCATTCCGTCGGTCGAGCCTGTCGGGACCCTCGCTGCCTGTCCGCTTTGGCTCAGAACTGTGTTCGATGTTTGCTCAATTTCTTGTTGACATTTCCTCGCATATAAGTGCGATTCGTGAGAGAATGGGGGTATGGACGACGAGCTGGATAGTGGCTCCACCGCACCGACGGGAATGACTCCCACCGGGTCGAACCTGCACGACTGGAACACCGGTCTGGCCGGTCCGGATCCCTTCACCGGCGTGGATGCCGACAGTCTGAGCGGTACTTCCGACACGAAGACCGCCGCTGCCGCCGGCCCTGCGGCCGGCCCCGCGACGGGCTCGTCCCGTCCCGGTCGGGCCGGTCGGGGTCCGTCTAAGCCGCGGCCTGAGTGGCGGGATCCGGCCGAGTTGCTGGGGGTGCAGCGCGCGCATACTGGTGCGTTCGGTCAGAAGCTCCAGGCGTTGGATGATGCGGCGCGGATGGTGATGGCGGTGATGGATTCCATTGACGTGAACGCGTTGAGTGACCCGGAGGTGGTCGCGTTGACGCAGATGGTCGAGCGCACCGGCCGGCCGGTGGACGCGGCCCGGGTGGCCACGGCGACCGTGGTGGGTTACCGGGCTCGTACGGGGTTGGGTTCCGAGTCGTTGGCGTGGCGGTTGGGCACCTCGCACCCCACGGATTTGCTGATTCGGTTGACGGGCATGTCGGGTCCGGAGATGAAACGACGCGTATCCCTGGGTGAGAAGGTCGCCCCGCGGATGCTGGGCGGCACGGTCCTCGAGCCCGAGTTCCCGTTCGTGGCCGCAGCCTTGGCGGCCGGGGAGATCGGTATTGATGCGGCGGAGAACATCGTGAAGGGCCTGGCCGACTACAAGGTGCACGGCCGCTTCGATGCCGACCAGTCGCTGGTGGACGGTGGTGAGGCGGAGCTGGTGGAGTCCGCGACCGGGTCCGTGTTCGCCCGCACCCCCGGACCCGGCGACATCGCCACCGCCACCGATGCCGATGACGCCGACACCGACACCGGCGCCGGCGCCGGCGCCGGACAAGTCTGCACCGGCCCGGTCCGGNCACGGGACCGATCGCTCGTCTGGGTGCGTCGGCGGGGTTCACGTTCCCGGCGGACCGGATCCGGGAGATGGCGGCGACGTGGCAGGCGGTGTTGAACCCGGACGGGGCCGCGCCCACCGCGGAGATCCTCGAGGCCAAATCCACGTTCTCGTTCGGCAAACTCAGCCAAGGCCTGCACCCGCTGCGCGGCGGGGTGACGCCGGAGCTCAAGGGCATCATGCAGAACCTGTTCAACACCTTCCAGTCCGCGCGCAGCGCTCCCGCGTTCCCGTCCGCGGAGGAGCAGCAGCGTATCGAGGCCGGCGAACTCGTGCCCGGCGAGATCCTCGACGAACGCGACGGTGGCCAGAAACGTGCCGACATCCTCCGTGGCATCCTGGTCCAGGTCGCCCAAGACCCCCGCACCCCGACCATGGGCGGAATGCCGCCGACGGTGATGGTGCACGTGAACGCAACCGACCTCGTCAACGGGGTCGGGGTCGGTTGGATCGACGGCGTCGAGGGCCCCGTCTCGATGAAGACGATCAACCAGATGGTCGACAACGCCGGCTTCCGGCCGATCTTCTTCGGCGGCACCGGCGCCGTCCTCGCCCTCGGCGACAAAGTCCGATGCTTCACCCCCCTGCAACGCAAAGCGATCACCGCCCGAGACGGCGGCTGCATCATCCCCGGCTGCACCTGCCCACCGCAATGGACCGAAGTCCACCACGTGCAGCCGTGGCAAAACGGCGGCCCCACCAACGTGAGCAACGGGGTTTTGCTGTGCTGGCGCCACCACCACAACATCGACACCTCGGGGTGGCACATCCGCATGGTCCTGGGCATGCCCGAAGTCAAAGCCCCACACTGGATCGACCCCACCGGAACCTGGCGAAAACCACCCCAACACCGCGCCCACGACCCCAAATACCGCCGGCAAGACGAGTAGCCGCGGCTGATGCAAGGGGACGGTCGATTCGAGCCACGTGAGAGATTCTCAGGTCATCTCATGGTTGCGCGCCTATCTTCTACACGCGGCAAAAAACGATGCAAGCGCTACCAACGCCAGTCGGCACTTCGAAGCCGCTTCCGGTAGCGCCACGTCGGCAGTAAGGCACCATGTTTCACTCGTCCCCCCACTCCAGCACCAGCTTCGACCCCGCTGCCGGCCCCTCCGCGGACTCGCACCTCACGCACCGGGAAACCGGCCTGTCCAGGGTGCCGGTGTGGCTCTGGAAAGCGATCATGACGCGCATCGCGCCGGGCGAACTGCACAAGTTCAACGCCGACCCGATCGACGACGTCGACTACCACTTCGACCTTGACTACGTGGGCGACGGCATCCGTGATCACCGCCTCGACGTTCTCGTGCCGCACGAGCACCACGACGGTCACCCCGACAGCCACGACGTGACCACGCCACCGAGCCCGCTGCCCGTCTACATCTACTTCCACGGCGGCGGCTGGACCTCCGGCGACAAGGCGCCGCTCACCAAGTACGCCGCCAGCCAGGCGGTCGAGGGCATGGTGGTCGTCAACGCCAACTACCGCATGGCCACTCGATTCAAGATCGGCCACATGCTCGACGACGCCAACGCTGTGCTCACCTGGGTCCAGCGCAACATCGTCGAATACGGCGGAGACCCCACCCGCATCGTTCTCGGCGGCGACTCGGCGGGCGGGCACATCGCGGCCCTGCTCACCGCCGCGGCCAACGACGACACCCTCGCCGCGCACTACAACCTCGACCTGCCGATCGAGGCCGGCCACCTGCGCGGACTCGTGCAGCACTGCAGTATCGCCGACTTCTCGGTCATGTTCGAGCGCGGCTTCGTGCTCAGCCTCAACTTCCTGCGGATGCTGCTCCCCGAACGCAGCCCCGGAATGTCGCTGCGCGACGCCGCCCGATTCCTCTCGCCCATCGAGTGGCTCGACAAGGGCTTCCCGCCGGTCTTCATCACGACCTCCGAGCGCGACTACTTCTACCGGGCCAACCTCAACTTCATCGAGGCCCTGCGCCGACGGTCCATTCTGGCCGACACGGTGATCTACGGCCGGCACCGCACCAACACCCGGCACACCTGGCAGCAGGACGCCCGGCACCCCGAATCGCAGGAGGTCTACCGCCGTCTGGGTTCATTCGTGCGCAAGGTGGCGGCGCTGCCCGCCCAGGCTCGGTCCACGCCTGCTCAAGCCGAGCCCGCCCTGGCCTAGCTCCCCGGCCTGCGCGGGTCTGCCCGGGCATGGTAGACAAGTTCGACACTTGCCAGGCCATTCGGGCCGCGCCAGCCACGAGGAGCACACATGAGCCAGGCCGACACGTTCCCGGTGACCGGGCTCCCCAAGACCGGGCTACCCACCCGCGCCCTCGTCGTCGGTGACCCGTTCCGGGCCGAGCAGATCTCCCACCTGCTCGACAACGTGCGCGAGGTCGCCCACCAGCGTGAGTATCGCTCGTTCGTCGGTGACTGGAACGGCAGCACCGTCGTCGTCTCCTCGCACGGTGTGGGCGCCCCCGGCGCCATCTGTCTGTTCCAGGAGCTGATGGATGCCGGCGTGGACACCATCATCAGGCTTGGCACCGCCGGAGCCCTGCTGCGTGGCATCGGCGACGGCGACCTGATCATCGCCGAGTCCTGCGTGCGCGACGACGGCGTCACCCACCAGCTGGTGCCGGAGAGCTACCCGGCGGCCGCGAATCCCGAGGTCGTGATCGCACTGGCCGAGGCAGCCCGGCGGCACGACGCCCCCCACCACCGCGGAATCGTCTGGACCCGGGCGGCCTTCTACCCGGGAATCATCGATCTCAACCAGGCCGGTTACGTCAAGCTCGGCGTGCTCGCCATCGAAATGGAACTCTCGGCCCTGCTCGTGCTCGCCTCCACCCGCGGCGTGCGCGCGGGCGGCGGCCTCGTGATCGACGGCGCCACCGCCGACGACCTCGTCGACACCACCGGATACGACCCGCATCGCACCGTCGTGGCGGATGGCGTCAGTCGCGGCATCTCCGTCACCCTCGACGCCCTCGTCGCCCTGCCGGAGCTCGTCTGATGGCCACCGACCACGTCGACCTGATCCTCACCGCGGATGCCGTGCTCACCGTCGACGCCGCTGGCACGATCATCGAGGCCGGCGCCGTCGCCATCCGTGCCGGGATCATCGTCGGCGTCGGGCCGGCTGCCGACCTGCTCGCCCGGTACGACGCGGCGGAGGTGCTCGAGAGCCCGGGCTGCGTGATCGCCCCCGGCTGGGTGAACACCCACAGCCACTTGGCCATGAACCTGTTCAGGGGCGCGGCCGACGACGTCACCCTCGAGGTGTTCCTCGAGCGGATGGTCGGCGCCGAACTGGCCACCCTCAGCGCCGAGACTGTCGCCATCGGCACCAGGGCCGGGATCGCCGAGTGCCTCTTGGGCGGCACCACCACGGCGCTGGACATGTACTGGTTCCCGCGGGCCAGCCGCGCTGTCGCGGCGGAGGCCGGATTCCGGCTGCTGAACGGCCCCACCTTCCTCGGCAACGCGGACCCCGAGGGCCGCGACTTCGCGGGCATGCTCGAGGAAGCCAGATCGATCCTCACCGACAACCGCACCGAGTCGCCCGACGACGACCTCTGGGTGATGCCCCACTCGGCCTACACCCTCAGTAGCGACCAGCTGGAGAGCATTCGGGAGCTGGCCGCCTCGCGCGGCGCCCGCATCCACACGCACGCCTCTGAGAGCCTCGGCGAACTGGCGCTGACGGTGCAGGTCAACGGTGACCGGCCGGTCGCCGTGCTCGATGCGGCCGGGCTGCTGACCAACCACACCGTCCTGGCCCATGCCGTGCACCTCACCGACGACGAGGTCACCCGCATCGCCGCCAGCGGCGCCGCCGTGGCGCACTGCCCGATGTCGAACCTCAAGCTCGGCTGCGGCATCGCCCGGCTGCCCGAGCTGTTGCAGCACGGCGCCGCCGTGGGCTTGGGCACCGATGGGGCCGCCTCCGCCGGTTCCCTCGACATGTACGCCGCCGTGCGGATGGCCGCGCTGCTGCACAAGGGCACCAGCAACGACCCCACCATGATCAGCGCCGAACGCGCCGTGCGGCTCGGCACCGTCGACGGCGCCCGCGCCCTCGGTCTGGCCGACGTGGGCACGATCGAGCCCGGCATGCAGGCCGACCTCCAGGTCGTGCGCATCGACACACTGAACAGCAGGCCCGGCCGTGACCCATGGTCTGCGCTGGCCTACACGGCCACCGCCACCGACGTGCGACACGCCGTGGCCCGCGGCCGGATTGTGCTGCGCGACAGGGTGCTGCAGACCATCGACGAGACGTCGGCCCTGCGCGAGCTGTCGGAGGCCGCCGCCCGCTAGCATCATCGGGTGCACATGTTCTTTCGAACCCTGCTCCACAGCCTGCTGTCGCGCTTCGGCCCACGCCTCGGGCACTACGACGTCGCCCGCACGCGGTTCATCACCCTGCCCACCGACCAGGACATCCTGCGGCACATGAACAACGGCGTGTACCTGTCGATCATGGACATCGCCAGGTTCGACATGCTGCACCGCACCGGAATCTGGGCGATCTTCCAGGCCAAGGGCTGGTATCCGGTGGTGGTGGCCGAGACCATCAGTTTTCGCAAGTCACTGACGCTCGGCCAGCGGTTCACCGTCGAGTCGCGCATCCTGGGCTTCGACGACAAGGCCGTTTACGTCGAGCAACGCTTCGTGCGGCCCGTTGAGGGCCCGGATGCGAGACCGGGCGACGTCGAGGTCTACGCCCGCGGCTTCATCCGCGGCCGGTTCCTCAAACGCACGGGAGGCGTGGTCACCATCGACGAACTCACCGACGCCGTCGGTGCCGTGCCCGCCGACGTGAGCGTGCCCGACTGGCTGCTCGAGTGGAGCGCCGACGTGGCCATGCCCGCTACCCGGGCGCCGGCCCCCAGCATCTGGGAGTAGTGGCTAGGCGCGGTCCTCGCTCGCTGGCGCAGGGGTGGGCTTGGGCACCAGGAGCTCTTGATAGTGACTCTGCAGCGCGGGGTAGTACTTGCTGAACGACGGCAGCGGGTGGTGGGTGCGGGAGGCGACGAGCCTATCGAGGTAATAGTCCCAGACCGGCCCGAACGTGGCGGCCTCGGCGGGGGAGTGCAGCCGCAGCCCGAAGGTCAGCACGGTCTTGCCGGATCCGCCCGACAGATGCGCCATCACCCGCCAGGCATCCTCGCCCTCGCCGATGTCCAGCGCCAGCTTCTTGAACTCGACACATTCCAGAATGCTCACGTACTCCCACTGCGAGTCGTTCTTCGATTCCATCCGGAACCGCACGGCCCCGGTGCGAGGGGACCCTGTGTAGGTGCCGATCCAGCCGTGCAGGCCCTCGGGTTTGGTCACGGCCTCCCACACCGACTCCGGGGCCGCAGGGAAGATGCGGTCGAAGAGCAGGTAGAGCCCGTCCTCCCGGTGGGCGAACCGCCCTGTGGCGTGGGCGACGTCCGGCGGACCGGGCAGGGGCTGGGTGGGCATGGTGACCTCCACGTTGAGTGAAACACGAGCCTTCCCTCTGAGGCTATGCCTAGTTCGAGGCCGCCGCCAGAGTCCTCAGTCGCTCTCGAGCACGGCCATGGCAGCGTTGTGCCCGCCGAGTCCGCTGACCCCGCCGCCGCGTCGAGCGCCGGCTCCGCAGAGCAGAATCCGCGGATGCCGGGTAGCCACGCCCCAGCGCTGGGCGGCGGTGTCCCTGGGTGCGTCGTCTTCCAGGAACGGCCAGGACAGGAGCCCGTGGAAAATGTCCCCGCCGGGCAGGTTGAGCGCCGACTCGAGGTCCGCGGTGGTCTTGGTCTCGATGCACGGCCTGCCGTCGGCATCCCGGAGCAGCAGGTCCTCGACGGGTTCGGCCAGCACCGAGTTGAGGGAGGCCAGGACGGCGGCCTGCAACTGGGCCCTGACGGCGGTGTTGTCCAGGCGGGTGAGCCGGTCGGGGGTGTGCAGGCCGAACACCGTGAGGGTCTGCGCGCCGGCCGCCACCAGTTCCGGCGAGAGGATGCTCGGATCGGTGAGGGAGTGGCAATAGATCTCACAGGAGACCAGATCGGGGACCCGGCCCGCACCGGCCTGCCGATACGCGTCCTCGAGCTGGCTGAGCGTCTCATTGATGTGAAAGGTTCCGCCGAACGCGGCCTCGGCCGACACCGACGCATCCAGCAGGCGGGGGAGGCGACTCAGCAGCAGGTTCACCTTCACCTGGGCGCCCTCGGGCTTCACGGTGTCCGGTGTGCGTTCACCCAGCAGGCCGTCCAGCACCCACGGCGCCACGTTCGCCAGCACGTGGCTTCCCACGGTGCTCTCGTCCCGGTGTTCATGCCGGTAGCGCACGGTGCCGTCCGGATCGATGCCGGTGACCTTTGCGCTCGTCAGGATGCGCACACCGGCCTGGCGGGCCACCCGCTCCAGCTCCCCGGTCACCGCACCCATGCCGCCGACGGGTACGTCCCAGTCCCCGGTGCCGTTTCCGATCGAGTGGTAGAGAAAGCAGCGGTTCGCATCCAGTGACGCGTCATGCACCGAGGTGAACGTGCCGATCAGGCCGTCGGTGGCCACCACCCCGCGCACGAGGTCGGAGCCGAATCGCCGGTTGAGCAGGTCGCCGAGCGGATGCTCGATGAACTCGTCCCACAGGGCGTCGTCACCGACCAGCCGGCGGGCCTCTGACCGGGTGGGCAACGGCTCGCATACCGTGGGGAACAGCGCACGGGCCAGATGCCCCAGGTCGCCACCGAGTTGCTGCCACCCCGCGATGTCCGCCCCGGCTCCAATCCTCTCGAAGGAGGCCCGCGTCGCCTCGGCATCGCCCGCATCCACCAGCAGGCCGGTCGCCGGGTTGGCCGGATCCGGGGTGTACGACGAGTACCGCCGCCGTGCCAGCTCGATCGACAGGCCGAGCTCGTCGATGATGCGGGCAGGCAGCAGGCTCACCAGGTACGAGTACCGGGACAGACGGGCATCCACCCCCGTGAAGGCGGCGGCCGATACCGCTGCTCCGCCCACGTGGTCGTCCCGTTCGAGCACCAGCACACTCCGCCCGGCTTTGGCCAGATAGGCCGCGGCGGTGAGGCCGTTATGGCCGCCTCCGACGATCACGATGTCGTGTGTGGAGTCCATGTAAGAGCCCTTCTCAAGCGCCGATGCTGGTCTGTCGACCCTATCCTCGCCGGGGCGACACGCCCGGGATGCGGATGGGATTTGCGACCCCCCCAGAATCCCCGTAATGTCATCTCTCGTCACCCCACAGGTTCGGAAAGCCGAAGAGCTACCGGCCTCAAGCGGGACCAAATCCAAGCAGAAAAGAAAGCGATTCTTCGCTTTGTACAGCTTGATGAAGTTTGCTTCGAATTTCCTAACCGAAATCCAAGCAGACAACAAGAACAAACGTCGAAGTGCCCCGGAGCGACAGCCATTAGGCCTGAAGTCGGGTGCGTCCGATCCTTGAGAACTCAACAGCGTGCACAATGTCAAATGCCAAAAACCTCGGTCGTAGGGTCCCTTTCTAGGGGATACCGCGAAAGAGA
>NZ_SOGH01000015.1:0-145757 GCF_004402305.1 Cryobacterium sp. TMB3-10 | reverse complement strand
CGACCGCCCCCGCAAAACCCTCGACTGGAAAACCCCGAAAGAAGCCCTCAACGAGCTACTCTCGAAGCCACAACCGACCGGTGTTGCGCTGACCGGTTGAATCCGCCGCTCAAAGCATCCTATTAATCTCACTATCTCCTAACTTGCGTCGGGGCGAGGTGAAGACCCTGGGCCATGGCGTGGAGGATCTCCGCCTCGACCCGTGGCCAGTCGAAGAGGATCTGCCGGTAGTCGTAGCGCAGAACCGTGAAACCGAGGAGGGCGAGCCTCCGATCGTGCGCGATGTCTGCCCGCCGCTGCTCGGCCGTGGAGTGGAAGCTGAAGCCATCGCTCTGCAGTACGAGCCGCTGCCCGATCAGACCATCGACGCGGTGCCCCGCGAGCATGACCTGCTGGCTGACCCGGATGCCGATGGCCGCGAGCCGGGAAACGGGCAGCGTCTCCAGGCCCGAATCGGCCAGCCCCGACGCGACCTCTCGCACGGCACGGGCCGCGGCACTGCGCAGGTGCAGCCTCGCGAGCGAGGCCTGGGTCACGAGCTTCTTGTTCAAAGCGGAGTCCCAGACGACGAGAGCGTTCTCGAACGGTTGGCACTCGGCGATGTGCACGAGGGCGTTCTCGATAGGTTCCACAAGTGCGAACCGGGCAACCGGTACCGGTCCGATACTCCAGTGCACCCGCAGGGTTTCGGATGCCGGCACCGCCGTGTTTCTCGGCATGCTGACGTGGTTCATCCCGTCAGAGAGGTGCCACAGCTCAAGCTGCCGGGCAACGCTGAGGCACGCCACCCGCCCGCCGAGCGCAGCCGCGGCGCGCAGATCGGCTGGAGCCGTCGGCAGAGCGAGCCAATCACGGCGGATGCGTTCGCACTCGCCGCCGGCGATGCTCTGCCTGATCGAGTATCGAGTGAACCCCGCACGCAGCGCCTGAGCTGAGTGCGCAACGCCGTGGTGCCGGGCGAGCCAGATGCCGAGGTCCATCCGTCTAGTGTCGTGGCGGCATCAGCTCCCCCGCAGAAACGATCTCGGCTGTCGAGAACTCGCCCCGTCGCGCCCCTGTGCACAACACGGCATGGCGCCGAAGGATGCGGTGTTCCGTCTAGGTCGCACGGACGGGCGAGTCGGCGATGCGCGCCGTGACCTCGGCGACAGCGGCGCGCATCTCTCTGACCGAGGCGGGATCGTCGCCCTGTGCCTGCAGTTGCAGGTCCAGTGCGGCCAGCTGCTGCTGAAGGGCCGTCTGCACCTCCCCGGCCGAGCAGGTGTAAGCCAGATCGCTGACCAGTTGCAGAAACCTTCTCACCACCGAGGGGTCGTTGGCGCCGTAATGCCGCATCGGGGACAGCGCATCATGGATAGTGTCTGCCGCTGTGCGGGTAGCCGTCACCACCCGCAGGTTCCCGTCCGCATCGGCGAGGGCGCTGGGAAGCGCCGGCATCTGGAGCGTGCTGGCCACGATCGCGCTGAGGTGCCCGAGGGCATTCACGGCGGTGGTCGGGTCGTTGATGCCCGGCGACAGCGCGCGCACGCCGATGTCCACGATCTGCTGCACCCCGTAGTCGATGTCCTGCGCCGCGGTGCGTTCGTAGGCAATTGAGTACGCGCCGCGCACCGCATCCGCCACGTCGTCCGCGTCCGCCGGGTCCGTACCGTCCCCGGCCGGCCACCACACCATCAGTGGCGTGCCGGCGACGACGTTTTCCCCGACCCGCCTGACCTCCTGGAAGACAAGCGAGTGCGGGGCGGCGTAGGCCACCAGTGCCGCGTGGTCGCGGCCGGTGATGAAACCGCTCACCGCAGCCGTGACGGTGTGCGTCCCGACCGGGATCTGCATCGGCGAGGTATACGCCTGTGCGGCCTCATTACCGGCACCGACGAGGTCGATGGTGCGGTTCGTTTCGGCGTGGATGTCCTTCAGCATCGTCTCCACCCGCAGCTGGGCGGCTAGGTGGGCGAGGAAGAAGACCAGCATGATGACGCTCACCAGGGTGAGCACGAACGCCGTCGTCACGGCGACCCGGGGTACGAACTCGGCGGCGTCATCCGTCGTCGCTCGCACCGACCGAAGCACCGTGATCGAGTATGCGAAGGTGCCGAGGAAAACAGCCAGGGTCGCGTGCACCTGCCGGTCCCTGGCGAACAACCGCAACACGCGGGGCGACGCCTGGCTGCTGGCCAGCTGCAACGCCACCACCGTGAGAGAGAAAGTCAGCGACGTCGCCGTGATCAACGAGCCGGCAATCGACGACAGCACCGACCGGGCCGTCTCTGCTCCCCCGTTGAATATCACCGAGTCCACGGCGGTGGGCAGTTCCGCGTCGATGAGCAGGTCAATGCGCGGAAGCACGAGCCCCAGCACCACAGCCAGTAGAATCGCCGCCACCGGGAGCGGCCACAACCGTGATTCCACCGACTCGGTCAGGCGCGCCCACCGGGCTCGACCACCGCCTGAACCCCGCATCTCAGCCACAAATCACTCCCGCCGGGTCGGTTCTTCGGTGCACGTCCGGTCAGCATAGCAACCAGGTCTGATCGGGATTCCGGCCGTCGTAAGCCCGAAACGGGCGGTCTCGGCGCCCGCCCAACATCTAGGAACCAGGCGCATTCGGGTGTAGACGTGGTGCAGGGCAGCCAGATGCAGGCGCCACGATCGAGAGCAGGGTTCGGATGGTTGCGGCCACAACGGTGCTGGCGATCATCGTCATCTGGAGTGTGTTCTCGAGGCCGTTGGATCGACGGGGCATTACGTCGGCCCTCTTCTTCACCGTCGTGGGTTTCCTCGTCGGCACGTCGGCGCTCGGCTGGCTCGACATTGCCGTGGAATCCGAGGTCGCCGAGCTTGTGGCCGAGATCGCATTGGTGCTGCTCCTCTTCAGCGACGCCTCCCGCATCGACCTGCGGGCGCTCCGGCGAGAGCTCTCCTTGCCGACCCGCCTGCTGCTGATCGGGCTGCCGCTCACCATGATCGCCGGATCTGTGGTCGGTGCGCTCGTCTTCCCCGACATGGCGCTGGCCTCCGTGGTGCTGCTGGCCACGATGCTGGCCTCCACGGATGCGGCGTTAGGCCAGAAGGTCGTGTCCGACCCGGCCGTCCCCGGGCGGGTGCGGCAGTCCCTCGACGTGGAGAGCGGACTCAACGACGGCCTCGCCGTGCCGTTCTTCCTGGTCACACTCGCTATCGCCAACGCTGAGCTGGAGACCGACGTGCCCTCGGCGGTGATCAGCAGCATGGCCGCCCAGATCGGTTGGGGGCTCATCGGGGGCTTGGTCGCCGGCGCGCTGGGCGGGCTGTTGTTCCGCGCCGCCGACCACCGGGACTGGATCGGCCGGGAGTGGCGCCAGATCGTTCCCCTGGCGGCGGCGCTGCTGGCGTTCACCATCGCCGTGACACTCGGTGGCAGCGGATTCATCGCCGCCTTCGTGGGCGGCCTCGCGTTCGGCAGGTTCTCCGGCACGCGCGGGTCGGCCGTCACCTTGCTGGCCGAGGACTCTGGCGGCTTCCTCGCCGCCGTCACCTGGATCGGGTTCGGCGCGCTGGCCCTCACCCTGGCCTTCCCGTACATCACCTGGCAGGTCGTCCTCTACGCCGCGCTCAGCCTGACGCTGGTACGGATGATTCCGGTCACGATCGCCCTCGCCGGTCAGGGGCTGAAACGGCCCACGGTGGCGTTCATCGGCTGGTTCGGTCCGCGCGGGCTGGCTTCGCTGGTGTTCGCGCTTCTCGCCTTCGAGCGTGGTGTGCCCGAGGGGGACGTCGTGCTCACGACGGTTTTCGTCACCGTTGCGCTGAGCGTGATCCTGCACGGCCTCACGTCGGTTCCGCTGGTCGCCGCCTACCACCGCTGGTACACGGCGCACAGTGCGCAACATCCGGGCGCAGCAGAGGCGGTGCAGGCGACGATGTCCCGCCGCCGACGCCACCTCCCCGGTGCCCACGACGCCTAGCAGGGCCCCACCTTTTCCTCCACCGTCATGCGGCCGAGGAGGTCGGCGATGCGGTCGCCGATGAAACGTCACCGGCGTGTCAACGAGTATCGGCGCGCGGTGGGCCGTCAGCGAGCGGGCAGGCCGGCCAACGGAATCAGCTCCTGAATCCAGGCTTGGTACTGGCGAATCGTCTCGGCGTAGTCCTCTGCCACCCGGTCCAGGTCACTCTGGGAGGCGGCACCCGACGCGTCCGCGGTCATCAAATGCCGCCAGGACTCGAGCAACAGAACGATCTGGTCCGCCAGCGGCCAGCCACGGGCCAGGTGTTCGTTCGCTCCCGGCACGGCCACCATCACGGGCGCCCAATCAGCCATGGCCGTTTGCAGGCGCCGCCGGGCAGCCGATGTGGTGCGAAACATGTGTTGCGGGAACCCATGTTGCGCACAGAGCGCCATCAGGTTCGCCGTCACCTTGTCACGACTCACGGCGTCGTCCCAGACGCCGCTTTTCGGCGCGAAGTCGGGCTGTATCGACAGGGCGCGGAGATTCGCCAGATTTTCCTCATGATGCTCCGGGGTGAACCCGGGAATTCCAGCGGCATAGAGATCGGCTCCGACTACAGGGGCGAGGAGCATCCGTCCCACATCGTTCACGGTCTGGGCGAGACTGCGAAACGCCACCTTCGACATCCCGTCGTAGCGCAGCCTGTCCCGCGTCTCGGCACGTCTCTTGCTCCACGAATTGACGAGGCCGGCCGTCACGAACGCACCGACAACGCCGTACAGCGCGTCCCGGGAATTGCCGAAGTCCGCGGTGGCGTCTCGCAGCCAGCGCAGGTCGAAGAGGGCCGGGCTCAGCAGCAACCCGATTGCCGCGATGAGAAACCAGGTCTCGCGCCGGAATGCCCCACTCTTCACTGCCGTTTTCTCCCCCACGGTCGGCTCTTTTCTCATCTGTGCTCGTCACGGCCCGCTCCGCCCTGCCTGGGCACTCGCAGCCTACCGGCAGGTGGCAGCTATCCGATCGGCGCAAACCCGCGTACGGTCGCTCCATGGCGAACCTCATCGAGAAACTAGCGGAATCGGTGCCCTCCTGGGGTGCGAAACTGGCGTACGGCGAGAAGACCACGCTGGGCGGGCACGACCTGATCCCCGTCGCGCTCGTCGGCTTCGGCTTCGGCGGCGGCGAGGGCTCCAGCGAGATGCCCGACGGCGGCTTCGGCCCAGCCGGCATGGGCGTCGGGGAAGGCAGCGGCGGTGGTGGCGGCGGCTACGCGGTGCCGATCGGCGCCTATGTCGGCGGACCCGACGGGCTGGAATTCCGGCCCAACCGAATCGCCCTGATGGTGGTAACCGTGCCCGTGGTGGCGGCCGCCGGGTTGGCGCTCGCGCAGATCATCCGCGCGCTCAGAGGTGCCGCCCCGAGTTGAGCCGGTCTACGCCGGCGATTCGCCGAGCATCACTCAAGACCTCGCGATCTCCGCCTGACCCGGCGCATCCATCGCTGGGCCTTGTCCGGGGCGTGCGCGGCGCTCACTGCGCCCCCTGTCGGCGACCGCTACCGCTATAGCGGGCGCGGCCGCCCGTAGGAGGTGCAGTGAGCCGCCTGCCCTGTCACGCGGCGGGGTTCAGCGCCGCAATGGTGGCGGCGTAGCGCCCCTCGACCTCCGCGAACCGCAGGAACTTCACGGTATCAACGAGAATCTCCTGCGCGTCGGGCTGCGCTTCCAGAAGAGCCATAACCTCGTCGGCGAAGGCGTCCAGAGGCATGAAGTGCTCGTTCACCGAGTTGCCGGCCATCAGTTCGGTCTGCACGGCCGGCGGAACGAGCTCAATGACCTGCACGGATGTTCCGGCCAGCTGCATCCGAATGGTCTCGCTGTACTGGTGGATGAAGGCCTTGGTGCCGTTGTAGGTGGGGGTAAAGGCCAGCGGGGTGAAGGCGAGCCCTGACGAGACCGTCATCAGGGTGGCGTCTGGGCGGGTCTGCAGGTGCTCGATGAATGCGGCGACCAGCCGCAGCGGCCCGTTGATGTTGGTCTCGACGATGCGTTCAGCTACGGCCAGGAAACCAGCACCGCGCACATCCTCGGCGTTCATCACCCCGGCCATGGCGATGAGTACGTTCAGGTCGCTGTGCTCGGCCAGAATCTGGTCGCGGGCGGCCAGCACGGAGGCGGGGTCGGTGGTGTCGATGGTGACGCCGGACAGCCCGTGCTCGGCGGCGAGGCGCTGCAACACGTCGGCGCGGCGCCCGCCGATCACGACGGTATTGCCGGCGGCCCGCAATCGCAGGGCCAGGGCGAGTCCGATGCCCGAGGTGGCGCCGGGGATGAAAATGGTGTTTCCGGTGATGTTCATGACTCGAGTGTGTGCGGCGGCGACCGGATGCGGGAGAGGAGCCGTTGTCGTAGGACTGCCGGTCCCTGGAGAGCGGCGCGTCGGTGGCGGATGATGGACGCATGGACCAATCTGCTCTCGCCGATTTTCTCCGCTCCCGCCGGAGCGGGCTCCGCCCTGAGGACGTCGGCCTCCCCGCTGGGCCGCGTCGATTGGTCCCCGGGTTACGCCGCGAGGAGGTCGCCGCGTTGGCCGGGATGTCCGCGGACTACTACGTGCGGATGGAGCAGGCCCGCAGCCCGCAACCATCCGAACAGATGTTGGCGGCCCTGGCCCGGGCGCTGCGCCTGAGCAACGACGAGCGGGATTACCTGTACCGCCTCGCCGACCACAACGTGCCGGCGCGCACGCCACTGGACACGCACGTTGCCCCCTCCCTGATGCGGGTCTTCGACCGGCTCGAGGAGACCCCGGCGTTGATCCTTTCCAGCCTCGGTGAGACTCTGGCGCAGAACTGGCTGGGCGCGGCGCTTCTCGGCGACCACTCCCGGCACACCGGGCTGGCTCGCAGCAGCGTCTACCGGTGGTTCACCGACCCCACCGATCGGGAGATCTACCCGTTTGCCGACCGGCAGCGGCAGAGCCGGGCCCAGGTGGCCGGCCTCCGTGCGGCCTTCGGAGCGGCGGGCCAGCGCTCACGAGCGGGTGCGTTGGTGCGAGAGCTGAGCCGGGTGAGCGCAGAATTCACCGAAATCTGGGAACTGCAGGATGTGGCCACCCGCTTCCAGGACCACAAGACGCTGATCCACCCGGAACTGGGTCCGATTGAACTCGACTGCCAGACGCTCCTCACCGAGGACCGTGGTCAGGCGTTGCTCATCCTCACCGCGGCGCCGCGGAGCGAGGCCGCCGAGAAGCTGGCGCTCCTGGCCGTGCTCGGCCATCAGCGCTTCGCGCCGGCTCCCCCGACCGGCGGGCCAGCCCCCGAGTAGTGGTTTCGTGAGCTCGTTGGCGCTCACTGCGCCCTGTATGGCCGGGTGCACCCGCTGTAGAGGGCGCAACGGGCCATACGAGGTGCAGTGGTGCTCTCCGCCGACGCCGACATGGACCGGCCGGTGTCAAAACCCCACCACCGCGTGTACCGTCATCGCCAACAGGAGGC
Source organism: Cryobacterium sp. TMB3-10 (assembly GCF_004402305.1). Lineage (NCBI taxonomy): Bacteria > Bacillati > Actinomycetota > Actinomycetes > Micrococcales > Microbacteriaceae > Cryobacterium > Cryobacterium sp. TMB3-10. The sequence goes on along the minus strand of NZ_SOGH01000015.1, from coordinate 138,330 downwards.
TCGGTCGAGTCGTGAGGTAAGAGCGGAAGCACAGGGTTTCAGGCGGCTTTGTCCGAGGTTGCGCCAAGCAGACCGCGACTGGTCCCGACCGCCGCCGAGTCCCCGGTTGGCCCGACGGCGCACCAACCTTGCGCACGGGACTAGTTCCTGAGGTCGACGGGCATCCTCTTCGGGCCAGAGGCCAGCATCAACGATCCGGGTCGGGTCCGCTCTCGTCGGGGCGAACCGGTCGCGAGGTATGCGCAGACGAATTCCTTCACCAACGCCCCGGCCCGGCCGGTGATGCGAATCGCCCGAGGCCGGTCCGCCTTAGTGAGGAGCTGGATGATCGCCCTCTTCCGGCCGATGCTGATGCACTGAGCGCTGAAACCGACATCGAGCTTCGTCAGGCTCCCACCGCGCAGAACTGCCAGAACGTTGTCCGCCGCGTGGCCGCCAAGGGGCATGGCGATGGCGCAGCCCATCCGCAGGTGAGAACCCACGGACGACGGCGGGTGCACGGCGTCGCCGGCTCCGAAGATTTCAGGGTACGCAAGCGCACGGAGTTCCTCGTCGACCAGCAACCGGCCGATCGGGTCGACGTCGAGCCCGCTGCGTCGGGCTAGGTCGGGGACGGCGAAAGAGGCGGTCCAGACGGTGACGTCGCTGGGAAGAAGCGTGCCGTCAAGGAGTTCAACGGCATCGGCCTGGACCCGGCTGGCGCCGCTCCCCTCCATCACGTTGACTCCGAGCCTATTCAGCGAACGGAGGACGGACTTGCGGGAGGCCGCGGGGAGATGCGCGAGCACGGCGCCTCTCGACACCAGGGTGACCGACGCTGTCGGGTGCTGTTCCGCGAACTCAGCGGCGGCCTCCACACCCGTCGCCCCGCCCCCGACCACGACGATGCGCTGGCCGTCCGGGCCGGTGGCAAGCGCAAGGCGCGCGGTCTCCGCCCCGTCAGCGTTGCTGAGCAGGTGCGCGAACTCGTCCGCACCGGGTACTCCGAGCGCGGCCGTGCTCCCCACGGCGTAGACCAGGGTGTCATAGGGTTCGCTCGTGATCCCACCGCTGGTCGCGACGGAGAGCACCCGGGCAGGAGCGTCGATCCGCAGCACCGTGCCCAGGACGATCTCGATGCGGTCGTGCAGCATGTCGTCCAGTGGAATCGCGGCGCTCGTGCGCACCCCTGCGGCCACTTCGTGCAGGCGCACGCGTTCGATGAAGTCGGTGCGGGGATTCACCATTGCGACGCGCACCCGGCGGCCCTCGGCAGCCGTCAAGGACGCTTGCACCCGGTTTGCCGCGAGGATTCCGGCATAGCCGGCCCCGATGACGACAACCCTGTGCTCGGAACGTGTACTCATGCGGTCTCTTTCTCGAAAACGGGCGGGGTCACAAGTAATGACCGCCGCCTCCGCCGAAACGTGACACCTGGCGGCACTCGCGCGGGGCCCGTCACGAATCACCATTGGAAAGGGCGTAGCGGTAAGTTGATGCCGGATTGCACACCGAGCAGCACCGAACAGAGGATGCCGATGGGAGTTCCCAGTCGCGACGTTACCGCAGCAGAAATGGATGAGCTGGCGGCCGGGTTTGAGTCGATGCGCCCCCGGCTTTTCGGTATCGCATACCGCATGCTCGGCAGCGCAGTGGAAGCAGAGGATGTCGTGCAGGACGCCTGGGTCAAGTGGCAGACGACCGACCGCTCGGGCATCCGCAGCCATCCCGCATTTTTGACGACGATGACGACCCGCCTCACGATCAACGTGGCGACGTCGTCGCGCATGCGTCGGGAGACCTACATCGGCCCGTGGCTGCCGGAACCGGTGTTTACCGGCGCCGATCCCGAACTGGGAGCGGAAAACGCGGAGGCCCTCGAAGTCGGGCTCCTGTTGCTGATGGAACGACTGACCCCACAGGAGCGCGCCGTCTATCTGCTCCACGAGGCCTTCGGTTACACCTTCGGTGATATCGCCGCGGTAGTTGAGACCACGGAGGCCAACGCCCGCCAGCTCGCCCGGCGTGCCCGCCTGCACCTCAAGGAGCACAGCGATAACCGCGTAACCGTCGCGCAGAAGAACCGTCTGCTTCGCTCCTTCCTCGCCGCCGCTCAAGCCGGCGACCTGGAGGGCCTGCAGACTCTGCTCGCCGACGACATCGTCCTGTACTCGGACGGTGGTGGGAACGTCACCGCCGCGCGCCGGCCGGTCGAAGGTCCCGACCACGTGGCACGGTTCCTTCTCGGTACGGTTCAGAAACTACAGATGCATGTCGAGCTCCATGTCGCCGCAGTCAACGGCTCCGACGCCTTCGTGCTTCGAATGGATGACGAGCCGTTCCTCGTCGGGGCCATTGGGGTCAGCACCCGCGGCATCGACCGGATCTTCTTCATCATGAACCCGGTGAAACTCGGCGCCGTGCGCAACGTCCCACTCGAGAGGCACCCGTCGTAGGCTGACAGCACGCGATGAAAAGGAGACCGCCATGGTCCAGACGACATCGGCAGTGACCCCGGCAGTGGCCGAGGTGATGGCCGAGCTGGCCGCGCTCGAGGACCCGCAGATCCGCGCGGTTAACCTCAACCACGGTGACGACCACGGGGTGAACCTCACCAAGCTGCGCGCGGTCGCCAAACGGATCAAGACCCAGCCGGAGTTTTCACGGGACCTGTGGGCGACCGGGGACACCGCGGCGCGGCTGCTCGCCCTGCTGATCTGCCGGCCGAAGGCGTTCGAGCGGGATGAATTGGATGCCATGCTGCGCGAAGCCGGCTCACCCAAGGTGCAGGACTGGCTCGTGAACTATGTAGTGAAGAAGAACTCGCACGTCGAGGAGCTGCGCGTGCTCTGGTTCGCCGACACCGACCCCGTGGTCGCCAGCGCCGGTTGGGCGCTGACCACCGAGGGGGTGGCCAAGTCCCCCGAGGGCCTCGACCTGGATGGGCTGCTCGAGCTCATCGAGGCCGAGATGAAGGATGCGCCGGAGCGCCTGCAGTGGGCGATGAACCATTGCCTGGCGCAGATCGGGATCGAGCATCCCGAGCACCGCGCTCGCGCCCTGGCCATCGGCGAGCGCCTGGAGGTACTCAAGGACTACCCGACTCCCCCTGGCTGCACCTCACCGTTCGCGCCCATCTGGATCACCGAGATAGTCAGCCGCCAGAAGGCCTGACGACAGCCGGCTTCGAGTTGCGAGTCGAGCCGGCGGCAGCCCGGTTAGCGCCGCTCGACACCGATCGATCAGCCGCAGCGGTCCTGGGCTTGGGCGGTCTTCCGGACTCGATTCCACGCGCTGCCGGCCTGGTGCGAGTGCAGCCGCACTGCACGTGTGGCACCTGCCGTCACCTGGAAGCTACCACCCCAGCTGAGCCGTGGGGATCGGGTTCAGAGTTCGTACCCGATGAGCCAGTGCCGCCGACCGCCAGTTTGTCGAACCAGTCGTGGAGAACCGCTGGTTCGGCAGTGCCCAGAAGGGCGAGGCTGGCGCCCTCGATCCGAAAGCTCTTCTCGCCCTCGGCCGCGTCGGAGCCGGCGAGTACGACCCTGCCGCTGAGAACTCCGTGGGCTATGGCGTCCTCGGGGCCGTCACTCCGCCCAAAGTCCTGGTAGGTGTGCAGAGTGAGCTCGCCACCGAACACATCCGCGTAGAAGCCGAGAGCTTCACGCGCCGTACCGAGAAAACTCAGATAGAGCAGTGGCCCTGACATGCGCAGATCCTATCTACGCCCCGCGAACAGGGCGTGCAGCAGCGGAATGACCGACCCGATCATCAGGACTGCGCCGAGAACCGCATCGTCACCGCGGAGCACCGCGCCGGCGATGAGCAGGGCACCGAACAGCACCGCCGACACCACTCGGCCGGCGGTGCGCTCCAGGCGCGCGACCCGCCGCTCGAGGCCCGGGCTCGTCACCGCCACAGTGCCGTCTCCGAGGCGGGTGACGATCGCGTCCAACCGCTTCGGCAGTGCCCAGGCGATACCGGCGTTCTCCAGCGCCTGTTTGCCGAAGTCCTGCACCACGTTGCCGCCCTCGTCGCGGATCAACTGCGACGCGTAGGGCTCCACCGAATCCCAGAGGTTGAACGCGGGGTTCAGCGAACTGCAGACCCCGGAAGTGAGCGACATCGCCCGGATGATCAGCAGAAAGTTCTCCGGCAGCTGGAACGGCAGCGCCCGCACGACATCCCCGAACTGGATGGCGAAGTCGCGGAACTCCCGCGGGTCCACCTCGCGCAGCTCAGCGAAGCCCATGCCGCCGAAGCGGGCGAAGAGCTGCTTCATCGCCTTCTCCAGCTCGGAGGTTTCGGCCGAGGGCAGGAGCACGCCCAGGTCGCGGGCCGCATTGACCATGCCCGTGCCGTCGCGCGAGGCGGCCGCGATGAGCATCTTCCGCAGTCCGCGGCGGGTGCTCGTGGGGACCTCACCCATCATGCCGAAGTCGATGAACGTCAGTCTCCAGCCGCGGCCGCTCGGATCGTCCGGCATCGGGGTGACGAAGATGTTGCCCGGGTGCGGGTCGGCGTGGAAGAACCCGTTGGTGAACAGCTGGTCGAACATCACGGCGGCGAAGACCGGAGCCACCTGCGCCGGGTCGATGCCCGCCGCGTCCAGCGCATCCGTGTCGGTGATCTTGATCGCCGTCACGTCTTCGAGAGTGAGCACGCGTCGGGTGGTGCGCTCCCAGACGATCTCGGGCACGCTCACCCGCTCGTCGTCGGCGAAGTCCTCCGCGAACCGCACGGCGCTGGTGGCCTCGTGCAGGTAGTCGATCTCCTCGAGGCAGGTCAGCGCGAATTCCTCGATCAGCGCCGGCGCATCCACCCGGTCGGAGACGAGGCGCACGTGGCTGAGCCAGCCGCTCACTCTGCGTAACGCCGCCAGGTCGACGTCGACAATGGCGTCGATGCCGGGCCGTTGAACCTTGATCACCACACCGTGCAGGCCGGTGTCGGCGGCATCGAGCGGGGCGAGCCGCGCACGATGAGCCTGACCGAGCGATGCCGCCGCCACCGGCGTCTCGTCGACCCACGCGAACGCCCGTTCCAACGGCATGCCCAGCTCAGCCTCGGCGAGCGCCCGGATCGCCGGGAAGGCAACCGGCGGCACCTCGTCCTGCAGTCCCTCGAGTTCGGTCGTGATCTCAGGCGGCAACACGTCCAGCCGGGACGACAGGAACTGGCCGACCTTGATCATCAGCCCGCCCAGGTCCACGGCGAGCACGTGGAAGCGTTGCGCGAAGCGGCGCATCCGCTTGGCGCGGGTGCGCTCGGCGACCCGCGCGAGCCCGATACGCGGCAGCAGCAGCTCGTAGAACCACGTGACGGCGAGGTTCCAGCCGGCGAATCGAAGGATGCGGCGGTACCGCGCACGGGTGTCCCCCGCGCCGGGGTTCACGCGCATTCGGACCCGGCGACCCGGCGTCACCCGCTAGTCCTGGGCGAGGATTGAGTAAATCCGGCGACGTGCCTCGTCGATGGCCGCAACAGCCTGCTGGATCTGCTCCGGGGTGCCGGTGCGACCGACCTGGGCGGCGGCCTGCGCGAGTTCGAATCCGGCCTTGGGCAGAGCGGTGAACTTGGCGTCCTCCGCCTCGGTCTCCGGCGCCCACGGCGCCTGGCCGGCAGAGGTGGTGGCCTCGGCGCGGCCCGCGTCGGTGAGCGAGTAGGTCTTGCGACCGTTGGACTCCTCCGCGCTGATCAGCCCCTCGTCGGCCAACAGCTGCAGCGTCGGGTACACCGAGCCGGCGCTGGGCTTCCAGGAGCCGCCGCTGCGTTCCTCGATTTCGTGGATGATCTGGTAGCCGTGCATCGGCTGTTCGACGAGCAGAGCGAGAACCGCAGCACGCACGTCACCGCGGCCCATGCGGGTGCCCGCGCGCTTCTCGAACTTAGAGCGCAGCTGCTCCATCGCTTGCCACATGCCGTCGACGGGATTGCCGCCGCCGAACCCGCCAGTGGGGAATGAATTGCCCATGATGACCTCCTCAGTGAAACGCTAACGATACTCAACGATATAGTCAGGCGCGGGCAACCGATAGGGATCGGAGGGTGTCAGACTCGACTCTCAGCGAACTCTCGCATAAGCGCAGAATCTAGGATGGTCGGATGCAGTTCTCCCTGTGGTTGGCCCTTGTCGGCGCGGGCGCCTTGATCAGCTTCACGCCTGGCGCGGGGGCCATCAACACCATGAGCAACGCCCTGAATGCGGGCTTTCGCCGTTCGATCTGGGGCATCCTCGGCCAGCAGGCCGCGTTGCTCATCCACATCGTGATCGTGGCACTCGGTGTGGGTCTGCTCGTGGCCAGTTCGCCGCTCGCGTTCAACGTCATTCGTTACGCCGGTGCCGCCTACCTGGTTTACCTGGGCGTCCGGCAGCTTCTGGCGAAGCCGGAGCTCGATTCCGAACAGACCAGAGCTTTGAGCGATGAGCCGCGTTCGTCGATGTTCCGACGCGGGCTGTGGGTGAACATGCTCAACCCCAAGGCGATCGTGTTCTTCTTGGCGTTCCTGCCCCAGTTCATCCGGGTCGATCGGCCGTTGCCGGCCCAGTACCTGATCGTGGCCGCCACCGTCGTTGTGATCGACATTCTGGTGATGTGGTTCTTCTTCGCCGTTGCGGCGCGCTCATTCCAGCGATTCACCCGCGACGCTCGGGGTCAGCTGGTGGTGAACCGGGTCTTCGGCGCGCTCTTCGTGGCCGTCGGCGTGCTGCTCGCGGTCATCCACTGAGGTCTCGGGCCGTCGGCGGTTGATGCCGGCCCGCCGTTAGGGTGAGCACATGCGATGGGGTCGAACATATTTCGCCGTGCAGGCGATTGCCGGTGCCGCGTGGTGGTTCGCCGTGTTCGCGTCTCCCCCGGTGCGCGACGTGACCCTCGGCGGCCTCAACCCGATCCTTGTCGCCGCCGTCGACATCCCTCTCTTCGTCGGAGCCTCGGCGCTGGCGGCGCTGGGCGTGCGGGGCGCCGCGGTGGTGAGCACTGCGTGGACCGGCATCGTCGCCATCGCGCTCGCGGGGTATGCCACGGTCAGCACCGAAGCCGGCTGGGGCGTGGCCATCATGGCGGCGGCCACCGCCGGGTCCGCGTTCGCGCTGTGCCTCGTGGCACTCGGGCGCATCCCCACCGAGTGGATGATTCGGGGCCCGTTCGCCTTCCGGCCCGCCGCCGTGCGCTCTGCCGCGGCGTCCCACGTGGTCTCGACCTTCTCGCAGATAGCGGTCTTCTGGGGCCTGTTCCTCGTGGTGATCCCGCTCATCGCCGCGGTCCTCGAGCGCCGCTGGGCAATCGCCCTGCAGTTCCCGGCGTTCACCGTCCCCCTCGGCGTAGCCGTGTTAATGGCCGCCAGTGCTCTGGGCATCTGGTCGGCCATCGTGATGTCGACGCTGGGAGACGGCACACCGTTGCCCTCGGCGATGCCGAACAGCCTGGTCATCGCCGGACCGTACCGCTGGGTGCGCAACCCGATGGCGGTCTCCGGCATCGTGCAGGGTGTTGCGGTCGGCCTCATCCTCTCGTCGTGGCTGGTCCTTGTCTATGCGGTCGCCGGCTCGCTGCTCTGGAACTACGCCATCAGGCCGCACGAAGAGGCCGACCTCGAACAGCGCTTCGGCGCCGACTTCCGCCGGTATCGTGATGCGGTGCGGTGCTGGCTTCCCGGAGCGCCGGTGTCGTCGTCCCGCCCGTGAGTTAGGAAGGACGGGCGGCGAGTACGCAGAATTCGTTGCCCTCGGGGTCGGCGAGGACTACCCAGGAAGCACCATCCTGGCCGACGTCGGCACGGCTCGCACCTAGCGCGATCAGCCGCTCGACCTCAGTCGTCTGGTGGTCGGGGACGAAGTCCAGGTGCAGGCGGTTCTTCACGTTCTTCTCTTCGGGAACGGCGGCGAACAGCAGCGTGGGATGGGCTCCCTCCGCGGGTGCGATCTCCAACTCATCGTCGTTCTCGCCCACCACAACCCAGCCCAAAGCGTCTCGCCACCACAGCCCAAGCGCCTTCGGGTCGCGGCTGTCGATGACGACTTCTTCCCACATCAGTGACATGCCCATAGAGTACCCGGGCGATTACTCGACGCACCGGCGCCCCGCTGCGCAGTAATGTGGACTCCATTGCCGTCGCCCTGCACCAGGACGACACCCCGATCCAAGGAGAACCAGATGTCGGTCGGCTTGCTCGCCGTAGTCGATGACATTCTTACCGCCGCCCTCAAGGCGAGCGCTAAGACCGCCGGCGTCGTCATCGACGACGCGGCCGTCACCCCGCAGTACGTTCAAGGGCTGACGCCGGCGCGGGAGCTGCACGTTGTCTGGCGGATCGCCCTGGGCAGCCTGTTCAACAAGTTCGTCATCATCATCCCCCTCGCGCTTCTGCTCTCCGCATTCGCGCCCTGGGTGTTGCCGTTCCTGTTGATCCTCGGCGGCACCTACCTGTGCTTCGAGGGTGCGGAGAAGGTCACCGAGTGGTTCGGCGTGCATCACGCCGTCGCCGAGACCGAATCGCGGGACGAGAAGAAGCTGGTCTTCGGCGCCATCCGCACCGACCTCATCCTCAGCACCGAGATCATGCTCATCGCCCTGGCCAGTCTCGACCCCGACTTCGGCATCTGGATGACGCTCGGCGCTCTGGTGGTCATCGGCCTTGGCATGACACTGCTCGTCTACGGTGCTGTCGCACTGTTGGTGAAGATCGACGACATCGGGCTGTCCATGATGAAGAACTCCGCACGCCAGGTGCGCCGCACCGGCGCCCGCATCGTGGCAGCGATGCCCGCCGTGTTCAAGGTGATCAGCATCATCGGAACCGTCGCCATGCTGTGGGTGGGTGGTCACCTGGTGATCACCAACCTGGCCGAGACCTTCTGGCACGGCCCCTACGATGTGCTGCACGCCGTGACGCACGCTGTCGAAGCCGCTGGACCCGTCATCGTCTGGGTCACCGACACGGCGATGTCGGCCGTGTTCGGGGTCATTCTGGGCATGATCGTTGTCGGAATCGTTCTCGGCGTGTCGCGCCTGCTCAAGCGAAACCAGGCGGAGAGCGCCGCGCACTGAGGCGAGGCCACAACCTCGAGGTCGGCCTGTTCGTCCTTGCCCCTTATCACGCGGGTCTCACGCAGGAGCGTCCCGACGCCGATAGACCCGTCGGTGGGCTTGACCATGCTCGTTACCGAGTGAACGACCTTGGGCGCGTTCTCCGGTGAGGCGACAAAGTCAATGACGTCGCGCGGAGGCCGAGACAACGCGTTTGCTCAAGACCTGCCCGATTGTGGCCACCCAACGGCCGGCCTCGTTCGTCGCGAACGTGACCCCGTCGGGACCTGCGGCGTGGAAGACGATCCCCAGCTGGGCGGTCCTGGGCACCGACGACAGGGTGATTCCGATCGCCACGCAACGCCGGATGGCGGAGCGTGCCAACTCGACGATCACCGAGGTCGACGCCTCCCACGTTTCGATGGTTTCGCATCCCGAGGCCACTCTCGCCGCGATCCACGCGGCGGTGGAAAACAGCGTCGCCCCGGCCGGAGTCGAAGCCGGCCGGGCACGCTAGCCGGCTAGGCCAGCGTCGGCTGCAACAGCCCCTCGAGGCGCCGGTAGCTGGTCTCCATGCCGTCGGTCATGCCGGTCGCCAGAACCGCGTCACGCTGCTCAGCGTTGGCGTAGGTGATGACGAGTGCGAGCAGGGTTCCGCCCTCCACTTCCGTGAGGGTCAGCTCGTTGAGCGTTGGCGGGAAGTCCATCCCGATCATCGCTTCGGTCGTGACCGCGCGGTACGGCGCCTCCGACTCGAGCAACTCGCCGGTGAAGCCGAATCGGTCGTCGCCACCATCCCGCTGCCACTCGTAGCGGTAGCGGTCGCCGACGGTGGTCGCGATCTCGCACACGGGCATCGACCAACCGTCCGGACCGAGCAGCCATTGCTGCATGAGGGCGGCATCGTTGTGCGCACGCCACACCTGGTCGACGGTGCCGCGGATGACCCGAGCCACCCGCACCTGGGTGTCGCTGAGTATCTGCGCCTGCGCCCCGCGCTCGGCGGCGAAGGATGCCAGGTCGGCCAGCACCTGGTCGATCTGGGCCATGGCCTCGCGGGTGCCCTCGAGCATGCCCATTTCGATGAGCTGCTGCATCTGCTCGAGCGAGTCGAAGCGCGACGTCGTCGTTAGGCGGCTGCCGCTGCTGGTCTCCTCGAACGCGAAGTCCATCCGGGTGGTCGGGAGGTCGGGGTTCGGCACTCCTGCCGCATCCGAGAACCTGTCGAGCACCTCGAACGTGTGCGGAGCGTCGGCCGAGGTCCAGTCCCAGCAGCCGTAGTGCACGTCGCCTTCTGGCCCGGTCATGGCATAGACGCTGCGTCCGCCGGCCACGGCGTCGTGCCGGAGGAACGTGGCCGGATAGGTCGGTGGACCCCAGAACCGCTCGATCTGGCGCGGGTCGGTGTAGGCATCCCAGAGCCGGCGGAGTGGGGCCGTGAAGTCGGCGACGATTGTGATGGTGAGCTGGTCGAGGTCTTTCTCGACAGTGGTGACGGGCATGATGTTCCCTTCGTTTAGGTGTCGGGTGGAGCCGGGTCGTCTTCAGCGAGCAGGATGTCGAGGCGGTCGATGCGCGACCGCCAGAGGTCTTCGAAGCGGTCGAGCAGGCGCTGCGCCTCGCGGATGCGGTCGGGGTTTCCCCGCACCATCCGCTCACGACCACGCGGTTCTTTGGTCACGAGCCTGGCCTCCTCCAACACTGCAACGTGCTTCTGAACTGCCGCGAACGACATTTCATAGGAATCCGCCAACTGCGATACCGAGACATCGGCGACCAGCGTGCGCCGCACGATATCCCGCCGCGTCGCGTCCGCGAGGGCGCGGAAGAGGCGGTTTACGTCCTGATCGGAATACTCTAATACAACCATTTGATTGTATGATATGCGACGAAAACGAATCCCGCAACCACTCGGGCCTGCTGAGCCGGATCGGACGGTCCGCTTCGATTTCGGCCGCGAGGTCCAACACCCGTGCGAGAATTTTTTTCCTGTCGGATGTGTCAGGAATATCGACCAGTGCTTGCCTAGCCGCCGGTGAACATCTCCACGGCCGTCTCGGCATTCGCCTCTGAGCAGGCGTCCGACATGTCCTCGAGAGCACTGTCCCATTCCGCGGACCCGATTCCAGATGTTCCCATGGCACCTAGGTCGATCGCCGGCGCAACGTTCTTCAGCGCGTCGGCCGCTTCGCTGACCGCGCCATCTCCGCTGGTGGGCACGCCATCCAGTACCCGCGTGGCAAGCCGGTACCAACCTTCTTGTTCCTGGGCCGCAATCCGACCGTCGCGAAGTCCAGCATCGGCGTTCGAGGTAATCGTCAGAACGTCATTGAACCCAGTACACGTCATGGTGTCGGTAGTGGATGTCGCGGAGGGCTGCGCCGCGGAAGGGGCCGTTTCAGAGCCGGTGCAACCGGACATGGCCAGCGCACCCACCAGTGCTGATGCTGCGATGACAATTTGACGACGACGCATCGGGCCTCCCCAGGACTCACGGACAACGTCACCCTACCGGACCTGCGAACGCTACGGTCAGCGTCGGACGCTGTACTGGTGCTCGGGGCGCCCCGTCGACCCGTAGCGGAGGGTCACTTCGACTTCACCGCGGGTTGCCAGCGCCGCGAGGTGCCTCTGCGCCGTCGCGCGAGACAGACCGGCGCGACCGGCGATCACGCTGGAGGACGATTCGCCGTCCTGGAGCATTTCAATAATCAGCTTCTCGGTGGTGGAACGCGAGGTGGAGGCCACTCCCCCGTCCCGGCCATGCAGCACCCGCTGAGCCCGTTCGATGGCGTCCTGGTCAAGTTGGCGGTCTTCTGCCACCAGGTTGCGAAACCGGCGATAGGCATCCAGCCGCTCGTTCAGCCTGGCGGGCTCGAACGGTTTGATGAGGTAGTCCAACGCCCCCGCGCGGAACGCACGGCGGACGGTGGCGCCATCGGACGCCGCACTGATCATGACCGCGTCGACGTCGATCTCGGCGACGAAGGCGATGCCGTCGCCGTCGGGGAGGTAAACGTCGCAGAGGACGAGGTCGGGCCGAAAATCACGCATCGCCGCGCGGGCGGCGCGCACTCCCCGCACTGGTTCAAGAGCGGTATAGCCGGGGCGCGCCGCGACGATGTCGCGATGAAGGCCACCGACATGGAAGTCGTCGTCGACGACGAGCACGTGAATCGTATCGGGCATCAGTCTTCTCCTTGTCGGGGGCGGGTCGGTGCCCGCATGACCCCGGGCAGTCGGGCGCAGAACACGGCACCGCTTCCGTCGTGACCGCCGGCGTCGGCAAGCCATACCTCTCCGCCGAGACGCGCGGCGATGTCGCGGACCAACGGCAGACCGATGCCCCGCCCATGCACCGCGTCCGGGTCGAGGTCGGTTCGCGGAACGTCGCTGAACACGCGAGCCCCGTTCGCCACCCCCTGCCCGGAGTCGGACACCGTCATGACGAGAGTGTCGGCGTCGTCGAGCAACTCCACGTCTACCCAGCGCGGCTGCTGACCGTACACAGCCGCGCTCACGGCGTTGTCCACGAGGTTGGCGAGCACGGTGGCCACATCCTCGGGCAGAGAGACGACTCCCCGCACCAGCGAGTCCGCCCCCACGGTCAGGTGCACGCCACGTTCACCGGCTTGCGCGGTCTTCGCCTCCAGAAGCGACACCAGGAAAGGCTCGGTCAGGTGCTCACCGGTGGACGGACCGCCGGCGGTGTGGGACGCCTCCAACACGTCATCGAGGTAGTCCCGTGCGTCGGGTACGCGGCCCGCATCCATCAGACCGGCCGTCACGTGCAGCCGGTTCGCGAACTCGTGGCGCTGCACCCGAAGAGCATCCGTCATCGACGCCACGGTTTCGAGGCGATCCGTGAGGGTCACGACGTCGGTCCGGTCGCGGATCACCGCGATCAGGCCCAGGTCACGATTCGCGTGCGACACCGGGTGGGTGTCGATGTAGACCACATGGTTGGCGAGCACGACCGGTTCGGCCGCATCCGGTCCCCGGCCACCCGTCGCCGACAGCTTCCGCTCCCCGGCCAGGGCAGCGATCACCGGCCCGGGCAGGGCGAGGTCGTGGATCCGGCGTCCGACCAGGTCGGGGATGCCCAGCAATCGCGCGGCCGTTGTGTTGGCGACGGTCACGACGTCGTCCGGGCCCCACGCGAGCACCCCTTCCCCGACGCCGTCGAGCACCGCAGCCTGGTTCTGGACCAGCGCGGACAGCTCTTCGGGCTGAAGGCCGAGGGTGAGGTGCTCGAGGCGGCGGCGGAGGACGAACGACACGACAGCGCCCAGTGCCAGGGCAACGACGGCGGCCAGCGCGACGCCCCCGAGCAGGAGGGGAAGCTCTTTGAAGACACTGCTCGGGGCGAACCCGACGCTCACCTCACCGGTCGGTTCATCGGTGACGGGGTCGCGAACCGGCACTTTGGCGCGAGCAGACTCGCCGAGGGTGCCGGCTTCCCAGGACACCGTCTCGCGTCCGGCCAGAGCTTCGGCGAAGCTTGTGCTGACCTCCGCTCCGAGCAGCTGCGGATCGGGGTGTGCGAGCCGGATTCCGTGATCATCGGTGATCACGATGAACAGCGCGCCGGTATTGGCCTCCGCGGCTGCCGCCAGAACGGAGAGCGGTCCGCCGCGGAGGCTCGCGTTCGTCGGCGTTCCGGTGTCGGCAGACGCGCGGGCGACATCGGCGCGCACATCGGAGTCGGCGGCGACCGTGCGTGCGATCGACAGCGCGGAGGTCTCGGCTTCGGCCCGGAGCTGTTGCACGCCGATGGCGACGAAGACACCGGTGCAGATCGCGACGATGACGGTCACGCAGGCGAGCTGCCACAGCAGCATCTGCGTCGAGAACCGCACCTTCGCCTCCTTGCGGCGCATCGAGCACAATGCGCAGAACTAACGATATGCGCAATACGTGCAGCAAAGCGACTTACGGCGCGTGGCGCCGGCGGCCTACCTAAGCTTCACACTCATCGTCATACGCTTCGGCAATGACCGCCGAGTGGGATTCGCCCGACTCGGCCGCACAATTCAGACAAAGGAGTCGATGTGCTTGTCATCCTCGGATTCACCATGATCCTCACCTTCATGGTGCTCATCATGACCAGGCGGCTCACGCCGATGGTCGCCCTCATTCTCGTCCCCACGATTTTCGGTCTCTTTGCCGGCGCCGGTCTGGGTCTGGGCGACATGATCATCGAGTCGATCGGGGATCTCGCTCCGACGGCGGCGCTGCTCATGTTCGCGATCATGTTCTTCGGGATCATGATCGATGTCGGGCTGTTCGATCCACTCATTCGGTTCATCACCCGCTTCCTCGGCAATGACCCGGCCAAGGTCGTTCTGGGCACGGCGATCCTGGCCGGCGCAGTGTCGCTCGACGGCGACGGGTCGACGACCTTCATCATCACCACCTCGGCGATGCTGCCGATCTACCTGCGGATGGGCATGAGCCCGGTCGTGCTCACCTGTGTTGCCGGCCTGATGAACGGCACTCTCAACATCGTGCCGTGGGGTGGCCCCACCGTGCGGGCCGCCTCGGCTCTCGGCGTGTCACCGACCGACATCTTCGTGCCGATGCTGCCCTCCCTCGCGACGGGCCTCATCATCGCGCTGGCGTTCGCCTGGTTCCTGGGGCTGGCCGAGCGCAAGCGCATCGGCTCGCTCGAGTACTCCCCCGCAGCGCAGGCGGATGCCGCACCGACGGCGTCACCGACCTTCTTGCGCGGTATCTTCGGCGGCAACCGCATCGTGCGCGGCACAGACGTGCGGCCCGGAGCGGCCGCAACACTCGATACCACGGGCATCCTGACGGTGCGACCGGGCCAGCGGATGCCGGCGGGCCGGGCGACCCTGGCCAAGCAGCTGACGATGGAGGACGAGCGCGACACGGCGATGGCCGACACCATGCTGAGCGCGGACCGCCCGACGCTGCGGCCCAAGCTGATCTGGGTGAACTTCGCGTTGACCGTCGCCGTCATGGTGCTGCTCGTGCTGGATGTCATGCCGCTGGCCTACATCTTCATGGTCGGCACCGGCGTGGCCCTGATGATCAACTTTCCGAAGCTCCGCAGCCAGGCCGACGAGATCGTCGCGCACGCCCCCAGCATCGTCGGCGTCGTCTCGATGGTGCTCGCCGCCGGCGTTCTCGTCGGTGTGCTGAACGGCACCGGAATGGTGACGGCCATGGCCGACTGGGTCGTGCAGGTCGTGCCGGCCTCGATGGGTGAGTACCTGGCGGTCATCACCGGAGTGCTCTCCATTCCGATGACCTTCTTCATGTCCAACGACGCGTTCTACTTCGGCATCCTCCCCGTGCTCGCCGAGAGCGCGGCGACCTACGGCATCGACCCGGTGGAGATGGCCCGCGCCTCGATCATCGGTCAGCCTGTTCACCTGCAGAGCCCGCTGGTGCCGGCCATCCTGCTGCTCGTCTCGCTCGCCAACGTCAACCTCGGCGACCACCACAAGAAGGTGCTCTGGCGAGCGTGCGTGGTGTCGCTGGTGATGCTGCTCGTCGGCGTGCTCGTCGGCGCAGTTCCGTTCGGTTAGGGGCCCCTCCCTGCGGCGGGCGGGCGTCGTGACAGGTCCATCGCGTTGGAGCCGAACAGGTACGCGGCGCTGGCGGGCGAGGTGCAAGCCCCAGTGCTACTCGGCGGACTGGCCGTCGCGCCGCGACTCGGCCAATGCGAGATCGACGACGTGTACTGCGATTCCGGTCGCGGCGATCAGGGCAAGGGCTTCAGGGTCGGCACTTGTGTCAGTGACAAGATCGTTGATCTCGCTGAGATCGGCCATCTTCGCGAAGGTCACCACCCCCACCTTGGAACCGTCGGCAACAACTATCACGCGTTGAGCCTTGGCCACCATTGCGTGGTTTGTTCGCGCTTCGGTCTCGTCGTGTGTCGTTACCCCGCCGGCCGCACTGATGCCGTCGGTACCGAGTACAGCGGTCGCGACATTAATGGCATTGAAGGTGTATTCCGAGAGAGAGCCCACCGCCTCAAATGAACTCTGCCGAACGACCCCGCCCGTGATGATCACCTTGAGACGGGGGCGCGCGGCGCACTCCATGGCGATGGTGAGCGAATTGGTCACAATCGTCAGCTCGGTGCGGTTCCGCAGCGCGCGAGCGACCTCTGCAGTCGTTGTTCCACCACTAAGAGCGAGAGCATGCGGCCCGGTCGGAATCATCTCGACAGCCCGACGGGCAATGAGCTGCTTGGCCTCCCGGTACTGATTGTTTCGAAGCCTGACCGGGATTTCATTGCGAGCGTCCAGCGCCCGAGCTCCACCATGGGTGCGCACCAGCAACCCTTGCTCATCTAATTCGGCGAGATCACGGCGCAGTGTTGCAGCGGATGTTCCCACCTCCGCGACGAGGCCCGCAAGCGTCATGTCTTTCTGCTCGTGCAGAAGCGACAGCACAACCCGCATGCGTTCGGAACGTTTGCTGGAGACGGCCCGGGGAACGGACTGGTATGAGCTGTGTTGAGACATGGCCGCCTTCGATTCGCGTCAATATGCGCAGTCTTTATGTTCACTTTAGCAGTATTTTGAGCAAAAACTGCGCGATTCGCGCAACAAAGCGCACTATGAGTCATGACAACGGTGAAGTCAACGAGCACGGAGGGTGTCATCCCGACACAGTCCGATCCGCTCCGCGGTGACGCCTGGAGGATTCCATGACGCTCGCCACGACCCGCGATCTCGTCGACCATGCTGTAGCCGGTGACCGCGCCGTCCTCGCCTTCAACGTCATCACGCTCGAACATGCCGAGGCCATCGCTACCGGCATCCAACACGCCGGGAGCAGCGCGATACTGCAGGTGAGTGAGAACGCGATCTGGTTCCATGGCGGCAAGCTCTCCCCCATCATTGCGGCCTGCGCCAAGGTCGCCGCCGAGGCCTCTGTACCCATTTCGATTCATCTCGACCATTTCCAAGACCTTGCTCTGACCGAGCGCGCAATCGACATGGCTGCCGACCTTGGAGTGAGTTCGATCATGGTCGATGCCGCCCACCTCCCCTACCGCCAGAATGTGCAGCAGACCCGCGACCTGACCTGTCGTGCCCAGACTCGCGGCCTCTGGGTCGAAGCTGAACTCGGAGCAATCGGCGGAAAAGACGGGGCTCACTCGCCATTGGTTCGCACGAACCCGTCCGAGGCCCACGAGTTCGTTGCACAGACCGGCGTCGACGGGCTTGCCGTGGCTGTGGGCAGCTCACATGCGATGACCTCGCAGGATGCACGGATCGATCTGGCGCTCATAGCTGCTCTCGCCCTGAGCGTGCCGGCGCCCCTTGTCCTCCACGGATCTTCAGGGGTTGCAGATGAGACTCTCGTCGCCGCAATCGGCGCCGGGATACGAAAGATCAATGTGGGCACGGCATTGAACGTCGCCTTCACCCGCGAAGTGCGGCGCTTTCTAGACAAAAACCTCGAGGTCACCGATCCACGCAAGTACATCCGCGAGGGATCTGACTCGATGGCCCGCACCGTCACCCACCTCTGCAGGCTCGTCGACGCTGCATGCGTCCCCGCCCGCTGAGCGCCACCTCTCGATCTATCAACCAACACGCCAACCAAATCAGCCCACCGACACCCACTAAGCGGGCGCCGGCGGATGAATGCAAAGGAGCACCATGCAAAACCACCTGTGGAACACCGTGCAGAGGCACAAAGCCGGTGAGCCAGTCGGCATCTATTCGGTTTGCTCCGCACACCCGACTGTTCTCGAAGCCGCAATCCGCCAGGCCGACGTCGACGGCACCTATGTACTCATCGAAGCGACATCCAACCAGGTCGACCAATTCGGCGGGTACACCGGCATGCGCCCGTCCGACTTCCGTGAACTGGTCTACTCGATTGCCGACGAGACCGGCTTTGCCAGAGACCGCGTCGTGCTCGGTGGAGATCACTTGGGCCCCAACCGTTGGCAAAAGCTGTCCGCCGAGGAGGCCATGATCAACGCCGAGACGTTGGTCGCCACATACGTCGAGGCCGGCTACACGAAGATCCATCTCGATTGCAGCATGTCCTGTGCCGGCGACCCTGTTCCCCTCGGCGACGATCTCGTCGCCGACCGAACGGCGCGGCTGCTCCGCGTGGCCGAGGACGCAATCGCGCGGGCCGGGCTCGCCACCGATGTGCTGTACGTCATCGGCACCGAAGTTCCCGTTCCCGGAGGTGCACACGAGACCTTGGGCGAGTTGACCGCGACCCCACCGGAGGCGGCCAAAATGACCCTTGACCGCCACCGCGCCGCGTTCGCAGAAGTGGGGCTGACGGATATCTGGCCCCGCATCGTCGCACTCGTCGTGCAACCGGCGGTCGAGTTCGACCACCTTCAGGTCATCGACTACCGTCGAGACGGCACCGCCCGACTGCGTACCGTGTTGAACGACGAACCCGGCCTGATCTTCGAAGCTCACTCAACCGACTACCAGGACCAAGACCGGCTCGCTGAGCTCGTCGAAGACCACTGGGCAATTCTCAAGGTCGGCCCTGGACTGACCTTCGCCATGCGCGAGGCACTTTTCGCTCTCGCCAAGATCGAGGACGAACTCCTCCCGGCGACCGAACGCTCCAACCTCATCGACGTCATCGACCGCCAGATGCTCGCCCATCCGGAGTATTGGCAGAGTTACTACGAGGGAACCGCCTCTGACCAACAAATCGCCCGCCGCTTCAGCTACAGCGACAGGATGCGCTACTACTGGCCCGATGCGTCGATCGAAGCGGCAACGAACGCTCTGTACCGAAACCTGTCGAAGCAGGACATCCCGCTGCCGCTGATCAGTCAGTTTTTGCCGGACCAGTACGCACGGGTCCGGGCGGGCAGCCTCGCCTCGGAACCGCGCGCCCTCGTCGTCGACAAGATCCGGGACGCGCTGCGCCCATACGCGTACGCCTGCTTCCCCGAGGTCCGAGAACACACCACCCCCACATCCACCACATCCAGCGGAGCCCTCCTTGTCTAACCACACCACCGCCATCGGCCGAACGGGCCTTCCCGGGTCGTCGGCCACATTCCGCGAGATCGCCCAGCAACCGGATGTCTGGCGCGAAGCCTCCGAGAACGTCACCGCCCAGCGCGGAGACCTTGACGCCTTCCTGGCCCCGCTACTCGGCCGCTCCGATCTACGGATCGTGCTGACCGGCGCGGGATCATCCGCTTTCGTCGGCGACATCGCGGCCCCGGCCCTGGCCCGCCTGCTTAGCCGCCGAATTGAGGCGGTCGCCACGACGGATATCGTCTCCAATCCCAGGGAGTGTTTCGCCGAAGACGTTCCTACCCTCCTCGTCTCATTCGCTCGCTCGGGCAACAGCCCCGAGAGCAGCGCGGCCACGGTCCTGGCCGACCAAGTCCTCACGGATGTGAGTCACCTCGTCATCACCTGCGACGAAGCCGGCGACCTGTCTAGCCACCACAAGGGACGCGCTAAGTCAAAGGTCATGCTCACGCCGCGACGCTCGAACGACGAGGGCTTCGCGATGACCTCGAGTTTCACCTCAATGCTGCTGACAAGCCTTCTCATCCTGGGCGGTTCAAATGACTCCGCCGTCGCCGCGCTCGCTGCCGCCGCAACCCGCATCATCGAGCACCGGCAGGAAGAGATCACCGCCCTGGCGGCATCCGGCTTCGAACGTGTCGTGTACATCGGCAGCGGCCCGCTGACCGGTCTGGCCCGCGAATCAGCGCTCAAGCTGCTCGAGCTGACGGCAGGACAAGTCGTCACCTACTACGACTCCGCCCTCGGCTTCCGGCACGGCCCGAAGGCCGTCCTGGACGACAGTACGCTTGCCCTGGTCTATGTGTCATCCGACCCGTACACCCGTCAGTACGACTGGGATATCGTCGCCGAACTGCGCAGAACCCTGAGCCCCGAGCGTGTCATCACCATCTCCTCGGAGCCGCTCCCCACCGCCGGTGGCCGCACTTGGCTGCTCGGGGATTTAGCGGGCGTCGACGACGCATTCCTCGCCGTGGGCTACATCGTCATCGCCCAACTCCTCGGCCTCGCCTTCTCGCTCGAACTGGGCGCTACACCCGACAACCCCTTCCCGCGCGGAGACGTCAACCGAGTCGTCCAGGGTGTCCACATCCACCCGCTGCAGGCCTCGACCAGCACAGCCTCGAAAGAGAGCTGACCGCCATGTCGCTCTTCCTAGGTGTTGATGGGGGCGGGTCCAAGACCGCCTTCGTCGTCCTCAACAGCTCCGGACAGATCGTCGCGGAGACTCAGTCGCCGAGCTGTTATTACTTCAGCGACGGGATCGACCTCGTCGGCCGCGTCCTCACCGACGGCATCGGCGCGATCAGCGCCCAGGCCGACATTAAGACGACGGACATTGACTACGCCTTTTTCGGCCTGCCGGGATACGGGGAGGTCAGCACCGATATCGCGCGCTTGGATGCCCTACCCCACGAGATCCTCGGCCACGGCCGTTACTCCTGTGACAACGACATGGTGTGCGGCTGGGCCGGTTCTCTCGGTGCCGTCGACGGCATCAACGTCATCAGCGGCACCGGTTCAATGACCTATGGCGAACGCGACGGCCGGGGCCACCGCGTCGGAGGCTGGAGCGAACTGTTTGGCGACGAAGGCTCTGCCTATTGGGTCGCGATCCGCGGGCTCAACGCCTACTCCCGAATGAGCGACGGCCGACTCCCTCGCGGGCCGCTGTACGACGTGGTGAAGAAACGGGTCGACGTGACCGGCGATCTCGATCTGATCGACGTTGTCGTCAACCGGTGGAAAGGCCAGCGAGGAGCCATCGCGGACCTCTCCAAGACCGTTGTCGAAGCCGCCGGCCTAGGCGACCCCGTTGCCGTGCAGATCATCACGGATGCCTGCACGGAACTGGCCAGGATCGTCGACACAACACGCACCGAACTCGGATTCGCTGCTGAAGAAATCATCCCCGTGTCGTATTCGGGCGGCATGTTCACCGCCAGCGCCGTACGACAGGGCTTCGAACAGGCCCTCACCGTTCTGCACCCAAGCTACGAATTGCGCACTCCCCTGTTCGGCCCGGCCATCGGAGCCGCACTGTACGCCGCGAAGAAGGCCGGTACGCCCTTGTCCGACACCGCACTGGCCAACCTTCGATCGAACTAAGCACCCTTTACGTTTCCAACCGCTCCACCCGTTCCGCCCACATCAGATGTCAAAGAGGAGATCACAATGAAGAAAACGCAGAGTTGGATATTTTACGCAGCGCTCTTGGTGTTGTTCTGGGGAGTGTGGGGCGCGTTCTCCGCTCTACCCATCACCCTGTACGGATACCCCGATGAGATGGTCTACGTCATCTGGGCGGTCGTGATGATAATCCCCGCCGCATTCGCCCTCAGGGGCCAGAAATTCGACCGCCGCCCCAAAGCTGCCATGTATGGCCTGCTCATCGGACTAACCGGCGCCGGCGGGCAATTGTTGCTCTTCAACGCCCTCTCCTCGGGCCCTGCCTATCTGATCTTCCCGATCATCTCGATCTCTCCAGCCATCACCGTGCTCATGGCTATGGCCTTCCTGCGGGAACGCCTTCCCAAGGTCGCCGTCATCGGCCTCATCGCGGCACTCGCGGCGATTGTCCTCTTCAGCGTCTCGAGCGGTTCGGGCGGGGCGGACTCCGGGCCGTGGCTGATCATCGCGATCTTCGTCTCGATCGCGTGGGGCGTGCAGGCATTCTTCATGAGAAAAGCGGCGACGATCGGAGTGAACGACGCGACCACGTTCGCCTGGATGGCCATCAGCGGACTCGTTCTGACCCCTTTTGCAATCCTGTCCATGGGCGGACTCCCCATGGACGTTCCTTGGCAGGCTCCAGCACTTACCGCCGCAACTCAGCTCCTGAACGCGATTGGCGCCCTGTTCCTCGTGATGGCGCTCAGCCGCGGCAAGGCTTCCGTGGTGGCACCCACGACGAACGCCCTGGCTCCGGTCCTCACGATCGTCGTGTCACTCATCGTCTATCAGACACTGCCGTCGGTCTTCGGAACCATTGCGATTGTCCTCGCACTCCTCGGCTCGACGCTCATGGTCTACAGCGACGAGCGTCGCGGGGAGGCTCTCCTGAAGGCGAGTCCCGCGGTAAAAAAGACTCCTGAGCGAGCAAACGTGGCTGGCTAGCCACGCCACCTCGCTCACAATCGGCAAGGCCCGCCTGGGCTGGATCTCCGCCATCAGAGATCAGCACGGGCGGGCTTTCGGCGTCAGACGTCGATCTCGATCGTGTACGAAACGACCTCGGTGAAGCGCCCGTTGACGAAGTCGTGGAGGTAACAGGACACCCCCACCGCAACGTCACCGCCAGACCCTAGGTGTAACGAGCGAGACACATTGGAACTCGGTGACGTTCACGAGATCCACGGCGCTTCTTGAGCAGAGTTTCCTCCCCCGTCGCCTGCCCCGCGCGTAGCATCCCCAGCATGAACGCGGCCAAGGACGACTCGACCACCCTCGTCATCGATGGACGCGAGGTGCGGGTGAGTCATCCCGGCAAGCTCGTCTTCCCCGAGCCCGGGCTCACCAAGCTCGACCTCGTTAGCTACTACCTCGCGGTGGCCGGCGGCGCGCTGCGCGGTGCGGGCGACCGGCCCATGGTGCTGAAACGTTTCGTGAAGGGCATCGACCGGGAGGCGTTCTTCCAGAAGAGGGCGCCCGAGTCGCGTCCATCGTGGATCGAGACGACCACTCTGCACTACGCATCCGGCACCTCGGCGGAAGAGATCGTGGTGACGGATGCCGCCGCGCTGGCCTGGGTCATCAACCTCGGCTGCATCGACCTCAACCCGCACCCCGTTCGCGCGTGGGACCTTGACCATCCCGACGAGCTGCGCGTGGACCTCGACCCCATGCCCGGTGTCGACTGGGCGCAGATCGTCGACGTCGCGTTCGCCGTGCGCGACGTACTCACCGACCACAGCCTCGTCGGCTGGCCGAAGACCAGCGGCTCACGCGGCCTGCACATCAACGTGCGGATCGAACCCCGATGGGACTACCGCTCGGTGCGGCTCGCCGCGGAGGCCCTCGCTCGGGAGGTCGAGAACCGGGCACCGGGGCTGGCGAGCGCACACTGGTGGAAGGAGGAGCGCGGCGAGAGCGTGTTCGTCGACTTCAACCAGAACGCCAAGGACCGCACTGTCGCGTCCGCGTATTCGGTGCGCGCCCGTCCGGATGCCCGAGTTTCGACACCGCTCGGATGGGACGAGGTGCGCACCCGCCGCCCCGAGGAGTTCACGGTGCCGACCGTGCTGCAGCGGTTCGCCGATCAGGGCGATGTCGCCGCCGGCATCGACAACGCCGCAGGCAGCCTCGATGCGCTGCTGGCTCTCGCCGAGCGGCTTGGGCCCGCCGAGAAGGCGCCGACAGCACCCGACGGATCCGGCCGCCGCCGCTCGAGTATGCCGCTCATTGAGATCGCTCGGGCGAAGACCAGGGAGGAAGCCATCGCTGGCCTTGACGCCTGGCGATCACGGCATCTGGAGGTCGTCGCGTTGCTCGAGCCCGCGGACGTGCTGGTCGACGGCATGCGCGGTGCGAGCTCACTCTGGTACCGGGTACGCATCAACCTCCAGCATGTACCAGAGGCACTCCGTCCCGACCAGGGATCCCTCGAAGTCGACTACGACCCGTGGGCCGGCCGCGGCTGAAAATGGCTGACCCTGGCCGGAACAGCGGGCAGATGCGACTTCTCAATCCAGGCTCTTTCGCTCCGAAACCGGGGGTGTCTTCACTCGATGCTCGCTGTGATCCTCAAGGTCTGGCTCGGCCCGCAGAGCGTCGGCGATCTCCTCCTCCGGACGCGGCGCGATGGTCTGGTCGGCCTCGAGCTCCGGGACGGACGGCTCGTCGGGGCTGGGAATGTGAGTCTTCTTGCCTCCCAGACCCGGCACCGACGTGACTTGTGTCATCCAGGCCGCGATCTGGTGTTCGTCGAGGTCGTCCACGGTCTCGAGTTCCACACCCCGCGTTGACTTGCCCATCCCTACCGGCGTCACCGGCGGTACCGGCTCGAGCGCCGCGCCATTGATGAACATGAGCTTCACATGGCCGGCGAAGCCACCGGAGCTGAAGCACCAGCCGTCGCCGACGCCGTAGTACGCCATGCCCCACTTCACGGAGCGCTGGAGGTTGGGCAGCGTCGTGGCCGCCAGCGCGTCGACTGCTTCGGCTATGCCGCGCTGTGGCTGCGGCAAGCTGGCGATGTAAGCGAACACAGGTTTGTCGCCGACTACCGCTTTGGCGGGGCTGGCCCGGCCTGTCATGGCATCCGGGAGTGTCCAGGCGGACTCGTCGTGTGCCGACGTGCCCGTCGCTGGTTGATCGTCGCTCGTGCCAGAGCCCTCACTGTCCATGGCGCGATGATAGTCCTCCCATCAACGGCCATACCGACGAGCTCCCCGGCGGCCCGGACTGTTCGAAGGGAGGAAGATTGACGTTGTGAAGATTCTCTCGATTCAGTCGGCCGTCGCGCACGGCCACGTTGGCAACTCAGCGGCCGTGTTCCCACTTCAGCGCATCGGGGTCGAAGTACTCCCGGTCAACACAGTGAACTTCTCCAACCACACGGGGTATGGCGCGTGGCGCGGATCCCTCATCACACCCGAGGATGTGCATGATGTGATCCTCGGCATCGAGGAACGTGGCGTGCTCCCCCAGATCGACGTGGTGCTCTCGGGATACCAAGGCGGCACCGGGATCGGCGACGTCATCGTGGATGCGGTGCAGCGGGTGAAAGCGGCGAACCCCTCGGCCATCTACGCGTGTGACCCCGTGATGGGCAACGCGAAGTCCGGGTGCTTCGTGGCGCCCGAGATCCCCCACCTCCTGCGGGATCGTGTGGTCCCCGTGGCCGACATCATCACTCCGAACCAGTTCGAGTTGGGATTCCTCACCGGCACCGAGCCATCGACGATGGACTCGACCCTCGACTCCGTCGACCTCGCCCGGGCCATGGGACCGAGCACCGTGCTCGTGACGAGTGTGGAGCGGCCCGACCGCGAGGCCGGCACCATCGAGATGCTCGCAGTGGATGCTGCGGGCGCGTGGGTCGTGCAGACTCCCCATTTGCCTTTCAAAGCGAACGGATCGGGTGACGTCACCGCGGCACTCTTCTCGGCGCACTACCGCGCGACAGGTGATGCGGCTGTGGCGCTGGAACGGACCGCGTCCAGCGTGTTCGATCTCATCGAGCTGACGTATCAGTCGGGCGAGCGAGAATTGCAGCTCGTGCAGGCGCAAAGCTTCTACGCTCATCCGCGCATGCAGTTCTCCGCCCAGCGCGTGCGCTGACGAGGCGCACAGGCTCTATCGCGGCGTGCGGATGCCGTCGCGGCGCTTGGTGGTCTGGCCGCCGGTCGGGTACACGCGGATCGGACCGGTGACGCTGAACTCGTCCTCCCAGCATTCGATGCCGGCCACGTCGGGAAAGAGCGCGCGGGTGAACACCGGGTCGCGGCCTTCTCGTCGTTGGCGGGTGTAGTCCTTGAGCAACCGGAACGCGATGCCGGAGAGCAGGCCGATGGCGATGAGATTCGTGAGTGCCATGAGTCCCATGACGCCGTCCGCGAAGTTCCAGATCAGGTCGGCGCCCGATACCGATCCCACGAGCACCGCGCCCACGACGAGCACCCGGTACGCGGTGAGCACCCCGCGCCGCTTGGTGATGAATTGGATGTTCGACTGGCCGTAGTAGTAATTGCCGAGGATCGAGGAGAACGCCAGCATGAAGATGATCACACTCAGCGCGATGTTCGACCACGCGCCCAGAGTGCCCACCAGCGCGCCCTGAGTGAGACCGATCCCTCGTTCTGCTCCCGCCAGGTCGGGTACCGACACGAGGATGATGAACGCCGTGATGGAGCACACCAGGAAGGTATCGAAGTAGACCCCGAGGGTCTGCACGAGTCCCTGCTTCACAGGATGGGTGACCGCGGCACTCGCCGCCGCGTTCGGCGCAGACCCCAGGCCCGCCTCGTTGGAAAACATGCCGCGCTTGACACCGGTGAGGATGATGTACCCGAACGCGGCACCGACGACCTCGTTGAACCCCCACGCCGACGTGAAGATCTCGGCGAAGACCGGGCCGACTCGGTCGAGATGCAGAGCCACCACCACGAGCCCGAGCAGCAGATACGCGAGCGCCATGATGGGCACGAGCACCTGGGTGACGTGGGCGATCCGCCTGACTCCACCGAAGACGACGAGGCCGGTCAGTACCGCGATCCCCACGCCGATCGCCCACGGCAGCCAGGGCACATCCCCGCCGATGCTCGCGGTCACCGTCGCCGAGATCGTGTTGGCCTGCAACGAGCTGAACGCGAATGGGAAACAGACGATGAGGATGACCGCGAACCACACGCCCAGCCAGCGGGCCTTGAGTCCACGTTCCATGTAATAGGCGGGCCCACCGCGAAAGCCCTCGGCGTCCCGCACCTTGAAGAGTTGTGCCAGCGAGGACTCGATGAAGCTCGACGCTCCCCCAACGAACGCCATCATCCACATCCAGAACACCGCCCCGGGTCCTCCGACCGCGATCGCCGTGCCGACACCGGCGATATTGCCGACCCCCACTCGCGACGCCGCCGAGATTGTGAAGGCCTGGAATGCCGAGATCGACTGCGGCTCACCCGCCGCCGTCTGGGGCGTCTTATCGGTCAGCGTCCGGAACATGTCCGGAATGAGCCGGAACTGCACCACCCCTGAGCGGACGGTGAAGTAGATCCCCAGGCCCACCACGACCGGCAACACGATCCAGGTCCACAGGTTGTCGCCCCAGGTCAGCAGCCACTCGTTCACAGAATCCATCTGGCAAGTATGGCGAACATGCCCCCCAAACGGGAAACCGGTTCCCAACCAGTGGATTCGGTGGAACGTGCTAGGACTCCGATGGCTCCATGGGCAGTTCGGCTCCGTAGTTCCACGACAAGATGGCCGGCTGCTCGCGGTAGTAGCTGAGCACGGAGACCGATCCAGCATCCAGCGTGATTTGAGCACCGAATCGAGGGGCCAATCTCAGGTACACGGCGGTCAGGATGCGCAGGAAATGGCCGTGCGCGATCAGGGCGACATCTCCCTCCACCATCGCAGGCAGTACCCGCGTGAGCACCCGCGATGCGCGGGCGGCGACCTCCTCGACCGTCTCACCGGGCGTGTCACCACGAATCACGCCGTGGGTGAATGCGCTCCAGTTGTAGCCGAGCTCGCTGCGGATGTCGCGCGTCGTGCGCCCCTCGTACCCGCCGTAGTCCCATTCGACGAGTAGCGGATCGACATCGGCATGCAGGCCCGCGAGCTCGGCAGTGCGTCGCGCACGCTGCAGCGGCGACGTCAGCACGAGCGAGAAATCGTAGTCGGCCACCAACCTGCCCGCGCCGCGGGCAAGTTCCTCTCCCCGGGCCGTGAGCGGAACATCCGTGAGCCCAGTGTGTTTGCCACTCTTCGACCACTCCGTCTCCCCGTGGCGCAAGAGAATCAGCTTCCCGGACGGGTTATCCGGAGCGGGGTGGTCGGGCAGCGGATCGATTGTAGACATACGGCCACAGTAGTATCGCTCCCCGGATTTGATGCCGAGCTGGTGCATTGTGACTTGGGACAAGCGTTTCAACGGCCCAAGCAGGAGCCCGGCGCCTAGCTCGGGGGCGTGAGGGGTGCAGCCCGGAGCCAAGCACGAAGGCGTCCGCGGGCGTTCACGTAGGGCGAGGATGAGTTCAGCGAAATCATGCGTCCCATGGTCCATTTGCCGTACCACGGGCGCCCGTACAGCTCGGCGTCGGTGTAGTCCTCGATGAGTGCCAGGAGATTGTCCTTGGCACCGACTAGGTGGGCCCTGAGCTCGTCCCACGTTTCGTCGCGGTAGGCGTCGTAGTAGCGCTGGGCGAGCAAGCCAAGCTGGTTCCATTTAAGGCCGGCGGCGGGCAGCTCATCGGGTAGCCCGGCTGCGCGGCGTGCGTGCCAGGTGGCGACCTGCTCGTTCCAGCCGATCAGGTAGGAAACCAGTTCAGCAGGACTCATCATGGTGTTTTTCGCATGCCCCGGAAGGACCTGGTCGTAGACGAGCGACGGTGGGATCCGATCGAGATCGGCTTCGAGCTGGGCCAACGTGGTGCCGATCGCGGCCACAAGGTCTGTCTTGGAGCTCGGGACGGCCATGGATTCCCTCTCGCAGATACGCCTGCGGTCAGACGGTAAAGAGTTGCAACTGCACTCTTTCACGAGAATTCGCCGTGGCGAGAGGGTCTAAGGACCCGCTGCGTGCCGACTTGACCGCCTCGGCAGCGTCTAACTGCGCCGCACGGCGATCGAGTTGGCCATGCCCCACACGATGCACAAGGCGACCACCTGTGCGGCGGCCAGTGCAACCAGCTGGTTGAAAACCAGGGCCAGCACAAACTCAAGGAAGGAGAGGATCAAGGCAGCGGCACCGACAGCGGCAAACCCCTGCTTGGCCAGGAGGCGGTCTCGTTCGTCTCGGTACTCGATGGCGTTCAGCCGGGTGATGTCGCGAGACTCCGGGCGGCGCGCGTAAAGCGCAGCACCGAGGCCCGCGGCGCCGCCGGCGACGAAGACAAACGCGGCGAACCAGTTGTGTGTGAGAGCGGTCGCGATCGCCCCCGCGAAGAGCGTGCCGGCCAAGGCGATATTGACGGTCGAGATGGGCAAGCGCTTAGTGGGATTCAATGTGGAACACTTCCTCAACGGTGGACTCGAAGAAACGGGCTACGCGAACGGCAAGACTTAGCGACGGATCGTAACGCCCTGTTTCGATGGCGTTGATGGTCTGACGAGAAACCCCCAAGGCTTCGCCAAGGGCGGCCTGGGAGAGGCCAGCGGCTTGACGCCTTGCTCTTACCTGGGATTCCATATGACAAGCGTGCTTTACTATCTGGTTTGTGTCAAGCGGGCTTGTCATATGTCCCCATTCGATGCAGCAGCCCGTCATGGACGATCGGCATACCGGCGTCCGCGTCTCCGCCAAGGGCGCAACGCGTTAGCCTGTCCTCAGTGATACTTTCTTTCTCTCTGTGACCCAGAGACCTTTCAGCGACACCAGTTCGCTCCTCGAACGAGGGACGGTGATTTCGTGCGCCCGGAAGGGGAGCTCCTTGCGGAGTTCCCCTGCACCCTGGCCCCCTCTCGAAACCACCTTAGAAAGACCGTTCACTCATGACGTCCACCGACTCTTCCGACGCGAGCACTGACGACCGCTCAACCCTCCGCGCGAACTGCGCTGACTGCTTCGCACTTTGCTGCACAGCTTTCGGCTTTCAAAGGTCCGCCGACTTTCCGATCAACAAGCCGGCGGGAACCCCGTGCCTGAATTTGGCAGACGATTTTTCCTGCTCCATCCACCACTCCTTGCGAGCACGGGGCTTTCGCGGGTGCACCGTATTCGATTGCTTCGGTGCGGGCCAATACGTGTCGCAGAAACTGTTTGGCGGAACAAGCTGGAGGGAACGCCCCGACACGAGCGCCGAGATGTTCAGTACTTTTGCCGTCGTCCGGCAGCTGCACGAGATGCTCTGGTACCTCGCCGAAGCCGCCGAACGGGCAACCGCCTCGGAGCTCTCAGGGCCGGTGGCCCAACTTCGACGCGAAATCCTGCGAGCCCTGGACGGCGATGCGTCAGAGATACTCGCGACTGATGTCGATCGGATTCGCTTAGAGGTCCGGCAAGCGTTGATCGATGTGAGCGAGGAGGCGCGCGGCGGCTATGCCGCCGGTGCCGAAGCCGACGTGAGCGACGACCTGCATCCGTCAGCGGACCTGGTCGGCCGCGACTTGCGATCGATTCGTCTGTGCGGAGCTGATCTCCGCGGCGCCTACCTCATCGCCGCGGATCTTCGACGAGGCGATCTGGCGGGGGTCGACTTGCTCGGTGCGGATTTGCGCGACGCGCGGCTCGAGGGTGCGGACCTATCGAGTGCTCTGTTTCTCACACAATTACAAGTCGATGCAGCTCAGGGCGACGACACTACCGTCCTGCCGGCTGTCCTCAATCGGCCGCGGCACTGGCTCGCCTAGGCGCTCGGACGTATTGCGCCTCTGAGGAGTGGGGTGGACGACATAGGATCGACGGCATGACCCGTGTCATCTTCATGTGTGGCCCGGCTGGGTCGGGCAAGTCCACGGTTGCTCGCCAACTAGAGTCCGGCGGCATGTCACGGCTGTCCTTCGACGAGGAGGCTTGGCGCCTGGGAATTCGTTCCCAACCCTTGGCCGAGGATGTTAGGCGCGAGATCGAAAGCCACCTGGTGCAGAAGCTTCTCGACCTCGTGATGACCCGCTCAGATGTGGTGCTGGATTATTCCTTTTGGTCGCGGCGCATGCGCGAGGAATACCGTGCCATCATCCGTCCGTTGGGTGTCGAGCCGGAGACGTTCTATCTCGCGACGCCACGAAGTGTGGTCCTGGCTCGTGTCTGTGCTCGCGCGGGACAAGAAGCGAATGACGTTCAGCTGCCCGATCATTTGGCGGCCGCCTACTTCGATAACTTCGAGATCCCCACCCCTGATGAGGGGCCCTTGACCGTCAGCACATAGTCGAGGGGGAATTAAGCGCACTTGTGACTTCCTTCTCACAGACCACGGTAGCTAGGCCGCGTCGTCATGACGATCAGTGTTCGAGTGTGAGCAGCGCCTTCTCCCAACGCGGGCCGAGGGGTTCCATCGGCCTCTGCCAGTCTTGGTGCATGGAGATTCGCGCTGGCTGGTACGTACGAAGCGAGGAACCCGGCCGGAAGGTTGAGTGTGGGACGGCGAATGGTGGACGGGTGCGAGCGCCACGTGAGCACGGAGGCGTCCTGTGAACGTGTACGGTCACCCTCCTGAGATCGTGGGGGTTTTCGATCCGGAGTTCGAGGAGTACATGCACTACATGTATCTCCCGATCCGGATGCCGGAAGGGAACGGGGTCTGGGACCTGCGCGTTCCCCGCCGGCTAGGGTTCGCATCGGAGATGATCGCACGCGCGATCGCGATCGAGGAGGAGCGGAACAACCGGTGGGACTACATCTATCTCACCGCGCGCCGCGGGTGGGCCACCCCGGGCAACCCGCTGAACCGACCCGGCTGGCACTCCGACGCGTTCGGCAAATCCGACATCAACTACGTCTGGACTGACCGTTTCCCAACCGTGTTCGCCGAGGGGCCATTCGAGCAGATCAGCGACGACCACGTCCGCTCGACCGAACAATTCGAGGAGCAGGTCCGCAGCAACGACGACATCCGCCTGGTGACCTACGGCGACCGGGTGCTCATGCGCCTGGACTCGTCCGTGATCCACACGGCGCCTGAGATCCCAGCTCCGGGAGACAACCGATCCTTCATCAAGGTGTCGTTCTCGAACGAGCGATGGAACCTGGGCGGCAACAGTCACAACTACCTCTTCGAATACGAGTGGCAGATGTTCGATCGCGCCCCGATCCGCAACGATCCGGCGCGAGCGAACGCGGATGCAGTATGAAGGCCCGCGCCGTGCGTGACCGCACTCTCGCGGGCTCCGCCGACCGCGAATCGCGGCTGACCTGAGTCACCTGATTCACCGGCTCCTCTCCTGAGAAGCGAAAACATTCTGGGTCGGAACACTTTTGGTTTCGATGTCCTCCAGCGTGCGGCCACGAGTTTCGGGAACACGAGTCCGGATGAAGATGACACCAAGAATGCAGATGGCACCGAAGATCGCGAACACCGCGTCCTGGCTCATCAATGCGGTCATGATCGGGAACAAGAGACCGACAGCGAACGATCCGATCCAATTGAAGGACGATGCGATACCAGAGGCCCTGCCGCGAATCGCCATTGGGAAGATCTCTCCAACGATCACCCAGGTGAGTGGGGCCCACGTGAACGAATAGGCGGCCACGTAGATGCTCAAGAACACCACGATCATCATCGGGTTCGCGTCCTCCATCACGGTATTGAGTATCGCGGGCAGAAGGAAGGACACACCCATGATCGTGCCGCCCACGGTCAGCAACAGGCGTCGGTTGAACTTGTCCGCGATCACCAGGAACAGCAAGGAGCCGAGCACGAGGATCACGCCCTGGATGATGGGCCACAGCAGCGCCGAACTTGCCGAATTGCCGGTGGCTTTTTCCACGATCAAAGGGATGTAATAGAAGATTGCGTTGGCACCTTGGAGCTGCTGGAACGCGGCGACACCGACCCCCGCAATGACGAGATACCGGTACTTGCTGTCGAACAACGTTGCCAGTGAGGTGTTGCCTGCCGTCCGCTTCTCGACTTGAGCCGTTTCCTTGATCGATCTGAGCTCGGCATCGACCTCGTCGGGGCGGCGAATGTAGCGAAGCACCGTGGCTGCCTCGTCTTCCTTGCCGACTTTCACCAGAAACCGCGGCGATTCGGGCAACCGCAACACGCCCAAGTACAGAATCACAGCCGGCACCGCGGCCGTCGCCAGCATCACTCGCCACGCCCACGCTTCGGGCAGATCCTTCAGGGAGAAATCCAAGATGTATGAGATCAGCATGCCGGAGACGATCATTGTCTGATTCAGGCCGGACAAGCGTCCACGCAGCCGCGCGGGTGCAAGCTCGGACATGTACGCGGGAACCGATGCGGAGGCCGCGCCGACCGCCAGGCCCAAGAAAATTCGGGCGATGACCAGATAGGTGACACCATCCGGCGGCGCTAGGCCGCAGAGAATGGATCCGAGCATGAAGACAACCGCTGCGGCGAGAATCATCTTGCGCCGTCCGAATCGATCGGAAAGCTGTCCGGCCAGAGCGCCACCAAAGATGGCGCCGAACATTACGCCAGAGGTTACCCAACCGATGATGGCGGCATCGTCAAGGCCCCAGTCACTTTGCAGGAACGGCAGAGCTCCAGTCATGACTCCGATGTCGTAGCCGAAAAGGATGCCTCCGAACGATCCGAAGAAGTATATGAATTTGCTGTCGATCTTTTTTTCATTGTCCATGATTCACTCCGAGTGAGGAACTGGTTTCAGCCCCTGGTGATCACTAGGAAGGATGGCTGGCCGGGACGGTCGTCTCGGGCCAATGCCGTCGTGCGAATGAGCGCGTCCTCGGCGATGACATGGAGCGCGGCACATTGCAATGTGCTGAGTTATTCTCGATCGCAGCTGTCCACTCTGACGCATGCCTTCCCGGCTATGGGACTTGGATGCAACACAGGTGGGCTCTCAGACCCAAAGTGAGCGCTAACATCAAGCTGTTTTGTAGCCTAGCTCACAAAATTTCGGCATCGTGACGTTGACCGGCTTGGGTCGAGGCGCTGGTTCGTCACCCGCCGGCTGGTCATCACCCGCAGCGATGGCATCGCCCACCAACACGCAGAGCTCGGGCAAGCCGCCATCTAAGCTGGACTGTTGCCCACGGAAGGAACCTCAATGAGCATGGAAGGCGCGGCCTGGAGCTCGCTGTACAAGATTTCTACCGCCAGGGACGGCAAGCACGGCTTCTCCCGTGAGTCCGTTCGGCGGATCTTGACGTTCGCGGTGCCCTACCGGTCCAAGCTGCTGATCTTCATCACCCTCTCCACCGTGGGAGCTTTCCTCGCGGTCGCGACGCCGGTACTCGCCGGCCAGGTGGTCGACGTCATCGTCGCCCAGGGTGCGGTCAGCACGATCGTTTGGCTCGCCGTCGTCATCGCCCTCGTGGCCGTGGCCGACGCCGCCGTGTCCCTCGTGACGCGCTGGTACTCGGCGCGGATCGGCGAAGGCGTGATCCTGGACCTCCGCACTGCCGTCTTCAACCACGTGCAGACGATGCCGATCGCGTTCTTCACCCGCACGCGGACGGGCGCCCTCGTGAGCCGCCTCAACAACGATGTGATCGGCGCTCAGCAGGCCTTCAGCGGCACACTGTCCGGCGTGGTCACGAACCTCGTGGCGCTGATCCTCACCCTGATCGTCATGCTCAGCACGTCCTGGCTCGTGACGGTTCTCGCCGTGATCATGCTCCCCATCTTCCTGGTACCCGCGCGCCGCATGGGCAGCCGCCTCGCCGCGCTGCGCCGCGAGGCCGCCGATCACAATTCCGCCATGAGCACGCAGATGACCGAGCGCTTCTCGGCGCCCGGTGCCACCCTCGTCAAGCTGTTCGGCCGGCCCGACGAGGAGGCCGAGGAGTTTCGCGTCCGCGCCGCCCGTGTCCGCGACATCGGGGTCCGGACCGCGATGCTGCAGTTCGTCTTCTTCACCGCACTGATGCTCGTCTCCGCTCTCGCCCTCGCGCTCGTGTATGGGCTCGGCGGCTCCCTCGCACTCGCCGGCCAGCTGAATACCGGTGACGTGGTCACCCTGGCGCTCCTCCTCACCCGCCTCTACGCGCCGCTCACCAGCCTCGCAAACGCACGGGTGGAGATCATGAGCGCGGTGGTCAGCTTCGAGCGCGTCTTCGAGGTGCTGGACCTCGACCCACTCATCAAGGAGAAGCCCGACGCCGTCGCCGTCCCCGAAGGCCAGGTGTCCGTCGAGTTCGACAACGTCCGCTTCGCCTACCCGTCCGCGGACAAGGTGTCCCTCGCCTCTCTCGAGGAGGTTGCAACGCTGGACACCCGCGGCGGCGAGGAGGTGCTGCACGGCGTGTCCTTCAGGATCGAGCCGGGGCAGACCGTTGCCCTCGTTGGTACGTCTGGTGCCGGCAAGTCCACAATTGCGCAGCTCCTCTCGCGCCTGTATGACGTCGACAGCGGCGCCGTGCGCCTCGCGGGGACAGATGTCCGCGATGTCACTTTCGCCTCCATGCGGCACAGCCTGGGCATGGTGACGCAGGACGGCCACCTGTTCCACGAGACCATCCTCTCCAACCTGCGCCTCGCGAGGCCGGAGGCGTCCGACGACGAGGTGTGGGACGCCGTCCGCCGTGCGCGGCTCGAGCCGCTCATCCGGTCCCTGCCGGACCAGCTGGACACCATGGTCGGAGAGCGGGGCTACCGGCTGTCCGGAGGTGAGCGCCAGCGGATGACCATCGCGAGGCTCCTGCTCGCCCAGCCGCGCGTCGTCATCCTCGACGAGGCGACAGCGGCGCTGGACTCGACGTCTGAGGCCGCCGTGCAGGCGGCGCTCAGCGAGGCGCTCGAGGGACGGACGGCGATGGTGATCGCACACCGCCTCTCCACCATCCGCAGCGCGGACCTGATCCTCGTGGTTGAGGACGGCTCGATCGTGGAGCGCGGTACCCACGAGGAACTGCTGGCTATCGGTGGGCGGTACGAGGAATTGCACCGGACCCAGTTCGCCGTGCAGAAGAATGTTGCCGCCGATGAGGAAGCGCTGAGCCGGACCTAGTCGCTGAGCTCGGTGCCCCTGCCCGGGATCGAACCCGCATCTGCCCTTAAGGAGGTGGTCTTACGGGCATTTGCTGAAGGGTTCAAGACCGGGTGCCGCTGAGGGATCGGCTAACGGGCATGCGGTGGCCCGGCGTCGCCGCCGCGACAAATTCACCGGCCGGAGAGCCTTGAACTCTATCCACATCGTTCAAAAACGCTGCCAAAACCCCTGCTCATTCCCAAACCATTTCCCGGATCTTGATTCCGAGCACTTTTGTGAACAGCAGTTCTGACACCCTTTGTGAGCTGCCCTCGAGCAGGCGGATGGGGCGCAGCTCAGAAACGATCGTTTGCGGGCAAAAAGATTGCAAGTGCAATCGGCTGGTTGTTTCGAACCGTTTTCCACTAGCTATGTCAACCCGATTCGGTAAATCTCAACGCGTTCTAAACCCTCCGATGAGCAGACTGGCGATGAGGTGCCCCTGAAGTCTTCTGATAGTGATGAACGTGTCGGAATCCGAGATGCCGGTGACGACTTCCCACTCCAAGCCCGCACCCACGGTATCGCTCATGAAGACGATCTCTGTCGCCAGCAACGTCCGCGCCCAGTCGCGATGCGACATCGGCCGCGATTCGTCAAGGGCGCCCATTATCCGGCGCCCTTCTGTGAACAGGTCCGAGACGGACAAGAAGCCCATCCCGATCGCTAATTCCTCGGTACACAGTGCGGGGCCGCCCCACTGGAGCAAGCCATTGCGAAGAACCAGCCGCTCGATCTCCGTCAGCTCGTATTCCGCAAACTCTTTCGCATTTTCGATCATTCATCATCAAACCACGGATCGTCTGGCCGGCCTTCGGATCCAACCCGACACGATCGTTTTCGCGGGTCTAGAACCAACGAGTGACAGGGCGCCAGCTGACGCTTGGCGGCCTGCGCTCGATCGCGCGCTCGGTCTGCGGTCTGGTTCGCATCACGACGGCGCCATAAACAGCCATCAGTCGCTGGAACTCAACAGATAGAAGACACGAGTGGTTCTAGTGAAGCTAGAGCCATGAAGACTCCGGATATGCAATCAAATGTCGATCAGTTCGACGTCGCTCCGGATCTGGACCCGAAGCTGGCGAGCGTGTAAACGACCGCGTGAAGCTCAACCCGGGCCCAGCCCTCCGGCTTGGAATCGCCGTCGTAGAAACTTCCGAAAACCAGAAGAGCCTCGACGGCCAGAAGCATGTACTCCCGCAGCTCGTCAGGAGAAATCATCATGTTCGGCGCGACACCCCTCACGCTTGCAGCCGGAGAGAGCCCGAAAAGGTCGAACCGAGTCAAAAGGTGCCCGTCACCGTCCGCGTCTTCGATGAAGTCGCAAGCGGTTTCAAACGGAATAACCGTCTCCCCCACAACCAGCTTGAACACTCCGCCAGGAGATCGCCCCCGAGAGGCCAGAAACTGTATCCACACACCCCGCTCGTCATCAACGACCTTGTAGTCACTCGCGCTACCGGCTTTTCCGATACGGAACATGCTCTCAATTCCAATGGATAATGCAGGTCAGAACTCTCCGAAGCACGGCTCAACGAGCCAACTTTATCCACCCCGCACGCCCACCCCTATCCCAAATTAGGGGGACCCGAGCCTCGTCTGACAACACCTCTTAGGTCAGCTCTAGCGAGCCCCTCGACCCTTACTCCCCGGGGGTTTCGCCCTAGAGGATGCTGGCGCTGCACCCCGGCACCCGCCCCTTCACGGAGATGTGACGGCAGTGGGGCGCCCGAACGTGCAGCGTAACCATGTCTTCGCGAGCACAGCCGCTAAATGGTGGAGTCTCCGACTGTGCCCGTAGCAACCGTGAGACTCCCGGGCCTGGCCCGGCTCGAACGGGACAGCCACCCTCACCAACTACGGGCTGGACGCACCCTTACCGGGTAGATGCATCTTGGGCAGGTTGATTCAAGACTAGCTCAGCGCGACGTGCGCGAGTCGTTCACCAAATCACCCGCGTCGCAGGCATTGTCGGCCCGCTGCACGACAACCTACCGAACATAGGTCAGAGCGCAGTTAGGCCTCGCCCGAAGCGCCCAAGGGAGAAGGTGACAACGGTGCGTAAAACGCAACGACTAGCCGAGCTGGTCAACGCCCAGCCGACTCAAGATGGTTTCGAGTTCGTAACCGCTATGGTGCAGCCCGCCGGTCCGTTTAGTCAGTGATGTTTGGGTCTAATTGGCCAGAGCGACGTTGATTAGCCAATTCCGTGAAGAGTATCGCGAACGGCCCTTTGGTCGGGCTGACAGGATTTGAACCTGCGACCCCCTGAAGGTTCTGGCCTTAATTTAGTCGCCACCGAATGTCTCCGAAAACCCTCGGATTCCCTTATGTTTACAGGGAACCAGGCGATTCGCTGCCTCCGATTGTAGCCCATCGTTTTGGGTCAAATAGAGAAGAATTAGATGGGTAAATGGTGGACTTGTGAACCCGCTATGAGCCTCATGACGAGCCCTCTCAACCTCTCCCCCAAGTGCCGCCGCAAGGGATGGAGCCCGGCCGGTGATGGCGATCGGTCGCGCGCACGGTCCGCGATCTGGTGCGCATCAGGTATGAAGACCGTTAGCCTCCTTCCATGAGTCAACAATGCGCGGCATATGACAGCGCAAGGGTCTGATGTCGATGTTCCAAGAAGGACAACGCGTCCAGAAGCAGGAGCGCCCCAAAAGAAACGAGAAGTAGTTTCGCTCCTTTCTAGGCAGCGGTCAGCGACGTTGGCTTGCCCTTCACCGCTGATCGCTGTCTGCAACACTCATGGCGTGGACGCCAGAACCAGGTCGCTCACCTCGCCCATGAGTGACCGGCAGAGGAGCCTCTACCAAGACAGGTATGGCAGGTTGGCTGGGTGAACAGTTCCGACGCGTCCCTCGTCACACTTCGTGCATACGATCCATCAGACGCGGCCGACACCCTCGCCGTTTTCACGGATGCGATCACTCAGACGGCCGGAGCTCACTACACGGCAGAGCAGATCGACGCTTGGGCACAACCGGGCCGGCGGGACCTCACCAGGTGGGACAAAGCAATGAGCGAACGTGGGACTGTCGTGGCCATCCAAGGTACCGAGGTCGTCGGCTTCTCAGACGTTGACCAAAGCGGCTATATCGACATGCTATTTGTCTCACCCAGGCACCTGCGCCGCGGTATCGCACGAACGCTTCTCAGCTTTGTTGAGCAGCAAGCGCGATCAGCCGAGACGGCCGAGCTAACCTCTGACGTCAGTGTTACCGCTTGACCCTTCTTCGAGCGCTTTGGCTTTGACGTTGTAAGAGAGCAGCGACCCATCAAGGGCGGGGTTGAACTGATCAACTATCGGATGAGGAAGAACCTCAGCTCCCCGACCAGCGTCTGATAGAGGATCACCTACCGGTCACTCCCCAGGCCATTTGCAGCGGCTCCTTACTAAAGAGCGCGCCAGGAACAACGTCGCTACCCGAACTGGGGGCGCCTGCCTGCCAAGGGGGACCTTCGAAGAGCGCCGCGGGCGCTAGTCTGACGCTGTGCAGACCGAGTTGAGCCACTCCCCTGATGTGACCAACTGCAGGGGGCGGCCTGGTCTAGTGCTCGCGGTGTGGGCACTCCTGCTGGCTTTGGGAGCGAGTCTCGCCCCATTTGCACAGTCACTGCTCGGGGTACCGTTTCAGCTGTTGTCTCTCGTTATGGTGGCTCCAGCTCTCGCCGCGCTCGTGGTCGTCATTCGTCCAGAATGGGCACCCGCATGGTGGCCCCAAGTTGCTGCAACTCGGGTGATCGTCTCGACCGTGATTGCACTGGTTGCGGTCCTCGGTTTCGTTGTCACGATGGCCCTCCTGACTGGACGCTCCCTCTCGTGGCCACCGGCTGATGTGGGGGCGCCTGTTGCCGTATTCGTCGCCGTTCAAGCATTCGGCACGCTGTGCGAGGAACTTGGGTGGCGAGGCGTTGTGCAACGGGTCGGTGAGCAGCTCGCCCGCCCCGTAGTGGTTTCCGCGATAGCCGGTTTTCTCTTCGGAGCGACACACCTCGGCTACTGGTCACTCGGCGTCATGCCTCTGTTGACGTTCGCCATCACTGCGATGCTGATGAGTCTCACAATCACCACAATTTTCACGGGCGGTCTTTGGCAGCGCATGCTTCCAGCGGTCGTCGTCCACCTTGGCGTGAATCTCGGGATGGGGGCTATCGCTGATCAGGGCGAACCGCTCGCCACAACTCCATGGGCACTCGGAGCTGCGATCGTCATGCTCGGAATTGCCATAATCGGCAGGACTGCGGCCAACAGACTGCGCACCCGGACTCGCCTTTGGAACGTCCGCGGAGATGTCTGAGGGCGCGTGAACCGCGACGCCGGCCAGTCCCGATAGGGGATCGTTCACCGGACACTCCCCCGGGCGTGCAAAACGCCCGGGGTGACGTGTGACTGTTGGCGCTTTGTGGTTGCGTTCTGTGGTCGCTCTTTGGCACACCGACCTGGTTCTCCGCGTTGGCTCGGAGGGATAGTCAGCGTCTTGTATCTCATAGGTTGCGAGACGCTTCGGCTTCTGGTGGCGGGACTTCCGTCACCCGGATTTGCCTGGAACTTGGACGCATACGTGCTCACTGAGGCTGAAGACATCGCAGAGGTCCTTCGTTGGGTCGATGAACAAGCGCGCGGACGCCGGTTCGAACTTTTCGCCGAGTTGGACGACGAGCCTGAGCGATCATTCGAGAGCCCGCGAACGACTGGGCTTGTCCGACTGCTCGGAAGTAATCCCAATGCTGATGAGCCGATTGAGATCGACCTCGTAAGCGTGTAGTCACCGCTCTCTGAATTTTGCGAGCGAACTCGTCTCGTATCGCATGGGATGTGCGGCACCAGAAACCGTCTGAACCCTCGCTGATTGGCTCGGACCGCCAGAGTCGTTCATCCTCGGGTTGTTCCTGTTGCGCAGTACGATTCCCCCGTGAAGAGAACACCCGTTGGCATGCGAACCTCCGCAGCATCGCTCTTCATTGCGTGGTTGATACACGATGCGGAGGAAGCGTTCACGTTCCCGGCTACATCAAGGATCATCGCCGCGCGGTTGGGATCCTCTCGCATTCTTGGCGCCCAGGTCCCCGCTGCGAATAGCCGGTCTGCCAGGCATCCATCCGACTTCCGCCAAGTCATCCGCCCCTGCGTATTCGAGACGTGTCTCGACTACCTTCTGGTCGGCAAGGGGCGACTGTGGAGCCCTACTTCTTCAGTGCGAGGTTGTCTGCTACCTGGTCCCACTCGTCTGACGACGGAAAGTCTGACTCGGCATTCAACTGAGCTTCACGGCCGCCATCCACAAAAAGGGTAATTGGTAGCGAGGTGGAACAACTTTGCACCCAAGCTTCATCAGAGACGTGGATGGTCAAACAAACTTCTCCATCCACAGGTGATTCGGAAGCGAAGTACCGAGCGCTCTCCTCTTCAAACAAAAGGCGAGAGGAGCCCGGGATCGTGGCTGCAGGGCCGGCAGGGAGCTTGTCCGTCTCGGCCTGGGGTCGATCGAACGCCGTCACGTTGGCGCTCGCCTGGGCGCTACAGCCGGACAATAGTGCGAATGAGGCGGTCGCGATCAGAAAAAAGGCTGTGCGTCTGTTCCAGAGCTGCTTCTCCATGACCTCATCATGGCAGCACGAACACCTGATTGATCCCCAAAAATTCTCCCTGTGCGGCAGAAGTTAGGTCGCGCCACTATCCAGGCCCCCGGGTGGCAGAACAGGCGATGCCTAGCCTCGTTACCAATGGGATATGAGGCAGCTAGGTTACGAGACACACACCATGTTGGATCGCTTCGACCAGTGTCGTTTTCCGTGCACGGCTGCACGAATCTTGATACTCGTTTGCACAGCTCGCCGGGGCCGCGGTTTGGTCAAGGCCCAGGAGAAGCGGCCGGCTCGTGGCTTTAGGCGCGGCGCGCAGTGAGCGAATATGCCGCTAGCCCGAATAAGACAGTTCCAGAAAAGCGCTCCATGGTCTTCATTTTGATGCCAGGTTGGAGACGTCGGACTCCGCTGCCGGTTAGAGCCCAGATCAGGTCTGGGAGCGATGCCATTGCGATGAAGATTAATCCGAGGACGCTCATCTGCACCCAGGCTGGGCCGGCACCTTCCTGCACGAACGGTGGCAAGAACGAAAGGAAGAACACAGCTGTTTTGGGATTGAGCACCCCGACGAGCAGGCCGCGTTGGAAGGCCTTCGCGGGTTGGACCCTTCCACCGGCGGCCGCGAGGTCCGCGAGCAACGTGTTAGTGCGAGAGCGCCATGCTTGAATGCCCAACCAGATCAAATAGGCCGCCCCCACGACCTTGACAACGGTGAAAGCCGTCGCGCTGGCGGCGATAACCGCGGAGATGCCGATGACCGCTGCCAAGACGTGCGCGACGTATCCCAGCTCGACACCCGCGACTCCGCTCAGTCCCGCTCGACGCCCCGAGCTCAGCGTGGTGGTCAGGATGAACGCGACAGAGGGGCCAGGCGCCAGGACTAAGGGTAGGCAGGCTGCCATGAAAAGGAGAAAAGTGCTCGTTTGCATTAGGTGCTCTCCATCCGTCAGGTGGGGCGAGGCTATCAGCACAGTGGGTCGGCAGTGTTTCGGGCCGCAGCCCCGACGTTGCAGTCGCCAGAAGGGGTGGTGCCGGCCGTCTCAGTACTCATGGGTTTTGAAGCACTCAGGTTACGAGACGCTCCTGCGGGTGAGACCCAACGTGAGGCCGCACAGGCACTTAGTCGAAGCGCGATAGAATTACCCAGTACCGAATCCTCCGCCCCGCCAGGTGGAGGTTTTTTAGTATGACCACTTCTCAGCCAGGCCCTGCCACCGTGTCTCTGGCGCACGAGGGCGATCGGCCCACTCTCGAACGACTTTGGACCATGTTCCGGCACGAAATGTCCGCCCACTCCGGAGTGCTCCCGAACAATGACGGCCGCTTTCGACAAGAGCGGCTCGATGCCGCCCTCAGCAATCCGGAATGGGCCGGCTTCGTCCTCAGGCTGGGTGGCGCGCCTATCGGCCTGGCTATCGTGCGCGGCACCGAATCCACGGAAAGGATTCTGAGCAGCTTCTTCCTCGTCCACGGCGCGCGCAGAGCTGGTCACGGGCGAACTGCCGTGCGGGCAATTGTCAGTCAGTATCCCGGGCGATGGGCCGTCGCGTTTCAGGACGTGAACTTTCCTGCCGCCGCATTCTGGCGGGCTATCGCTTCCGAGTTAGATGAGGGATGGACGCTGGATCATCAGGACGTACCAGGCCGGCCCGGCTTCGCACCCGATTCGTGGGCCCGGTTCCGCGTACGCAACATGTAGACGGGCACTCATATGTCGCTCGGCAGAACCCGACCTTCATGAGACCGAAGTCCACGGGGCCCTACGTGTCGCTTAACACATGGGTTAAGCGACGAGTAGGTTTCGAGACACTTACCGTTAAAGTCCAGATGCTTCATGCATTCGTGAAAACAGGACTTTTGGATCTGGCCGACGCCGCAGCGGGGGAACTCCCAGTTAGCGTGGAATGCACCGAGCGAGGGATAGCGGAGACGGCCACGCGTTTCGACGCGTCGCCACTGCGGGAGGCTTCACTGCGAGCCCGCCCCTCTGGCCTAGTTCCTGAGCCGCACTCTGAGTTTCTTCCGACGGGCGTACCCGGACAGGTGGAGCAGGGGTAAGGACAGGGCTGACAGGACGACGCCGAGTGCGGCGACTGCGACCATAGCGCCGCGCAAACCCGTCGCTTGTGACCAAACGCCGACGTAGACCGGTCCGAGGAGAAATCCGATGTAGGAAACCGTGGTCACAATGGCGGTGGCTCTGCCGCGATACGCCTCATCCACCCCCCGGGACACGAGGCTGAGCATCGTTGGGTACAGTGCCGCTGTGCCGGCCGCGGCCACGATCAGCCCGAGGATGGCGATCGGAA
Organism: Cryobacterium sp. TMB3-10; assembly: GCF_004402305.1. Lineage (NCBI taxonomy): Bacteria > Bacillati > Actinomycetota > Actinomycetes > Micrococcales > Microbacteriaceae > Cryobacterium > Cryobacterium sp. TMB3-10. Next base: position 95,115 of record NZ_SOGH01000015.1, on the reverse strand, counting down.
CGGTCGGGGACGCAGCGAGGATCAGCGCACCGGTGGCCGCTGCAAGGGATCCCAAAATCACTATGGGTCTCTCGTTGCCCTGTTGGATGCGCCCCAGGGCAAACCGAGTGACGGCGACGACACCGGCGAAGACGGCTGGCCCGACGGCGCTGAACCCGGGGCCGGCGCTGAGTTGGTCCTCGAGGAAGACCGCACCCCAGCTCTGGTGGGCGTTCTCACTCGCGAACGCGAGCGCGCCCAACACGCCGACAAGCAAGAGCGGCGTGTTGCGCAGGCGTAGGCCGCGGCCGGAATTAGGTCCAGGCGCCCACGCGGCTTTGCGAGTCGGGTTAGCGGCGCCTTGAATTGAGAGAGAGCGCAGAACGCTCGCGCTGGCTACAAGTGACAAGACAGCCACGACCAGGAAGGGGGTGAATACTGGTGCGCCGATCCAAGAGGAGAGTCCTGTCGCGATACTTGCCAGAACGACGAAGCTCGAGAACACACCTCCTGAACGCATGATGATTGCGCTCCCCGATGCTTGCTCTGCACGGCCGGCGATCGAATTCATGGCGACATCGGTGGCCCCACTAGCCAAGCCAACCACGGCGAGCCCAACACAGAGGGCAACGAACCCGTGTGCGGTCAGCGACACACCGAACCCGGCCAAACCGAGGGCGACGATCGCCGCCACCGCGAAGCGGAGCCCCCACTTGTCCAACGCCCGCCCGGTGACCAACATGGCAGGCAGGGCCCCAGCACCAATGAAAAGAAGAGCGAGGCCCAATTGGCCATCGTCGACATCCGCTTGCATCCGAAGGCGAGGGACGCTCGCTCCCCACGCACCCCAGAAAGAGCCGAAGGAAGCGGCAGCGAGATACGCGGCGAACACCAGTTTGCGCACGGGTAACGTTTCGGAAGACATGTGTGTGACGTTACACAGTTACAATGGGGTTATGCAATCACTCCCGCAGCGTCGCCCCACAATGAGCCAGGTTGCCGCGCGAGCCGGAGTGTCGGTGATGACGGTTTCCTACACGTACAACCGCGCCGACAGAGTCTCGGCCGAGAGCCGGGACAAGGTGCTGCAGGCTGCCGCCGAGTTGGGTTACGCGGGCCCTGATCCTGCGGCACGGTCCCTGCGCTACGGCAGTACCCGCACACTTGGAGTCATCCTGGGCGAGCACCTCACCTACGCGTTCGACAACCCTCAGGCCGTCACATTCCTGGCCGGCATCGCAGAGGTCTGTGCGGATCGAGGATACGGAATGCTGATCGTGCCCACTGCCGGAGGCGCCGAAGACAGTCTCCGAGTCAGCGAGGCCGCCGTTGATGCATTCATAATATGGACAACGACCGACGACGACCCCGTGCTCGACGCAGTTTCAGGAAGCGGTCGGCCTGCGGTCATCCATGGTGGGCCTGCCCGCGCGGGCTTCAAGCTCGTGAGCATCGACAACCGAGCGGCCGCCTTTGCAATGGGCATGAAGACCTTCGCCGGTGCCCACCGCCCCGCAATCCTCAGCTTTCCCCTGGATTCCTCGCGAAAGACAGTGCTCGCTGCGGGCATCGACCCCGACGCCGTGCGGTTCCCCGTGACCAGGCAGCGCCTCCTCGGGTACAGGGATGCAATTGAAGCGCTGGGGCTTGACTGGAACGACGTGATTGTAGGCGCCGCGGCAACCAACAACGAGGGCGAAGCCCGCTCCCTCGCCGAGCGAATGTTCGCCCTAGAGCACCCTATCGATGCAATCGCGGCGATGAGCGATGACCTGGCACTCGGCGTCCTGGGCGCTGCGACAAGCGCACAGCTCGCTGTCCCCGAGACTCTCTCTGTAAGCGGATGGGACGATTCACGAGCGGCCGCTCTCCACCAGCTGAGCTCGGTTGCCCAAAACCTGAGAGCCCAAGGGACGCTGGCGGCCAGGCTGGCTCTCGGTGAGGAACCCGAACCAGCCCCAGATGACTGGTCAGTAGTCGTCCGAGCGTCAACTGGGTAGCCAGCGACTCAACGGACCGAGCACGGCCATACCCTGATCAGACGGATGGGCGTCAACCGTGAGCCGTTTTTGCGATCTGACGACCTCTCGTAACCCGTTGGTTGTGAACCGTCTTAGGAGTTGAAGACTGGGGCAATGGACGGTGCTTTTGGTCCCAGTGCTAGCAACTACTCTTTCAGCGGCAGCGTGTCCCCACTGTCCGCAAGATACTGGGTCGCACCCCTTTGCTTTGACCAGCCGAATCGATAGGAGCCTTGTGTCATTCATCGTTCAGACCGGCAGGGTAGTCGACCCGGGGCCTATTCAGGATGACGACGGGTTCCTTTACGGTGGGTGACCATTGTGTCTGGCACGGAGAGTCTCGCCGAGTTCGAGGGAGAAATCTCTTATCGGGTACTAGTAATGGGCGACCACACAACTGTTGTTGGCAGGTTGACCGAATCGGGCGACCAGCCGATTCTGGTCTTCGCGGGTCGGTATACCGCAGTGGCTGACGCGGATGGGAAGGTGACCCACCAGGTCGACGCGAGCCATGTAGGTCTCTCGTTGAGTGACCCGGCGTTCGAAAGTACGGGGTCGAGCGCCGCTCCGCCTTGGTATTGAGCTGCTCGGTTCGATGACTCGAAAAGCATGGGATTTGAGGCAGTTAGGTTACGAGACAGCTCTCGTTCTGGCTACATGCGATCGAGTGGATGAGCGCGCCACCCCCATCTACGTGAAGCCTGCGCCCATTATGCTTGATTGTCTCACTAGCTCGGGGCGACCGCCCAAAGCGGTCCGTCCCCACAACGGTCCGGGACGTCAGCGGTCGAGACGTCCCGACTCGTTTCGCCGCCACCAACATCGATTGTGTCGCCCATGTGGTATGTGACCCCGTTCAGGACTAAGAACTCTCCGTCCCCAGAGATTTCGTCTTCCGGGAAGACAGGGATCGTGCCGTTTCGAGCCGAACACATCTATTATCGAAGTCCAGGACGCCCGATAGCGCAGCCGCGTTCCCCGCGCCCGAACTCGCATCGTAGGTCACAGCGCCATCATCCAGGTTCGGGAGTCGCGTGCAGCCAGCAAGGGCCAAGACAATGCAGAGCAGCTGTCGCTTTCGCTACGTCTGTTGCGTCTGTCGGCTCCGCAACTCAGCCACCAGTCGAACCAATTCCACGATCCGGTCGCGGCTCGAAAAGTTGAAGATCCCCCATCCTGATTGGTTTGGCACGATCGGAAGCTGGAGGTCGCCTTCTGGTGTGCTTACCTGTATATCGATTCTCGGAATCGACCGGACACCCAATGCGAACTCTCCTTTTTCTACTGACGTCACGTTTTGCCACGGAATCTGCACGAGCAGCTTCAATGGTCGATGTCCCGAATAGACTTCTAAGCCGCGATCGTTAGCGACAATCGCGAGAATAGATGCCTTTTCCGATCTAGGCGCACCGAGCTGCAGCAGCGCTTCCCAAAGGCCTGTTCCATGCCTCTTGTCGACGTTGAGCACGAGACTGTTGGGTTGTACTTCCGAGAGCTCGCGCACTCTTCGATTAAGGCGTTTGCCGTAGAGGATCATCCCCAAAAAGATCAAGAGGGCGAGTCCCGCGATAATCGCAACGGAATAGACGAACGCAATCGCGTTCTGCGACTCATCTAGCTTGTCGGCGCGATCGACAATCGTAAGAATTCGGCCAGCTATGAAGATTGAAAACAGTACGACGAAGACGAAGAACGAGTTTCTTAGTCCTTTACCCGGGGACGATGGCTTACTGATTGTGGCTCCCCTTTCTTACTAGACCGTGAGGATGGAGGGCCAGTGCGGCTTAGCCCACGAAACTCGAACTTAGGGAGCCCGCCAGGAAACCATAGCGTTCGCACTGCTCGCCGCCCAAGCGGTCGCCCGAGACGCCCCTTTTCATGCGCCCAGCGATCCTCCCGCGCGACCTAACGACCAACCTCCGCTTCATTTCAACAGCGCGCTGCGAAGAAGACTCGCGTTCTAAACCGATTTCGTGAGCGACGGCGCGCTACAGGGATGTCGAAGTCTTCTACATTCACGGGTACAGGAATGCCTCCGCATTTCCCCAGGCCGCGGGACAGCCGCATAACAAGTTCTCTTGTCTCGAAACCCTACGGAAGCAGGACAGGTCCAGATATGAGACAAGGCACCTGCCGCTCGTCGCGTGAGCAGGCGAACTTCGACGTCTCGTAACCCATGGGATATGACGCACTTAGGTTACGCGACCCTCAGACCGCGCTCATTCGTGGGCATTCATGATTGCCAAATGCGGTCTCAACGCGGGTGCATTGCGCCGAGGGGGCGACTACTGCTGTGGGAGGCTGACTCCCATGGAGACCATAAGTCAGCGACAGACAACTAGGTGCGATCCCGGGGCAGTGCTATTGACGATGGTGCTCGGCGTTTGCTTCGGTCTCGTCTCAAGCGTGGTCTGGGCTGTTGTCGGTCATGTCATCAACGCCAATGCCAACCCCGGCCTGGCAGCTCCTTTCATTGGTCTGGAACTGTATCTCGCCGTAGTCGGTGGCTTGTTGTTGAGTTCGGTCGCCGTCGTTGGTGCCGCTGTCGCGCTGGCCATTGCGGACCATCACCTGAAGTCGTCCCGCTTAGTACAGGGAGGCATCGCCGGTGTGGGAGCGGCATTGGCAGGGCTCGGACTGCTCGTCTACCTCGGTCCAACGATCGTTCTGGACGGCGGTGGGGCTGCGGGCATACTCGTCTTCGTCGCCGCTGCCTCGTGTGGGCTGATGTGCATTCGAGCGAGCGCGCACAAATTCGTCAACTAGCCCTCGTCAACGCTCTAGGACGTCTCGCAACCCATGCGATATGAGGCAATGAGGATATGAGACAGTTATCGATCGGTTTCTCGACCGGGGTACGCCGAGTCAGCCGGGAGCGGAGGAATTAATAGGGCGCGTCGCGGCCGAGCACCTGTGTGAGCTTGGCCATCAACGAGTGCTGCATCTGCCGGGACCACCCGGGGCTCTCTCCGCTGGGCATCGACAGGACGCGTTTGTCGCGCGAGCCAGTGCACTGGGCATGGTTGTCGAGATCGGCCAAGCCGGCGACTGGACGTCCGCATCCGGATTTGATCTTGCTCGCACCATCCGCCCGGACGCGTACAGCGCAGTCTTCGTCGCCAATGACGCGATGGCGATCGGTTTGATGCACGGCCTACGCGGCCGCTCGATCGGTGTGCCCAGCCAGCTTGCTGTGCTGGGAGTGGATGATTTGCCCGAAGCCCGGCACTTCGATCCGCAGCTGAGTTCCATCCGACACGGCCTGGCCGCGGAAGGGCAACTCGCTGCGCAAACCTTAATCTCGGCGATTCAGGGCAGTCCTGAGCCCGACCCATCACATTACCTGCGTGTCCACGTCGTTGGCCGTGCCTCGACCGGTTCCTCCGGTGCCGACCCTCGAGAAACCCGTTATCGATAACAGCTCCTAAAGTCCGCCGACGAGTATTGGATTTCCTTTACGCTATCGACGGCGCTGTGTACGGCGCCCATGATGGGGAGAAGGAATTCGATGAAGGTAGCTGTGCCGGGGGTTCCTCCGCTCGCATGGGTCAACGGCCAGGGAGTTGCCGAAACGCCAACAACCGGTGTCCTCGTCGTCACCGCTGCCGCAGGCGCTGACTGGACCAACGACGCCTTCGGTGGACCCCAACAACACGCAGCGTCCTTGCTCGGATTCGTCCCACCGGGAGACTTTTCCTTCTCAGTTCGCGCTCGGGTCCTGACCGAACGAACAACTTTCGACGCTGCAGTCCTGGCGATCTGGGGCGACAGCGACCATTGGGCAAAGCTGTGCTTCGAATACTCACCCCAGGGCCAAGCAATGGTCGTGTCCGTGGTGACAAACGAATACTCGGATGACTGCAACTCAGCAGTTGTCTCCGCGGACTCGGTCTACCTCCGCGTTGTTCGCTCCGGGTCGGGTTGGGCCTTCCACTCTTCCGCCGACGGTCACAAGTGGGTTTTCGTGCGCGTCTTCCGCCTCGCCTACGAGGGCCCTGTGCATGTGGGCTTTCTCGCGCAGGCCCCCATGGGAGACCAGTGCGTCACCGAGTTCAAGAACATCACCTACAGCACCAATGTGCCGGCAGATTTTCGAGACGGGAGCTAATTCCGCAGGTCACCAGACCGCTAGAGAGACACCGCAGTGCAGGCGTCTCCAAACGTTGCCAAGCGACGCACAACGATACGTCGCCACGTGCGCTAGTCGAGCGCCGACATCGTCCCTGATGTCTCGAAACTTATGGGATACGAGACACGTGAGTTACGAGACATCGTGATCTGAACGGGCGTTGCCACCAAGGCTCGCGGTCGACGGCGTTACGGCGCGGTGGCTGGTCAGACCGTGTGCGTTCCTGAAAGAGCTAATCCATATACTTTTCAACCACCGAGCTCGATGGCGGGACGCGGGACTCGATGAGGCCAAGAGCAGCCGCGAACTGTGCGTCTTTGGCCGCTCCGGTGGCGATCAGGCCGGATGTTTGCGGGCATATTGGCAGCGCGAAATCGCGACCGTTTACCCGAACCCAGAGGATTATCGCTCGATCGGTTAGGTAGGCGAAGGTCACGCTCCCGAACTCCCAGGAGGTGGCACATGACCACGAGATACGGACGACGCACTCTACTCGGCCATGCCGCCACCGCCAGAGTTCGAACTTAGGCCCAATGTCCACGAACACAAGGAATGCGCCGGATCGTGACCAGCCCGACGCGAGCCTGATGCCTTTGAGAGATTGGACTGCCATTACCAATTCGGGCGACGATGAGGTCACCACTGGCTCGTACCCCGCTTTGCGAAGCGCCCTGGCGAGCATACGGGCGGGGCGATACAAATACCAGAAATACAAGCCCACAGCGAGGAACGCACTCAATGCGAAAATTAGAGATGCGGGAAGTGTGGCCCAGAGCTGGGCGGGTGTCTTTCCGATAAATCGTGCTGACAGGCCGGGGAGGACCACCGCTGCACTGATCCCGACGAAGCTCAAATACACTAGCCAATTTATGCGCGTAGGCCGCGGGAGCCGATCCTTCTCGCTCAACAGATCCCCACCGATCTTGGGCACATGAGTCTCACCGCGCCTCTCTGCTCACTGGTCAATCTACGGCACTGCTTGTAGGGGCGATCGCCTCCTATCCCTTGGGATAGGAGGCGACTCACGGGGCCACCTGGTTGGCCCCAGGGGTGACCCCGGTCCCGTATGCCATGGCGTGTGAGGCACTTCGGTTACGAGACTTTTCATCGCGACAAGGTCGTACCCGCCGGAAGGATCGTTTGAGGCCCTCTTTGCCGAGACGGCAAAGTCTGCGAAGACCGCGCCGCGATGCCGCCTCTGGACCAATACGATCTCTTCATGGTGACATCACGGCGAGGGAATCAGTTCCGACCGGATTGGCGAACCGAACACGCACTTCACACAGGCCTGCAACCACTAGAACCCCTACCCGCGCTCCTCATGCTGTTTTCTCGAGCACTTCTGCTCTGGATACTTATCCCGCTCGGATTCACCGTTTGGGTGCTCGGGTCGCCGTGGTTTCTGCTCAAACATGTCTCGCTTGGACAATCCCTGGGTTGGCTCGATCTGAATCTCTGCGTTGCGCTCCAGCGCGGCCCACTGCGACCGTTCATCGCGAAGCCACGAGTCAAATGGATCCCCGGAAGCAAGATGCACCAAACAGAACACCGAATACGGATGCTCGACCTCTGGTGAACCGACCGCTGGCCCGTCGCACACAGGCAGGTTCACCAGGATGGCGCACGAATCGCGTTGCACCGGATTCCAAATCAGCTCAGGTTCGCTAGCGCGGGGCATGTCGATTCCCATGCACAGTGTGTGGAGCCTGCGGAAGCGGTCGTAGAGCAAACACGACGGTGATTCTGTCTCGGAACCCTACCGATGCGAGACAGGTCCAGATGCGAGACAAGTCAGCTGCCGCTTGTTGCGTGAGCAGGCGAGCTTTGACGTCTCGTAACCCATACGTTTCGAGGCAGTGTTGTTGCGAGAGTGCCGCAGCGTGACGGGAGAAGCTCCCGTGTCTGTCCGATTGGCCAGCGCCATAGTGCTGCTACTCAGGGGTATCGAAGTCCTTTACATTCACAAGAACAAGGAAGGTTTCGGCATCTGGGCTGCACTCATCGAAACCCGTGAGCTGTGCCGGGTCCGAGAACTTTTCGAACTCCTCACGAGCAACGAGGTACCCCCTGCTTCCGGTCAGTTTCTCGCCAATATAGACAGTTCCATTCGCATCACCGACAGAAGTCTGGTCGGGCAGCAGCTGGAATCCGAGCGGCCAGATTATGGGGTACACCACACCCCCTGATAGTTCTAATGCAACGCAACCATCAGCTGTTGCGACCGTACCAGCGATGTCCCGATGCTCGTACTCTCCAGGGATCCTGCCAGTGATGATCCGCGGACCGCTGCCCGTTGTTGCACCGCTGTCGGTGACGGTAGGGGATTCAATACCGGTCGGATCGACACAACCCGGAAGGAAAAACGTCGGCACCAACAGCGACGCGGCTCCCCAACGCCTAAACGTCTTAGTGCCACCACCTACGCTGCGCATGGGGCTGAACCTAGCAGTACCTCGATGGGAGATTGTCAAGCATCTCAAAATGCCAGCCACGGCGGCATCTTGGAAATCGGACGCACGACGTCGGGCACGGCATCCTGCTGTCTTATAACCGTACCGATGCGAGACAGGTCCAGATGCGAGACAAGTCAGCTGCCGCTTGTTGCGTGAGCAGGCGAGCTTTGACGTCTCGTAACCCATGCATTTTGAAACACTTGGGTTTCGAGGCACTTAGCGCTTCTGACCTTTTAGCGTTGGCGTCGGATTTGGTTGGAACCAAATCCGGTGGTGCCGGACACTTCTAAGTATGAGCACCAGTGATTCAGTTGAGTGGGACCTAGCTCTCGCCGGACGCGGCGAGGCGTTTGGCCGCGTGTATGACCGACATCACGATCGCGTACTACGTCACAGCCGGCGTCTGGTGATGAATTTTGTTGACGCAGAGGACGTTGTTTCTCTTGCGTTTCTGGAAGTCTGGCGGAAACGAGATTCTGTTCGTTTCGTTAACGGATCGCTCTTGCCCTGGCTGCTCGTCGTCGCAAACTATTCCGCGAAAAATCTGTCTCGTAGCGCCCGCCGCCATGAAGCACTCCTCCGCCGGCTACCACCCATCCAAGACGCCCCTGCTGCTGTGGACGAGCTCAGCGACATCGAACTGGCTCTGTCCCGGCTACCCGTTGCTGCACGTCAAGTCATCACTCTCTGTGTGCTCGAGGGATTCGAAGTAAGCGAAGCGGCGATCGTGCTCAACGTCCCGGACGGCACAGTCGAATCCCGGCTCTCCCGAGCAAAGAGAAGGTTGGCTCAAGAATTTCTAACCGGACCGGTCCCAGCAACCGCGGAAAGGACATCATGACCAACCACTCCTCGTCTCAAGCTCGACAAGAGGCATTTCGCACCCTGCTTATCTCACAAGTTGAAACTGATGCGCTCACCGGCGCCCCCCAAAAGACCTCGTCCAAGTGGCTCCCCGCAACCCTGGTGACAGTTGGAATCGTGATCATCGGCAGCCTCGCACTCGGGAACCTCAATGGTCAAGAGAGCGACACGCCCCTGGCAACGGCCGGCCCTGTCGCAGTCAACCCGCCGGACGCTTCCGGCGACGAGACCGTCGCTAGCGACCCAGCAGAGCTTGCCGCCGGCGCACAGCTCGTGGTTTTGGGAACGGTCATTGGAGTAGAGGAGACGCAGGCTCCTGCCGAGGTGCCACAGCCCTATGGCGTGGTGAAGACGTTCACACTCGTCCTCTCCACAGACCAGACGATACAAGGCACTGCGGAGCCGGGACCGGACGGTTTTTTGCGTATAGTCATCCCGTCTTTCGCCACCAGCACTGGCGGACTATCGGTCGACGAATACCTCCAGCGCATCCCTCTAGGCAGCGAAATAGCTGCCTACCTGGAACGGGGTTGGCCCGCCAGCGGGGGGATGGTGAATACAAACCCTGAGTACGCAGCAGCCGACCAGGTCCCGCTATACATTCCGACCACCAGCCAAAGCCTGGCGGTGCAGGTTCACGAAGCCTCCGCCGTGTTCTGGCCGCTCACAGGAACATGGAAGGAGGGATCAATTCGTGACGCGTTGCCGGGAGGCACCCTCGTCCCTCTGGCGGGCGATTGAATCAATGGGCGCGACGCGCTCAGCTCTCCATGGCACCGTTGACGCGCCGCGAGAGCGTCATAACGCATGGGTTTTGAAGCACTTGGGTTTCGAGACGCATCGCTCCAAGCCGCTGCACACGTGCGCTCTAGTTCTTCAGGGGCGCAATCGTGGTCTGCTCGTCGGAAGAAGACTCCGCCAGCTTTCGTTTGACCAGGGCGGTTAGATCGACGGAGGAGCCCAGCCGGAGGTTGACACCGGCTGGGTCGGGCGTTGAGGACTGATTGCGGGAGATCATCCCGGCAGGCCCATGTGTCCGTAAACGTTGCCACCCGCGGGGGCTTCGTCCACCACTGTGGTGGTCACAGCCGTCCATCCCACTATCGCTCCCACTGGGAGCGGATAATCGCCGCCGAGCGCCACGACGGTCGTTCGTTCCCCGATCATTTCCCCGGTTTCGGGATCGATGATCATGTCGAGTCTGGTCTTCTGACCCGATTCCTGCCGACCAATGGCAATTCCTGTGCGTCCGTTGAGCGTCGCGACTCCCTCAGTGATCATGACGCCGGGGATCATGGCTGCGGCTTCGTAAAGTGCTCCGCGGAGGTCTGCTGGAATTCCGCCACCGCGGAGGGTGTCTGAAATCCAGACGAGCGCTTCACCGTCAGGTGAGGGGCCCTGGCCCAACGTAATGCGGTAGATGTTGTTGAGGAGCTGGTATGGGTCGCGGGGCAGAGCCGCCAGCATCTCGACGTCAGAGCTGGGGCTGCCATAGAAGGCGCCGCCCGCGGCTCGCACGTTTTCCTGGTAGTCAGGGCTGCCGCGTTTTGCCAAACTCTGCTCCCACTCCGACTGCATCGCGGCCTCGGACTCAGGCCCGAAGGCTTGATACGGCTTCCTCATACCCCGCATCCAGACCCAATCGTCATTGAGATTGGCCGGGATATAGAGCTGGTCCTCGGTGATCGTGAGGAAGAAAATTTCGCGGCCGTTCTTGCCGGCGGGGCCCAGTCCGTTGTAGACCGCGCTCGTGTCCACCCGGAGATACTGACCTGGCTTGAGCACAGGGTCTGCTGTGGCGATAGTCAGCGCCGACGCTTCGTTGAGCACGGCAGCCGCGGCGGGATCGGCGCCGCCGCGCCAGCCGGCGAGCCCGATCATGTCGCTCATGATCAGGCCAGTCACGAGCGTGGCCGCCACAGCCGTGCAGGCAGCCGAATATCCAACTCGGCGCAGAACGGGCATGCGCCTGGCGACGGACGGGCGGGATGCCGGACGGCGGGATTCCTCAATGTGCGCCAGCAATGCCGCGCGACCGGAGTCGAGTGCTTGCCGACTCGGCTTGGGTGGGTTAGTACGAGCGCTGCGGAGCAGTGTCAGTTCGTCCATGAAAGGTCTCCTTATCGGTAGCAATGTCGAGAGCGGAGCGAAGCAGTCGACGCGCCCGGTTGAGCCGGGAACGCACGGTGCCGAGAGGAATTTCTAAGGCATCCGCGACGCCTTGGTAGTCGAGATCTCCCCAGGCGTAGAGCAGCAAAGTGTCTCGGTCACCCACCGACAACCGCCGCAGCGCACTTTCGATCCGTTTAGCGGATCGCGCCGCGTCCATCCGTGCGCCAGCAAGCTCGATCGCGTCAGGCACAACGTCAGCCGCGATTCCTGCGACCATGCCTCTCCACGCGACTGCCTCCCGCCGGGCATGCTGCTTCAGCAGCGTTGTGGCGATGCCCAGCAGCCACGGAAGAGCGCTGGTCGCAGATGCGTCGAACCCTCGCCGCTTGTCGAAGGCGACCAGGAAGGTTTCGGACAAGATATCGTCCGCGACCTCCGCGCCGATCCGGCGAGCCGCGTATCGGTGGATCGTCCCCGCATGCCGGTCGTACAGCGCCGCGAATTCTTCCGGGCTGCCGATCGATCTCTCGATCACCTCGTTGTCTGTGCTCACACTAGGTATTGCTCATTCACCGATAAATAGTTCACGATTCGACCATAGAAGCTGAGGACCGGCCCGCCGCGCAGACCTGAGCTTCCGCGCCACTCCAGCAGGCTCCATCAGCGAAGGCTTCGGTGTCTCGAAACCCTACCGATACGAGACAAGTCCAGATGCGAGACAAGTCGCCTGCCGCTCGTCGCCTGAACGGATGATCTCCAACGTCTCGTTTCCCATGGGTTATGAGGCGGTCTTGCTTCGAGACACGTGCCCGCAGTGCGCTCGAATCGCCGCACGCAACGCTGTGGGGCGTCAAGGCACTCAGGAGTGCGTCCCGGTTCGGGGCTGTTGGGAACAGGACAGCGCGTAACGGACACTATTTATTAGGGCTCCGAAGGAGCGCAAGGATCAACCGGGCAATAGGCTGCGGCCAAGGAGCGGGGATGAAGATTCCTTGATCTCACACCGAAGAGCACCAGTCTTGAGGGGCAGTTGATGAAGCACAAATACAGAAGCATCGCAGTGATAGTGGTCGCGCTTGCCCTGTCTGGTTGCGCTGGAGGGGCCATCAGCACCGGGGCGCCAGCGTCCTCGCCCGTGGCCGGCGAGGAATCTGGCTCCACTATTGCTTTCGTCGACGGTCTCTTGACGTACGAGGTCACGAGAGTAGGCGACAATTTCATCGCGCTGGGGGCCGCGTACGCGGGAGAGGTTTCATTCGAGGACGGATGTCTTCTCGTCGGTGGTGCGCCGTTCGTGTTTCCCCGTGACGGAACGAGCTGGGACGGAACGACTCTCAGACTCAACGGCAACGAGTTCGTTGTTGGCGACCAAATATCGGTGGGTGGTGGCGGTGGGCTCGAGGGCCTAAAACTCCCTGAGAATGCTACTGACCAGTGCGGAGGTGAGGCACCCATTTTTGCCTCCACAATCGACGACAAGAGCTGATACCTGAAGACGGCAGGACGGTCCTGGCTGACTCGTGAGTATTGATGGTACCGCATAAAGGAACGGAGTAGCGGGGCAAGGTGACCCCCACCAGGGCGATATCCGTGACTCATTTCCCATGGGTTTCGATACACGGGGGCTAGGCGACGTCGGGCTCTCAAGGAGCCCTCCGATGACCCATAAAGACCCGGACCAGACCTGGGCGCATTCGACCCTGCAGCCTAGGCAAAATCCGAGCGATCCTGGCGCAATGGAGCAGGTAGGTTGAGGACATGAGCGCGCGTGGTGGCGTCGTCGTGAGGAGCAGGCGCGGGTGAACGACACTGAATCTTCCCGATGTACTGGTTCGGCCCGCATTTTTCAGGCGCTCTGGATTGTGGGCTACCTGATTGGCACCAGCACGCACACCGTCGATCTCCTGCTGGGTGGCACAAACGCCTATTCGTCCTTCCCCGATCCTCTTCGCCTGTTCTGGATCTTGCTGACGGTTTTAGATCCGCTTGTCGTCGTTCTCATATTGCTCCAGAAACAGGTTGGCGTCGTCCTCGGTGTTGTCGTCATCGTCGTCGACGTTGGCGTGAATGCCACGGTTTACGCCACGATCGGAGGCCTTTCACTCTTTGGCGTACTCTGTCAGACGCTGTTCGGCATCCTGATACTCATCACGGCTCGACCACTATCCGCCTGGTTTGCCGCCGTCAATCGATCAAAATGACTCACGGGCATAGACGTAGCCCGCGAGCACGTGCTGGGCGCAACAAGGGAATTGTCGCGCCCATGTCTTGTATCCCATGCGATAAAAGACACATAGGTTTCGAGACACACTCAGTGCGAGGCCCTCTCCGCCAGACGCATTGAAGGCAAGCGCACGCGTCGACGGGTCTGCGCCTCGCCATGCCGTGGTCTTTCCGCGATGGAACCACGTTCGGCGTGCGGACATTATTAGGTATGACGGCAGCCCGGGGGATTAACGAGTACGAGGTCTGGGCTCGCGCCGTCGACGGGGATGCGGGGGCGTTCGGGGAGCTGTTTGATGAACACCGCGACCGAGTGTTCGGCCACGCCCTGCGCTCGCTCGCGTCACGCCACGATGCTGAGGATGCCACGGCAATCGTGTTCCTCGAGTTGTGGCGCCATCGACGTAGGGTACGCGTGGTTAATGGCTCGGTTATCGGCTGGTTGTTGGTGACCACAAACAACGTCTGCCGCAACCAGGCCCGTTCGGCGAGGCGCTACCGCCTGGCCCTGGCGAAACTCTCGCCAGAAGCGGCGAGCCCAGACCCGTCCGACGACCTGTCGCTCGAAATGGACCGCGCCCGCAATGCGCCGGGCGTGCGCGAGGTCTTCAATCAGCTCAGTGCGCGGGATCAGAACATCCTTACGCTCTGCGTGCTGGAGGACCTGACCACCGCAGAGGCAGCCCTGGCTCTGCGCATCCCCATCGGCACGGTGAAATCTCGGTTGTACCGAGCAAAGAAGAGAATGGCCGAGTTGATGATGCAGTCTGCACCCGACGCGAGAGAACAGTGGAGTCTGTCATGAGCCAGGACCGAACAGGTCGACTTGATCGACCTTCAGAGTTTGACCCGCGCCGTAGCGATGAGATCCGACGCCTTCTCACCGGCCAGGTGGCGGCAACAGCCAGGCCTCGCAGGGCCCGACTTTCGCGCACAGCGTTCTCGCTCGCTGCCACGGCGGCTCTTCTGTTCGCCGGCGGCATCGGTGCCGGCGCCGTGGAGGCCTACGACCAGCTCTCCATGAGCGCGGATGCTCAGAACGCAGTCCAATCCGATAGCCCCGCATCCGCGGAGGCCTTGAGCGGCTTCAGCGCCTCTGCAATCGACCTTGTGCCGATTCTTATTGTGGATGGTGAGGTCGGCTACGCACATCGGGACGCCCTCGAAGCGGCCAACCCGCTTGCGGAGTCCCACCTGTCGGGATCCGCCAGCGCCGATTCCGAAGCATCCACCACTCTTGTGCCGATTTATCTTGCGGATGGTGTCACCTTGGTGGGCTCTTTCGATCCTGCCGCATTGATCCATCCGTAGCCTCTCTGCCGGCAGCGTCCATGCTTCTGATCGGAAGCCCAGTTGGCCGTTCCGTTGCCCAATACACGCGGTAATGACCCACGCGGGACACCCAGATCAAGTCGGATTGACACCCATTGATGCGCTGCGGACATTTCTAGGTTAAAGAAGCAACCCAATGATCAGAGTGCGGCAGATCGAGGCGATGCCACTCGCCACGTCGGCGCGGCGCATGCCCACATCACCACAAAGGGGTGAAGAAGTGATAGAGATCGCGTCCTGTTTTATCGGTCTTGGACTGACGGCTCTGGCATTGTCCGGGTGCGCGGCAGCTTCCGCTGAGGGCATTGAGCCCACCGCAGCCTCGCCTGCCAACTCGCTCACGCCCGCCGAAGTCAAAAGTGCAGCCGTACCGAACGAAGAATTCTCGTCGGCTGTGGGTCCGGTCTTGGAGTCGTTTCCGAACGACTACGCCTTCTTCTACTTCGACAGCGAACTTAAACCCGTCATCGGTTTCACTAATGAAGCGGTACCCGCGGTTCTAGCTGCGGTCAAGTCGACGGGGCAGCCAGCGCAGATCCTCGAGGACTCCGGGTTCACCGATGCTGAATACAATGCAACAGCCGAACAGCTTGTCGCTGACCTGCAAGCGACGTGGCCCACGAATGTTCCATTCCCCATGATCGGTGCGCGACCAGACTTTGGTGTCGGCGTGCTTGGTGTCACCCGAATTGCCGATGAGGGCAGCTCGGATGCGGCCCGGTTGATCCAAGAGTCGACCAGGTTGATCGAAGAGGCAGATGTCGGGTCACCGTTCTCGGTTCAGGTCGATAAGAACGTACTCGGGCCAGGAAAGCCGGCCACCGCGGTTGACCGATAGGGATCGTCCAGCAGACGTTCCTCGAGTGGATCCACACACCTGTGACTTTTGCGCTCTGGCAGCGTTTTTAGCGCATCGAACTGATTGCGTGCGCCGGTCCAGAGCGGCGTCAGCGTCTTGCATCCCATGGGTTTCAAGACAGGTAGGTTGCGAGACAGATCCGGCTGGAGTGCCGTTTAGGTGACTAATTGCTGATTTCGAACGATCACTTATGAATGATCCGCGGCGCGCGCCATCAGTGTCAGTCGTGCAGCGCCGGGCTGCCTATCAGAAAGGTGCCGATGTCCAAGGGCAAACGCCGACACCGTGAGCTCATAGCGCAGCGCTCCCGCCAGAACCAAAAAGCCCCCGGCCATGTGACCGGGGTTTTTAGTGTGCCCACTTGTGGCGCTTGAGGCTCAGGTACTCACGGTTTTTCCTCAGGGCTTACTCAGCAAACCAGTCGGCTATTCCCTGAGCCAGGGCAGTACGCTCCGAAGCACAGCGACGGTCCTGCTCGACGAAAGGGCACGTCGGACGCTAAATTCAAAGGGGTACTCGGCATGAACAAGATCATCTCCTGCCTCATCGGCGTGAGTCTGTCAGCACTAGCGCTGTCCGGTTGCGCAGCGGCTTCCACCACGGGCGCTGGGTCGGCCGGAGTGGCCAGTGTCGAGCCGAGTCGACTCCCCATCGTGGAAGAACACGCTCCCCCGTCCGACGCGGCAACTACAGCCATGAATGAGTTCGCTGCCCTAAATCAAACGCCGCTCGGCGACGCCACGGCGCTCATCGAAGAGCAGTTCCCCAACGAGTTCGCCTACGCCTTCTTCGATGACTCCAGCGCCATGCACGTGGGCTTCGCTGGAACGGCGCCGGCTGGAGCAGTCGCACTCCTCAAGGGCACCGACCTGCCCTACGTCGTCATCGAGTCCGTGGGCTTCAACGCAGCGGAGTATCAGCAAGCGGCCACCAGCGTTGGCGAGCAGACTCGGAAGTACGTCACTTCCGACCGCCAGGTACAAATCTCTCAGGACTCCTCGATGGCACCAGGTGCGATCAAGGTGAGCTTCCAGTCAGATGACGCCCAATTCAGGAGCGACCCCGGACTTAGGAAATCCATCACGGTCGACACACCCTTCAGGATCATCTTCGACTTCACGAACACCTCCCTCATCAGCACCCTCTTCTGAGCGGCTTGACGCGAGTTCGGTGATTCGAACAGGACGAGCGACCGCCTAGATCGGGTGTGGCGCGCTCCTGCCCATCGACTCCGATCCAAACGTTTACTCGGTTGGGGCCGATATCGGCGATCGGATAGTGACTGCGGTGGTGGCGCGCGACTACCTCCGTACGTCACCCTTGCCTTCCAGACACGAGCCTGACGCCACAGCCCTAAGCTGGCCTGGCCACATCGGGGTTTCGATGCCACGCACTAAGCGCAGCCTTCGTCCTGTCTCGAAACCCTACCGATGCGAGACAGGTCCAGATGCGAGACAAGTCAGCTGCCGCTTGTTGCGTGAGCAGGCGAGCTTTGACGTCTCGTAACCCATGGGAAATGGAACACCTAGGTTACGAGACACCTGAGGCTCGTCGGCATCAGTGAACAACCGTTGATCAATTCGGCACGCTCGAGGTACGAGCACCGGTTTCGACGCCGAGCACCCGTGGTGTTAGGTCAGCGCGAGCTCAATCAGTGCTGGGTAGTCCGCGTCAGCCAAATCCAGGGATTCTGCTTCCTCCGGCGTGAACCACCCGAACGTGTCATGTTCGTCCGGGGCGGCGTTGATGACGGCACCTTCCCAGTCGACGACTTTCCAAATATCTATGCGTGCGTCCAGCGTCTGGATTGCATGGAGAGCCGGTCCGACCGGTGGAGCAATCTCAATATTCAACTCTTCCCGCAGCTCCCGCACTAGCGCTTCGCTGCTGCTCTCGCCCGGCTCAAGATGTCCGCCGGGGAAGTCCCAGACGTCGGGGTACCAACGCTTTGATGACGATCTGTGGACCAGCAACACGCGGCCCGCCCGCGTGAGTAATCCGCAGGCCACCTGGTGCTTCAGAAGATCGTCCATGATCGCGAGCCTAGAGGTGCCGCAGAAACCTGGGTCTCATATTTCTGGACGTCTTTCGGATGTGCCGCATCCATTGGGATCCGAGACGTCTGGCCCGGTGCTCGCCGTGCCGCCAGGACTGATCTCTGCGTCTCGTATCGCATGGGTTACGAGGCGCTCAGGTTACGAGACAAACGCTGCTGGGTGGTGGCCCCGTGACAGTCACGATGAAGGTCGGGACCCGGGGCATGCAAGTCTGGCGACGAAATGAGATGCAAGAGCTGCGCTCAACATCAGGGCAGCTCCTCGCGCGGTGTCGCCCGCGGTGAGAGGCGTGGCACTGCGCCTGAGGGAGGCGCGGGAGATCCGGGCCCCGGGCAGCATTACGAATGGTGCGGTAACCAGTCCGGCGGTGTATCGCTTGAGAACAACGGAGGCCAGGACGTGGGTGGCCACATGCGCTTCTAAGCCCGCTGTGACAGCGCGATACAGTCGTGACTTGCCGTTGGTCTGTATACCCCGAGCGCACGCCCCTCCGACGAGCAAGCCCATTAGAGCAATGGCGATCGCGGACTGGGCCGGAGTTACCAGAATGCGGGAGGATCCCAACCGCGCGGCGATGATCCTTGATGTAGCCGGGAACGTGAACGCTTCCTCCACATCGTGTATCAGCCACGCAATGAAGAGCGATGCTGCGGAGGTTCGTATGCCAACGAGTGTTCTCTTCACGGGGGAATCGTACTGCGCGACATAAGCAACCCGAGGACGAACGATTCTGGCTGCCGAGCCAATCAGCGACGATTCAGACGGTTTCTGGTGCCGCATATCCCATGTGTTTCGATACACGGAGGTTAGGCGACGTCGGGCTCTCAAGGAGCCATCCGATGACGCATGAAGACTCTGACCAGACCTGGGCGCATTGGACCCCGCAGCCTAGGCAAAATCCGAGCGATCCTGGCGCAATGGAGCAAGTAGGTTGAGGACATGAGCGCGCGTGGAGGCATCGTCGTGAGGAGCAGACGCGGGTGAACGACACTGAATCTTCCCGATGTAGTGGTTCGGCCCGCATTTTTCAGGCGCTCTGGATCGCTGGCTACCTGATTGGCACCAGCACGCACACCGTCGATCTCTTGCTGGGTGGCACAAACGCCTATTCGTCCTTCCCCGATCCTCTTCGCCTGTTCTGGATCTTGCTGACGGTTTTAGATCCGCTTGTCGTCGTTCTCATACTGCTCCAGAAACAGGTTGGCGTCGTCCTCGGTGTTGTCGTCATCGTCGTCGACGTTGGCGTGAATGCCACGGTTTACGCCACGATCGGAGGCCTTTCACTCTTTGGCGTACTCTGTCAGACGCTGTTCGGCATCCTGATACTCATCACGGCTCGACCACTATCCGCCTGGTTTGCCGCCGTCAATCGGTCAAAATGACTCACGGGCATAGCGGGTGTCTCGTAACCCCACCTATGCGAGACAGGTCCAGATACGAGACAAGTCAGCTGCCGCTTGTCGCGTGAGCAAGCGATTTTTGACGTCTCATATCCCATGAGTTTCGAGGCAGAGAGGTTGCGAGACGCGGTGGCCGCTCTTGGGCATCACGCGGGTGCCCGTTATGCAGCCGCTAAGTGCCCTAAACGACCCCGAAGCGCAGGACAAAAGGTCTGCATGAGTTAGTGAATTGTGGTTTACTAATTTCATGGTGAGACCGCAGAATCGATCAGACGAGCAGTTGCTGGATGCCATCGATGCGGCCCTGACAGAGCGGCCTGCCATGACGCCGTGGGCTCTCCAAGACGTAGCGCCGGCGGCCGGCATGAGCCCGGCAGGTCTGATCAAGCGGTTCGGCTCTAAGCAAGAGCTGCTGCTCGCGCTGACGCGGCGGTGGATCGAGCACATCCCCGATGCGCCCACCGCCCTGGGCAATGAACTGGCCGAGCTGCGCGCCTACCTGGACGAGAACTTCGCTGCACCGTCGACAGCGGCGGCCATTTCCGGCCTGGGTGCCCTGACGCGCGACCTCTGGTCTCCTGCATCCGCCGCGCTGCTACGAGACGGTTGGAGCAAACAGGCGTGCTACCTGACTGCGCTACTAAAGCACCTCCCCCTGCGTGCAGACGTGGATCCGCACCGCGCTGCGCTGACCTTGCTCGACGCTCTTCACGGCAGCCTGTACCGCCAAGCCGTCGAACTCGAACCGACTACGCCCACCCTTACGCTCGACCTCCTCTTGGAAGGCTGGAAATGACTCACAACCGCTCCTGGACTGGATGCGTGTTTATTGGCACGAGTCTCGACGGGTTCATCGCGAGACCTAGTGGTGACCTCGACTGGCTCACCAGCCCCACCACTCGACCGCACACCACGGATGTGACAGCGCACCCCGCTCTCACATGGGAGACGTTCTTCCCGACGATCGACACGCTCGTCATGGGACGATCCACCTACGAGACAGTCTTGGGTTTCGATTCCTGGCCTTTCCACGAGAAGCGAGTCATCGTGCTGAGCACAACGATCGAGGCGGACGATCGGGTGGAAGTCGCACGCACGGTCGAGGAAGCCAGCAGGATGCTCGACGCCAGAGGAGCTTCACGTGTCTACATCGACGGCGGTCGTACCATCCAGGCGTTCCTCGCTACCGGGCTCGTCGACGAGATAACCGTCTCGATCGCACCCGTTCTGATCGGGCAAGGTCACCGTCTCTTCGGTGACCTCACCAACGATGTGACCCTAACCCTGCGCGGACACCACAGCAGCGAGGGGGACGGTCTTCTTCGGGTGACCTACGACGTCGATTCGCGGTAGCTCCAAGGCGCCCCCGTAGGCGGACGATCACCGCGGCGGCGCCATAAGGTCCCTTCACAGTGACGGCGTGGCGCCCTCGCGAACTTTCTACTTCCCGTGCAACGGGCCCGGCTTGGACTCGCAGTTCGCTGCCTCAAACGCGACATTATGTTTGTCTCGTATCCCTACGGATGCGAGACAGGTCCAGATCCGAGACAAGCCACCTGGCCGCTCGGCGCGTGAACAGGTGATCGCCGGCGTCTCGTATCCCATGGGATACGAGACACGCAGGTTACGAGGCACCTCTTCATCACGCTGGCTGCCCAAGCGATTTGAGGGGCCCAGCACCGTGTCGGAATCGCTGCACGTCGAGCCGATAGCCTAAGGCCATGCGCGTAGGGGTGTTGTTCTGCGGGGATAGTGAAGAACGAGACGTGTCGATCGCTAGTGCCACGCAAGTGGTGCAGGCGTTGAGGTCTCGCGGGCATGACGTCCTCCTTGTGGACACCGCTCTAGGGGCCGTTAGCGCCGCATCGGAACCGGCCGCGCTCACTGCGTCGGTCCCCGACACGCCTCCAAGCCGCGACAGCCTAGACCGGCTCCAAACTCGTAGGTCAGAATTGACCGTCGCCTCCGCCGTCGCGGGAACTGACGTGGTGTTCCTGGCGTTACACGGAGGCTCTGGTGAAAATGGCCAGTTCCAGGCCTTGCTGGAGCTGGCCGGTGTCACTTTCACTGGCAGTGGATCCCTCGGTAGCGGTCTTGCCATGGATAAAGACATTTCGAAGCGGCTTTTCGCATCTGCGGGCATCGAAACGCCCGGCTGGGCGATCTGGGATAGCAAACGGCCCGGTCAGGCCGAGCCGATAGGTTACCCACTCATCGTCAAGCCGAATTCCCAAGGGTCCACGGTCGGCCTCTCGCTCGTCCGGTCGTCGGTTGAATTGGACGCAGCGCTCGAGACGGCATCGCGATACGGCGAAGTGCTACTGGAGCAGTTCATCGCCGGGCGTGAGCTGACGGTCGGGGTTCTCGATGGAATCGCCCTGGCAGTTGGAGAAGTAATGCTCGATCCCGACAGCGCATTCTCCTACCAACAGAAATACCAGGCCGGCGCCGTTCGAGAAGTTTCCAGCTCAGGTCTCTGAGGAGATCGCCGCCGAAGCCCAACGATTGGCGCTTGTTGCCCATGCATGTCTCAAACTCGACGGGTACAGCCGCGCGGATTTCCGTCTGGACGCGCAAGGTGTTCTATGGCTGATCGAGGTCAACACGCTGCCAGGGCTCACAGCAACGAGCCTCTTGCCACAGTCAGCCGCCGCGGTCGGGATTGATTACGCGACACTCGTTGAACGCATCTGTGGCTTGGCCATCGAAAAATCGGCAAAGAGAGCGCGCTAGCGTGGTGCCGGGACCGATGACAATTGGTGTTCCCGTCTCGTGACCCATACGTTTCGAGACTGAAAGGGTTGCGAGACATTGGGGCCTCTTAGACACCGAATGTGTTGTCCCAAAGTTCGGCCAGGGTGGTCATTCCTCCGCCGGCGGCAGCCCACATTTCGTACATTCGTCCTCGTTGGGTATTCGTTGCGTTCCGATAGTCGAGATACCGTTCGAGATTCGGTTGCCCTACCCAGTTCAACGCTCTGTGTCCGAGTGCGATCCCTGGTGCGTTGGAGTGAAGGGCGAAGTGCTTTATCTCTTGGGGATGTTTCTCGATGACTCGAAGAATCATTTCTGCGGAAATATCGCGATGCAAGTCTTCGGCCATTTTCCGCACGGTAGCGTCGGGATCGGTTAGTAGGCGTTCGATTTGATCGGGAGATAGCGATTCGCAGAGGACTGCTTGTGCACGGTCCATCGGGTCGTCGCTGTTGATTAGCGTGGCAACATCTGAATGGATCACTGAGTCCCAGTTTCCGATTTTGTGAGATCCGGCTCTGCGCTCTTCATGCGCCCAGACTAACGACGTGCGCGGGCAAGTGGGTTGCTGCAAACTCATAGGGCCCTTGAGTTGGTTGTGGATCAGCTGCGCGTGGCGTCTCGACGATGCAGGGGATCTAAATGGAATCACCGAGCTGGCGTAGCCAATCACTGTTCTGTCTCATATCCCTACCGATTCGAGTCAGGTCAAGATGTGAGACAGCTCACCTGCCGCGCGAGCTGTCGATCTCCCACGTCTCAAATCCCATGGGATATGAGGCACTCAGGTTATGAGGCACCCTAGCGGCATCGGCTCATACAGTCGCGGCGAGACTTCAGAACCCTCGCTGGCCCCGCTCAATGTCGGCTCGCACGTCCGACATCGCTCGAGCTAGTTCTGGATCGGAGCCTTGAAGATCCCGAGCAGCGGATGCGCTGAGCCGCCGCCGCGAGGACAGCAGGTAGAAGGCCGCCAGAATCAAGAGAGCGAGCCCGAGACCACCCCCAGCGATGAGCACAATCATGAGAGCGCCGGCAGTCATAGGAGTTCCTTTCATCGGTCTCTGGCGAACCTGTCGCCTTTAGACTCACATAAAAAGCTGGTCAATAGTGTTTATCGGCCGAATTGAGCACCCGAATGTGAGGGGCAAGCATGCTGCTTCGACACAGCTCAGCACTCTACCCGGGCGTGCGGTGCCGTCGCATATCCCATGGGATACGAGGCATCTGGGTTGTGAGACACCGGTAACCCTCGCGCTGAGCGCGTGCCCCTTGCAAGATTGGCTTCCTGCTGAGACTCGTGCTTATGCGCAGGGGTTCCTAGTCTGGTTCAATGACCAGTTCAAACAGCGAGCTGCCTTCTCCGATGGGCGCGCGGGGTTCACACGAAGCTTCCCGCGACTCGGGCAGTCACGTGCATCTCAGCGCCTCGTACGAACCACTCGTCAGAGCAGAATTGGAAGCCGTTGATGCTGAAGACATTTCGCCGAGCAGAGGCGCCAAGGACACCGATGTGTGGTTGACCGAATGGCAGGTCGGCGATGACGGCTTTGACGTCGCTCTCGGTGGGCACGTCGACTGGGCTCTCATCCCGATGGATCAAGGCTGGGCGTCCCGCTTGTTCGCAGGCCGTCGAACAGTCCTTCTGCAGCGTGACACCGAGGCAGGGGCACGGGGGCACCGGACGGATTGGACGTACCGTTCCGGTCGTGTGGTTCGGATTGATCAGGTCTCGGTGCGTTACCGTCCGGCGCAAGCGCAAGCGCCAGCGGAACGCGGACTGGTGCCAGAAACCGGTGGAGCAATGCAGCACAGCGTGCGGAGCCTGCGGACGCCGCGCACACATCACGGTCGAATTGTCGGCTGGATAGTCCGACTCAGGGGCTAAGAATCTCAAGCACGCTCCCTCGACCAAGCAAGTAGTGCCAGGCCGGACAGGCGCCCGGCGTCTCTTAACGCATGGGATACAAGACACTTAGATTACGAGTCACCTTGACCGGTGCCGCCAGCGAACCTCCTTGATTCAGGGCGTCCTCTGCAAGCATTGCGACTGAAGCGACTTCGAAGCGCTGTGTAGGCTTCGGCCATGACCTGTCGGAACGGCTGTCCGCCGGCTCTCGCCCTCGCTGCCCTAATACTGTTGGCAAGCACCGCGTGCGCTAGCAGCTCCTCCGAGGCTGGCCTGGACATCCCGACCGTGAATTTACTGACGCTTCTCCCAGGATCGACTGTTCAACTCGCCGGCACCGTCACGATTGCCGAAAACGGTTGTTTCCACCTAAGCACCAAGTCGGGCAGATACTTCGTCATTTGGCCCGAGGGGTTCGAACAAGACGGCGACCAAGTGTCCATCCCTTCTGGCCCGGTGTTCTCCGCCGGTGATGCCGCCATCGGGTCAGCCCGCGTTCTGGATGTCTCGGCGGCGGTCGCGGCGGGCGACGGCCCGGAGGGCTACATCGGCGCTGTCATCGACTTCTGTGCGGGAGAGGGCGAGCCGGTAGCCGCCTTCTCGGAGATCGCAGCCGGCTAGGTGGAAATCACTTCGGCGTCGGCGCGAGAAAGCAGAACGACTCCATCGCGATCGCCTCCGAAAAATGAAGCCCGAATGCTCTCCTGTCCGCTAATCATGCGCCGGAGCTGACTCAGGCCACCGGTAATCAGGGCCTCGAATCTCATGGGTTACGAGACGTCTCGTTCGAGCAATGTCATGGCGCCGTCGAGGCCTGCTGTCGTTGCAGCACTCTTGTCAGCTGGGTCGATTGCCTGCCAGCGACGGACGCCTGGACCTTTCAGCGTCCTGCGGCACCTTCTTCGAGACGCCTCAGCGCGCTCGGCAGTGCGTAGACCGAGTTTAGGAATTCGAGATCAATGTCCAGGTCCGGGCGCACGTTGGACCGGTCCAGCCCCCACACGGCTGTGCCCCGGCGTCGTATCCAACTCATCACTCGATTGACCCACCGCTCGTAGTCAGCGGACACCGACCGCATTGAATCCGCCTGTGAACCGATCGAGCTGGTGCGCAGCTCTGTTGAGGTGCTTTGACCTGGATTCCATAGCAAGACGGGCGACAGGTTGGAATCGACCAGCCATCCATTCTCAGCGCTCGGGTTCAGACGCTCTCGATTGATCTGGTTGAACACTGCAGCGCGAGCAGGAGAGGTGAAGGCGGAATCGCCGTCACGAAGAATGACGGGTGCGCTGAACCGGTTCGATCGCAACATGACCGTCCCATCGCGTACCGCTTCCTCCGGTGTGTAGCTCAGTGCCGGCTCCCGTACCAGTGGCCAAGGATGCAACGACACCTCGTCACCGTAGCGAAAGAAGTCAAGCAATTCCGCGGTGTCGTGAGCATCGGCATAGAAGTAGACCGCAGTAACCATGGCCGAAAACTATCACTCCGTTGGTCCGGTGATCCCGTCTCAATACCCTACAAATGCGAGACAGGTCCACATTCGAGACAAGTCAACTGCCGCTCGTCGCATGAACAGGCCATCTCCTACGTCTCGTATCCCACCGGGCCAGCGCAGCCGTAGCCGGTATCCAAAGCCAGAATGAGACTAAGCCCGATTTATCGAGACATTGTCTCGAAACCCTACGGATGCGAGACAGGTCCAGATACGAGACAAGTCACCTGATGCTCGACGCTCGAACATGGCGGTCTCCTCTGTCTCGAATCCCATGGGATATGAGACACGCCGGTTACGAGACATCTCCGGCCTGAGCCACGTCCTGGCGCACAGGACACTACTGAGCACGCACCGAGCGTTCGTTCTCTCAGCGGTTTCTACTGGTCAGATCCCCGTCATAGCTGTTGCATCTGTCGGCTCCGCAACTCAGCCAGCAGCCGAACCAATTCCACGATCCGGTCGCGGCTCGAAAAGTTGAAGATCCCCCATCCCGATTGGTTTGGCACGATCGGAAGCTTGAGGTCGCCTTCTGGTGTGCTTACCTGTATGTCGATTCTCGGAATCGACCGGACACCCAATGCGAACTCTCCTTTTTTTACTGACGTCACGTTCTGCCATGAAATGTGCACGAGTAGCTTCAATGGTCGATGTCCCGAATAGACATCTATGCCGCGATCGTTAGCGACAATCGCGAGAATAGATGCCTTTTCCGATCTAGGCGCACCGAGCTGCAGCAGCGCTTCCCAAAGGCCCGTTCCATGCCTCTTGTCGACGTTGAGCACGAGGCTATTGGGTTCTACTTCCGAGAGCTCGCGCTGTCTTCGATTTAGGCGCGCGCCGTAGAGGATCATCCACAAAGAGATTAGGAGGGCGAGTCCCGCGATAATCGCAACGGAATATACGAACGCGATCGCGTGCTGCGACTCACTCAGCTTGTCGGCGCGATCGACAATCGTAAAGATTCGACCAGCTATGAAGATTGAAAACAGTACAACGAAGACGAAGAACGAGTTTCTTAGTCCCTTACCCGGGGATGATGGCTTACTGATAGTGGCTCCCTTTTCTTACTAGACCCTAAAGATGTGAGGACCAATACGGCTCAGCCCACGAAACTCGAACTTAGGGAGCCCGTCAGGACACCAAAGCGTTGCTCGCCGCCCGAGCGGACGCCCAGAGACGCCCCTATCCATGCGCCCAGCGCTCCTCCCGCGACCTATCGACCAACCTCCGCTTCATCACAACAGCGCTGCGAAGAAAGCTCGCATGCTAAACACGGGACAACTCACGCCGGATGCCGCATAGCCTAAGGGCGAATGCCAACGTCTCGGATCCCATGGGTTTTGATACTCATTGGTTAGAAGACACCTCGAGCTGGCGCGGGCGTCCGCGTTGAGTGGTTCCGCGCGCCGCGCGACGATATAGACCGAACCAGATGAGATGGAAGCAGACGTGTCACGTTTGCCTGCTTGACGGACATGCATTGAATGAAGGACTGTCCACAAACCTGCAGGAGTGACATTGATTAGCGACCACGAGCTGGACGCACGTCTCGCGCAGCTTGATCCGGCGCGGTCGGTCTCGGTTGCTGACAAAGCATTTGATCAGATGCTGAGCGGAGTCCGAGCTTCCCCGCGACGTGGCCCACGCAGCTTGAAGATTTCCGCCATCATCGCCGGCGGGGTGATTGTCCTCGGGGCCGGCGCGTTCCCTGCCGCAGCCGCCATTCAGGCGTTTCTTGCTCAGACAGTTGAGATCACGCCCGGGGCAGGGACCGAAGCGATACCTGGCAGCGATTGGATTGATACTGGCGCCGAGGACATCGACGAATTCGTAGCGTCACGATATCCCGCATCTCTCCCTCTACCCGGCGGAGTCGATGCAGCCGACGTCGTTGCGACAGTCGCTTTCTCGATCAGCCGATCAAGTGGGCTCCGTCAAGAGGTCGGCGTGGATGTTGCCTATGAGTCCTACATCTACTGCCGCTGGGTGGACGTGTGGCTGACAACCGATAGCAGTGGCGACTTCGCCGGGCGCGATTACGCGGCGAAAGTCATGATGGACGCCACGACCTGGCCGGCGCGCGCGGCCACCGATGGCGGCGGTGTGGTGGACAGTCAGATCGCCTTCGCTCGGGCCGCCGCTGCCGGAGACCGGGCCGAAGTGCAGACAGCCTTCGACTTAAACGGGTGTCCCGGGTGGAAAGCCTTGGGTTCGGAGCAGTGACGGGCACATCGAACGTCACGGCGCTGACAGAGGTCCGCTCTTTTGAGGCCAGCATCCGCCCGCTGATGCCTAAACTGCTGGCGTACTTCACCAGGAGGGTGCTTCCGTCGGTGGATGCCGCCGATTGTCTCTCGGAGACCCTCGTCGTCCTGTGGCGGCGGCGCAGCGAGCTTCCTGGCGATGAGGACGGACTCCGTGCCTGGAGCTACGGGGTCGCCAAAGGGGTGCTCGCCAACCATCAACGAAGCCAGATCAGACGCACACGCCTATCCGAACGCCTGCGCGACGACCTCTCCCGGAGTCCGTCGCCAACAGTGGCCGCTGACACAGGGCTCAGCGAGGCACTGGCTACGCTCTCTGACGTGGACAAAGATCTGGTTTTGCTCGTCGCGTGGGATGGTTTTGGGGTCGCCGAAGCCGGAGAGCTCCTGGGCCTCACTCCCGGCGCCGCGCGCTCGCGCTACTCCCGAGCGCGAAAAGCGCTCAGAGAGCAGCTCGCCTGAATCTAATGGGCGCCCAGACCGCAGCACCTTACCTCTTCCACCTCACCACTGTCCAAAGGAACTCATGGCCATTCACCTTCGCCCCCGCAGATGGGCCCTATTCCCGCTGCTGATCGCGGCCTCGTTCCTCACGGGATGCAGCGCTGGCTCAGCGCCATCGGCTACGCCCTGGCCGGTACCCACGGCAAGCTCGGACCCCACCAGCTCCCGCGCGGTCAGCATTCCGATGCCCGACTTGGGCCCCTCACCAGCGCCCGTACCCCTGACAGATGTCGATCGTGAAACCCTTCGCCTAGCGAATCTGGATGCTCAATGGCAATCCGTCGTGTCCATGTTTCCCGACGCGAAACGCCCCGATGTCGAATTCGCCGCCTACCTGTCAGGGGCGGATCAGGCCGAAAAGCTGGCCCCGTGCTACACGGGAAGCGGCATCAAGTACTCGGAGGGAAGAGACGAAAACGGCACTGTTGTCGGGCTGAGTCCCAGCATCATCGATGAAGCATCCGCAGTGGCAATTTACGTCTGCGATGCGGCGTATCCGCATCAGCTCGTTGCACCACCGAGCCCGGAGATACTGGGGTATCTGTACGACTACTTCACCAAGTTCGTCGTTCCTTGTTACGAGGCCAACGGCATTACGAACACCCCAGCGCCCACGCGTGAAGCCTTCATCACGCAATGGCCGAACCAAAACTGGTTCCCCTCGATGGAGGACGTGGCCGACACGGCAGACGGCGATGCCATCGAGACAGCCTGTCCGCTACCGCCGCGCTAGCCGCGGTTGATGGCAGCAACATCGAAAGCGACCGCCGTTCAAAGCGGCGCACCAACCTACGCACGCAGAAAGCAAAAGCAAATATGTACCGGAGTCTCTTATTCACCGCGTTAGCGATCGCGTCCCTGTCTGGCTGCGCAGCGGCGCCACCTGTCTCGTCCCCAGGGACGACCGAGATCGTGGAAACGTCAAGCCCTTTGCCCGCTGCGGATCCCGCCGAAGCAGCATGCGTGTCGCTCAGCGAGCCGGCATCTCTGGGCTACAACGCCTGGAACGATTTTCAGAAGGGAACAATCGACCTCCAAACGAGCATCGAGCAATTGACACGCGCCGCTGAGCTGTTCAGAGCCGTTGAGGCTCCGCCGGGAAGCATCGCTATCGCTGTGTCGAATGTGGTGACATATATCGATGCTGCTGTCCCGGGACCCGAAGGGCAGCCGTATGACACCGGCACAAGTGAGTACTTCAACCTCACTTCAGCACTGGCAGCGGCTTGCTCCGCCTCAGGAAACGAACTGATCGTGAGAGCACACGGCGGTTAGTAGCTGGTGCCGTCGGCTCCAAGTACACCCGGCCAAGAACCGCGCTCGTTCTCGGCACGCGATCAGGAGCTGGTCACCCTCGTCGTCTGGGAGGGGTTGAGTATCGCTGAGGCCGGCGGGGTCCTTGATATCCGCCCGGGCGGCTCGGGCGCGGTATTCGCGCGCGCGGCAAGCTTCGTGTGTATCTGGGCTGAGTGGCCGTTGCGCCCATCGTCCAACCGTCGTTGCCGTGGCTGTTCGCCTGTGTGAGGTTGTGGCCATCTCAAGTGATGGCTGGCGGAGTCCAGAAGTGCTGGTCGCACCGAAGAAGCCGCGGGACCCCGACCACGGCTTCTCGCTGTGTCCGCGCATGCTCCGCTCGTGAAGGCTGCGACTAGAATCCACGGGTGACTGACCACGAAATCAAGAAGCGCAAACGACTCCTTGATGGCCCCGATGCTGTGCGGGTGGGCGCAGCGCTTACCGGAGGGGGCTTCGTCGCAGTTGCCCTCTGGCCGTACATCTTGACATTTCCGAGTTCTGAAGACGTCTACTCGCAGTGCATTACGCTCACAGCCGGTCACCTCACACACATCAACCGGTCAACCTTTCCCACACAGATCTTCTGCGAGACCGAGGGGAACCCATTCGCAGGCGCCCTCTACCCCTTTTGGGCATCTGTCGGAATGAGCTCTGTGCTAGCACTCCTGGTCTTTGCCGGGTTCTACGGCGTGTGGATGATGGCGCGCCGCGATGGACGCTTAGACGACAGGACCGGATACGACCGATCGTGAGTCAGTCGAAAGCGTGAGCGTCGAGGCGCACAATCGCGACCATCAGAATCCGTCTCGAAACCCTACCGATGCGAGACAGGTCAGGATGCGAGGCAAGTCGCCTGCCGTTCGTGGCGTCTAGAGGAGCGTCGATCACGTCTCGAATCCCATGGGCTACGAGGCACACAGGTTACGAGCGGCTGAGCCGCGTTCCGCGGCGTCGTGCAGAACGCGGACAGGGCTGTTTTCATAATAGGCACATCACTGTGCACGATTGTCCGGTTACTGCCGGCGGGAACCCGACGCCCAGACTCGTCCATGCTTTGGCCACCTCGCCGTATTCACCGGGAGGCAGCTGGTGATTGCGCCCATCGAATGCGAAACCTGCGCTACGTTTCGTCAGGGGGGAGTTCTTGTCGGCGAAGAGTTCAAGCGACGTGCAAATTTTTTTGTCACGTTATGCCCACTACCCGACATGAGTAGGTATGAACGATTCAACGGGTGACGTAGAAGCTCGGATCGGGGCGCTCGGACGTGTTCGCATGTCCGCTGGCGCCCACGATGCGACCCAGGCTCTGACCATCTTGTTTGAGGATCCGGAAGTCCGTGCCGCCATCGAGCCTGCACGGCCTCGCCGGTTCAGCGGCGTCACCCGCCGCCACCGCATGGTCATCGGCAGTCTTATCGCGCTGGCCGGCCTCGGTGTCGGAATGCCGGCGGTCGCCACCTCAATCCTCGCCCGGACCGGAGAATTCGGTGACCCGTCAACGGGAACCGAGGAAGATGCCACCGAATGGATAGACCCGGGAGCTGAGGGCGCCGGCCAGGTCGTCATTGATGCCTATCCGGAATACCTGACGCTCCCGCCCGACATGCCGAAGAACGCGGCTATCGCTGATGTGTCTCGTTGGGTGACGAAGGTTGTTGGCGGCGCTGGTGCAGGCCAGTCGGTTATGCAGGAGGGCCTGATCACTCAGAATTATGAGTTCTTCGGGGTGTGCGCGTGGTCAGACGTGTGGTTGGAAGCCCGGGCGTCCGGAGACACGGAGGACCTGGCTCGCGCAACGTTATGGCTCAGTAACACCGACAACTATCGGCAGTTCATGGGGGTCGCGGCGCCGAGCGCTTTCGACCGGATGACCGACGTCGCGGCGGCCGCCGCAGCCGGTGAACCGCAGCTCGTCGAGGAGACGTTCGCGGAGAACGACTGTGCTGTCCGGATGGCGAGGATCAAGCGATGACCGGGGCAGTGGACACCGGCGCTCCGGACCGGGTGGCAGCGGATGTCGAGGAGTTCATCAGGGCGGTCGCCGAAGAGTTGTTGGCGTACTTCGCCCGACGGGTGACCCCGCACGAGGACGCTGCCGACTGCCTGTCCGAGACTCTTCTGGTGCTCTGGCGCCGGCGAGGCGCGTTGCCGCAAGCTGACGATGAACGACGGGCGTGGTCCTTCGGCGTGGCCCACAATGTCCTGGCCGCCCACCGGCGGAACGGGATACGACGGTTGGCGCTCACTGGGCGCCTGCGGGACGAGCTGCGCGTGTGGCCGATCGCACCTGAATCCAGTGACGACGCGGCCATCACGGCCCTCGCCTCGCTCTCGGGACGCGATCAGGAACTGGTTACCCTCGTTGTCTGGGAGGGACTGAGCATCGCTGCGGCCGGCAGTATCATCGGCATCCGGCCAGAAGCGGCTCGTGCCCGGTACTCACGAGCACGCCGCAGCCTGCGAGCACGCCTGAGTCTGTCATGAGTGCGGCTAGGGACCCGCTTGCGATGGCCACCACGAAGAAACAGAGATGGTGGAATCAGTGGAGCGGAGGCGCGTGGCTGTCCCTGGCGGTCGCACTCCTGGGCGTGTCCCTGGGATCGACGTTCATCGCCTTCATCTCCGGGTTCAACTTTGACCCAAACGATTATCCGGAGTCGCATTACGCCGCCAAGATCCCCGTAGTCGTGGGTGTGATGATTGTGTCTGTACTAATTCCGGCACTTTCTGCGGCTGCGTCCTTGCTGTCTGTTCTTGCCCGTCCGTTCCATACACCGAGGACTGCGACCGCAGTGGTTACCCTGTTTATGGCGCTGATATTCGTTTGGGCCTGCTGGGTAATGGGTATCCAAGCGATCCAGGAGTGCGTTAGCTTTGCCGAACATGTGCCCGCATGATCTGCAATGACGCGTAAAACGCTCGCCCATCCATCCCGAAATCCCATGGGTTCCAAGCCGATGCTGTCTGTCACACTTCGATCAAATTCAAACGATTTTCCCCAGCCAAGTCCTCTCTATGGCTTGGGGCGCTAGGCATCCGCCTGTCTCGTATCCCTACCGATACGAGACAGGTCCAGATGCGAGATAAGTCACCTGCCGCTCGTCGCCTGGACGGATGATCTCCCACGTCTCGTTTCCCATGGGTTTCGAGACGGATAGGTTATGAAACACGTGGAGATGACGGCCAACCAACAAACGTTTCTGTCGCGCGTGGCTTAGACCTAATTCCTAAGCGATTGACTACGAGTTCGGCTGATCGAGACGTTCCATCCAGGCCCCGGTGAGGGCCAGCGGGGCGAATCCGAACTTGGCGTACAGGCCATGCGCGTCGTCTGTGGAGAGAGCGATACGGCGTAACCCGAGCGGGCGGCAGTCGTCAACAATTCCGGCAACGAGCATCGCCCCGATACCGTGGCCGCGAACTTCGGGGTCGACGAAGACGTCGCAGAGCCAGGCAAATGTCACCCCGTCAGTCACCATCCGCGCATATGCGACCTGCCTGTTCGATGCGGTGTCGTAGACGCCGAAGTTGCGTGAGCCGTCTATCGCGGCATCCTGCCGGGAACGGGAGCGACCGGGAGCCCAATACGACTGCTCACTGATCCAGCGATGCACCCGTTCCCGGTCGATCTCCGCGGTGTCTCCTGAAAAACGATATTCAGCGTCCATTGCCTTATCTAACTGGTGAGAGTAGGGATCCGCTCTCGCAACTGGCCCACGTTCAAGAAAAATGCGTCCCAGCTTGGCGGTCGAAAATATAAGCCACCGTTCGAGCCGTACTGTGCGGCATTCCTGGGCGCTCGGCGCGAAAACGCCCGGCCCAGTCAGATTTTCCCGCCGCGGCGTTCTTCAGGGAGCTAGATCCTCAAGCCGTCGCGACCATGCCACCTCTTGGTGTAGTTGCCCAGTCTCGGTGAACAGTCGAACCTGGTGAGTCTGCGCAAGTACCTCCGCCATTTCGTACCGGTCTGCGGACCTAAAGCCGAGCTTTTGCCAGAACGGGCCTGACCGGCGCGAGAACAGCCATGCTTGACTGGCACCGGAGCGAGCGGCATCTGTCATAGCGAAAATCGCCAGGCGTGACCCAGCGCCGGCCGCGCGACGCCCTGGAGCGACGGCGACACTGCGGACTAAAACGTGCGCTCCGTCTGGGCTCAACTCGTAGCCGGTGCTGCCGATGATTGAGCCGCCCGGATCGTGCTCGGTCCAGAGTTTCACAGTGGGGGCGTCAAGACCGGACACGGTCAGATCCGCCTCGCAAAGAAACATCCGAAGCTCATCGATTTCAGTCGTGGCTACCTGTCTCAACAACACGCACCCATTCTCGTGGAGAGTCATCTAGACCGGTGACCGCGGCGCCTGGGTAGACCTGTCGGAGCCCTCTACGAAGCGCCTACCTGCCGCAGTTAATCAACTGCGGGCACGTCGGGGCCCAGCTTTCAGGGACGGCTCAGCATCATTAGCTTCTGCGGGTCGGGAAACGGCACGAATCCCACCTGCTCGTAGAGTCCGTGAGCGTCGAGAGTCGAGAGAATCAAGCGCTTAAGTTGCATCGGCGAGAGCTCATCGACAACCGCTTGAGCGAGGATACGACCAAGCCCTCGGCCTCGTAACGGGCGGTCAATATAGACGTCGCACAGCCACGCGAAAGTGGCTTCGTCGGTAACGACACGGGCATATCCGCACAGGTCACCGGTAGAACTGTAGACGCCAAAGTTCAGCGAGCCCTGGGCGGCCCGTCGAACAACATCCTCGGTCCGGCCTAGCGCCCAGAACGCATCTGTGGACAGCCAGTGGTGCACCTTTGACAAATCGATGCGACTCAGTTCGGTATCGACGGTGTACTCATCAGTCACGGACATGCATCCACGATATGCGTTGAACCTAGGGAACCGGGAGGACGCGCCCTCGCCGCAGTCGATCAACGAAGTAGGTGGCAAAAAAGGGTCGCATTTGAGGGCGCCCGGGCAACCAATCCTCCCGACTGCCTCGAAGTTATTGGGCCTGGCTTTTGACCGACTCCAAACTAGAGCTGGAACTGCGATATGTGATTACTCCTGAGCGTCACGTTGACGCCGGGTCGGGTTTTCACGAGGCGTCTCGTAACCCTACCGATGCGAGACAGGTCAGGATGCGAGACAGGACGACTGCCGCTCGCATCGTAGAGAGGCGAGACCATGGGTTATGAAGCACTTTGGTTTCGAGACACGTCTGCCACGTTGACTAATCAACCCAGTAACTGCTGACGAGCGCCCGCCATAACTGGTCGGCCGACCACTCGGTCGTGTCAGTGGGGTCGCCGTGAACAAGGTGGGATCGGCGCCACTGTGCTTCCGGGCCGTAAAGTCGATAAGCGATCCGCGCTCTGACTCGAAAGTCCTGAGTTTGAGGATCTGGAGAGCACAACTGCACATGGAAGTCGAATTGTCCTCTGGGAGTGATTCTCACCGCCCGCAATGCCGAATCGAACGCTGCGTGAATCTCACTTACGTCCTGAGTTTCACGGACGTTGTAGATCGAGGTGCTTGTGCCCACGGCTGCAGGACACCGCTCATCATCGAACAGGACAAGCGGCCACGACGGCTGCTCTGAATCACCCATTTCCAAGGTCCTCTCAAGCTCACGCCGTCGATTTCCTGCGTCGCATCTGCGAGGGACACCGGCGGGGATAAATGAGCACGACCGCAACCTCCGAAGAAGAAAGACCAGTTGCCCAGAAACGCTTCGCGCCACACTGCCGCCGATGCCTGCGCCGATCTTACCTACTGCACACGCATCGCCGGCCAGCTGCCGGGGCGTTCTCCGCTGTCGCTTGGTAGGGGGAGTGGAGGGGACGGGTCATATCGCAAAGGGTCCCAGAGCCAGGGTCGACGAAGGCGCTGCTTGAGTTTTGGGCTGCCTGTTAGCCTCGAGCATGGTCTGGTGGTGGCGGCGCAAAGTAGTGGTTCCGAGCTATCCGATCGATGTGCGGGTTCCACCATTTGCTGCGTGGCCTCGGATTGGCATCGTCGGGCGAATCGGGCGAGGCCCGGACCAAGGAGAATGGGTCCTCGTCAACCCAGTTCGGGACCCGACGAGTGGGGCTCTTGTGAACTATGTACTCGAACTGCCCCTCGACCTTTATGACGCGAACGGTGATCTCATCATGGACGACCCATGCGTTGATGGGCCTCGTCCCGACGGCGAGGGTGGGCTGATCGACTACCTCACTACCGCGCTCGATGTTGAATGGTCAACTGATGCAATTGTGGTTGCGGAAACGTGGACACGGGAGCGTCCGACTCAGTGATTTGCATTGAGTATCGCCTGCATCTGCTGACGTTTCAGCGACAGGTAGTTGGCCATCCGTGCAGCTGATTCGGCCGCGTGCTTTGAGATGACCTGGGGGCTGTAACCGAGTTGCTTGACCAGCGCCGCTGGCGTCAGATGCATCACGAGCTCGCGTAAGGCCGCGTTGCGGGCGCCGCCAAGGTCCAATCCCCAGTCACGCAAGCATTGCAGCATCGATCCCGGACTGCCGTGATGGCCTGCGAGGGTTCCCGGGAATAGCGAGGCGGTCCCGGCGTTCGTGTTCTGCTGGTTTAGGCGAGCCTGCGGGTGCACTCATGCGATCGCGGCCATCGGTGCTGGCATTCGAGCGGCTGTCGTGCCCAATCAAAAGGGAAGCGAACGGCGGGTTCACCTCGATCGCAGTTGGCTTTCGAAAATATAAGCCGTTTGACTGTCTGCGACGCTCACAGGGTTGGCACGAAGGTGAGAGTCTCGGCGCTCTCAGTGCCGTCAACGGCAATAGCTTGGCCGCAGGGGTGGGTCGCGGGCGCCGAAACGGTTGGAAGCACGTTCCACTTCTTCGACACGAAGCCCGACGACGCAGCGTCTTGCCGGGAAGGGCAATTTCGTTGTCGTACCGTCTCGTAACCCTACGGATATAAGACGTCTCGTGGCCGTGATCTGGGCTTCTTCTAAAATCGTCCAGATCCCGCGACGGCCGAGTCTTTTAACTACGTCGCATAACCTCCGGCGGAAATTTCGGTACCCTTCGTTAGTTATGAGACACCTTGTCGACGCTCAAATGTCGGCTGCGACTGCCTAGCTATCGGCATGAACGCTGCCACAATCTCTCCAGCTGGGTACGACGACACCTTCCTCGAGTTGCCGCTGCAGCTTCCCGCGCCGAACAAGGGCACCATCACTCGCGAACTGACCTATACACACTTCACCGTCCTCCTGGAGCCCGTCCGTCGCCTTGCCATCGCGACCGGTGTCAACATCGACGGCAACCACCTCGTCGACGTCGACCGCGGCGATGACTGGCACTTCGACTCGCGCATCCCCACCAACGAACAGACCGGTGAGGCCGTCTACGCGAAGAACGGCCTAGACCGCGGGCATCTCGTCCGGCGCCGAGACCCGGTCTGGGGCGACGCCGGAACCGCCCAGCAGGCCAACGCTGATACCTTCGCCTACACCAACGCCGCCCCGTAAGCCGGGGCATTTAACCAGTCGAAAGAGCTCTGGCCAGGACTTGAGGACCATGTCCTCACCTACGCACGCACCAACGAGAACCGCATCAGCGTTTTCACCGCACCTGTGCTCGCCATTGAGGATCCGGTTTACCGCGGCACCGGGATCCCGCAATCATTTTGGAAGATCGCGGCGTGGACCACCACGATGAACGGTTCCACCGTCCTTCGATCCGCCGGGTTCGTTTTAGACCAAAGCCCCCAGCTGGCCGATATCGACCTTGACGATGCCGGCGGTCGAGCTCTCATCGACGGCACTCCCCCGCCCCTGGGTCCATACCGGACGTACCAGGTGCCCATCGTGGACATTGCGGTCCTCACCGGTTTGAACCTGACCGTTCTGGCTGAGGCGGATGTTCTGGCGCCCCTGCCCACAATTCGAGACGATGCCGGCCCTCGAGAGCTATGGGTTGAGCTGCCTGAAATATCAGAAGTGCGCCTCGAACCCCCGCCAGATCGCCTGCCGGCCTAGCTCGCCGCAGAAGCTCGCGGCTTCGTTCTTCCGATCAGCTTCACACCGTCTGGGCGCAGTTCTCCGGACGGCGAGACGTGACGGTAGAGAGTTTGCCGGGTGACACCGAGCTCCTTGCAGAGGTCACCGATATGGGTTTCTTTCTGTCCCATGGCGGCCATAGCGAGGCGAACTTTGGCCGCTGTCATCTTGTATGGCCGGCCACCATTTCTTCCGCGGACCCTCGCCGCGGCGAGGCCGGCAATAGTGCGCTCGGAGATGAGCGTCCGTTCGAACTCTGCCAGGGCGGCGAAGATACCGAAGACGAGCTTCCCTGATGCGGTCGTGGTATCGATGGCGGTGCCCTCACCAGTAAGGACCTTCAACCCGATCCCCCTCCGTAAGGTCGCGCACCGTGTTGACGAGGTGACGGAGATCGCGGCCGAGCCGATCGAGCTTCCACACCAGAAGGGTGTCGCCGTTGCGGAGCCCTTTTAGGCACGCCGCCAGTTGGGGGCGGTCATCCTTCTTCCCGACGCCTGGTCCTCGTAGAGATTGTCCTTATCGACGCCGGCCGCGACGAGAGCGTCGCGCTGCAGGTCGGTGCTTTGAGATCCATCAGTCTTGGAGACGCGCATGTGCCCGACGAGCATGGCGGAACCCCTGTCATTTATGCCGCCGAATACGTGACAGACCTCTTCGTTCCTCATAGCGAATGGAAGTTGTCACTTAACCAATCACTCATTCTACGTTCCGTAAACACACGTAACCTTTGATTGCGTTATAGAGCTGCCCGGCGGGTCAACCGTGGCAAGACCTAGCGGCTGTCGGAGACCCGTACAGCACCGAGGGC
This sequence comes from Cryobacterium sp. TMB3-10, assembly GCF_004402305.1. Classification (NCBI taxonomy): domain Bacteria; kingdom Bacillati; phylum Actinomycetota; class Actinomycetes; order Micrococcales; family Microbacteriaceae; genus Cryobacterium; species Cryobacterium sp. TMB3-10. The sequence continues at coordinate 56,635 of NZ_SOGH01000015.1, read as the reverse complement.
GCAGGTCTGAGTCTCACACCGGCGGCGGAGGTGGCCCGGGAAAGTGATGTCTTGGTAAATGCTGACGAATGACTTGTTCGGTCAGCTCCACCTGCAGCGGATCCGCGCAGTGCATTCCTAAATCGATGAGTGAGGCGTGAAGCTCATACGGTCCGGCGTGCACGTCAGCCCACTGGCTGGAATCGATCTCGACACGCACTCGCGCGTACTCACCTGAGTCCAGCGGCAATGCAGGGTACTACCCGGCCACATACCCAAAATAGACGCCACGCTGCGTGCCACCAGGTTGTTGGAGCGCCGCGAAGACCATGAACGAGTCCCCTTGCGGAAGCCAGCGCTCGGGCCCGGTAATGATGATGTCGATCGCGAGCAGTTCGAGATCCGGTGCCGAGCGGGTCACCGCCGGCCAACGCAAGGCAAGCCCGCCGGCACGGTCCTTTCGACTGGGCCGACGAAGCTGAGATGCCGGATGCAGGCTCAAGCTGGGTTGGGCTGAGTCACCTGCTCCACGCACAATGTGACCAAGCCGCCACCACTGACCCTCATCATCAGCGGGAGCTCCAATAAGCGTGACGGTCCCGTTCGAGGTAGCAAGCACACGCCATCCCCGTCGGGGCGTGCCCACCGGCAACTCCCCCGTGACCTCCACAGCGAGATCAGTAACGAGCGCTTCGAGACCCCGGCCCTCTTGCTCGAGCAAGCCCAGGTCAACCGAAAGCATGCCAATCTGCGGACGCACATCTAACGGATCCATACCCCATAGTCACACACGGCAGTTGTCTCGTCCCGTGGATCACTTGCAAGCCCCACCGCTGGGAACCACAGCACTCACCGGGACGTAGCCCACGCTGAAGGACAGCATTTCTGTTTCGCTGAAGCGCTCAATCGCAACATATTCAGCTCGCCGGTTGACCGCAATCAGCTGCCGAGCGTGTCCGGTTGAACTCAAGGACCCCAGCAACAGGACTGTCAAACAATCCAAATACGACGCTATTCAGACGGGACGAGATGGATAGGCCGTACGCCCAGTTGAGCTGTACCCCAGATGTGCGCGCCGAGTACGAACGCGAACTTATCGTCGAGCGGGTCAATGCCGGAATTGCCGCCGCCAGGCTGACCGGGACGCGCTTCGGTCGTCCGCTGTCCGATCCGGTCGTGATCGCCGACAAGCTCCACTCTTAGCAGAAGCCCGAGCACACGCCGCACCGGCAAGGACGCAGCGCAACTGGGCGGATGGAGCCGCGCCACCCTTTACCGTCACCAGCAAGCCAAAGCAGCCCTAAGAGCACGAAGCCGTCCGACGGCGTAGAGCGGTGTCAGACTCGTCGGCACGCACTGCCTGGCGACACGCTCCTCCTTCGAGGACAGGCTTGTCTATTCCATCGAGGTTCCTCAGCCCAGCCGGAGTGACAGTCAGTTCCTTCTAGTCGCACAGGTAGAGGGCGCAACTCAAAGCCTCCATGAATACAACACCCATGCGTGGCCGAGTGGGGTGACTGCCCCTGAACGGGCCAGTCACCCCTACTTTCAGCTACAAGTGTGATTTCTCTCTGCGGCGAACGATGAGCGCGGCAAGGCTCAGCAGCGTTGTGAACAGAGCGAGCAGCACGACGAGGTTTGTTCGTACGGTATCCACGACGCCGCCAGCGAAAAATACCGATAAGGCGACCGCGGCAGTGGCAATTGCGAACAGCAGAGCGCCACCAGCAAGAACAATGACGATCCGACGAGTAGTCATGTGATTCAGCCTACTGACCCCAACAACTCGCGGCCGGAGAGCCACCGATGTTCAACCAGATCCCACCGTTACTACTGAAAGCCTGGCAAGTGGCCATGGCGGCCGCTCCGAAACCGATCACAGCGGTAACAAGCCCTGCGATCGGCGCCGCGACAGCCCCCACCCCGACCAGCAGGAGAGCTGCAGTCACGGCTCCAACTCCAGCTGTCCCAAGTCCGGCAGCTGCAATGATTTTGCTTGTGTTACAGCTGTTCGCCCCGAATTGAAAGCCCCATGGAATGTAGCGGCCGTTGTAACCGTTTTTACCCGAGCAGCTGGCTGCCAGGGCCGCGACCCGCTCTGATCCAGCCGAGGGTGCAGCGTTGACAGTGCCGACCACTGTCCATCCGTCGGACTCGAGGACAGCAGCGTAGTCCGCGATGCTTTGGGATGTCGCACCATCCTGGGCGGCGGCAGCCGCGTCAAAGACTAGGGCTTCGGTGTCGGTGGATCCGATCACAGCAGCGATGTCCGTTTCTTCTTGGACGGTCAAGGTGACCGGCGTCCCGCCGGAGACGACAGGTGTCGGCGGAGGTGTTTGCGGTGCGGCATTGGCCGCAGAGCTCGCCCCAAGAACAAGAGCGACCACTGTGGTGGTCGTTAGAAGGAGGGCCTGCCACTTGCGACGGCCAGTATTAGCGTGCATCTGTGGTCCCCTTTGAATAGCGTCGGTTTTGTTTCTTCTCTACGGGATGTCCGGCTAGGTCCGAAAGGTTCATGGTGGAGATGATTTGCAGGCGGTAGTCCCTGTGCCCCTAAGCGACTAGCTGGTTTCTTGTCGCGAAAGCTAAGTGTTCTACGACACCGAACGCAGCCGCCGGAGTGCAAAAAACGAGGCGTTTTCGCTGATATCCCGTCCGGAACTGGGTCCGCGATCGAGCGGCCGGGGATGAAGAAGCAACTCGACCACGCCGAACCGATCGACACGGTCCTCGTGTGCGGGTGAATAGCCCGTCAGGTCGTCGCCGTAGGTCGAAGTACCGTCGCCTGGCATCAAGCCCGAATTGCCTCGCCGCAGGGTTTGCCAGGAGCTGTATCGAGTGAACCGTTCCGGTTGTCCGGACATCTCTCTGTGAAGGGGAAACACCCCAGTCATGCAGAGGAGCTCATATGGGCAAAGTAAGTAGGCGCGGGACTTTTGCGGTTTTGGTCATAGCAGGTGTGCTGTCATTCGGGCAGGTATCCAGCGCCATGGCGCAATCGATACCCGACGCAGCAGAGGTGCACTGCGCGGCAGAGGTCACACCAATCAACGAACCGACGCTCCCGACCGATCCAGTCTGTTTCGGTACCGAGGTCGAAGCCGCAGCGTATATCGAGAGCCTTCAGCCGCAGGGCTGGGCTGCGCGCGGAGCCACCGCATCAACGATCGTCGGGACGGTGTATCAGGACACAAACCGAACTGGTTCCAGTCTGACGCTGTGGGGGGCGAATGGGTGCGCCGGTTCAGTATTTGGGTTCTCTTCGCTGGAGTCCGGTTGGACCAACACCATTAGCTCCGCCAGTGGTCAGAACGGGTGTTGGGTGACTCTCTATACGGCGGTGAGCTATGGAGGATCCCGGCTGAATTGCACGCCGTATTGCGCCAGTCTTGGGAGCTGGAATGACAATGTGAAATCGTTGGTTTTCCGTCCAAATGGAACATTCGGATAACCGGCTAACTCACCAGGGGTGCGAGCCCGACTATCTGGCAAACGTTCGCCGTTTCGCCGGGTACGACGGCCGCACTCCCATCACGCATCACACACACCTGCAGCTCCGGAACCACACCGGGCTTATTGGCTGGTGTGGTGGGTTCGAAATCGTTCGCGAGCACTCCTTGTTCCCACATGGCCGTGCAGAGCGTGAGAGCATCCCGGGCTTGGCCGCGTCCGTTGCTGTCCGCGATCGTCGCTGACGACCCAGGGTAGCTGCCATCAGCGTCTGCGCTCGTGGAGCTGTAGCAATGAACGATCGCCGTGTTCTCCACGTTCCTCTCCTGCAGCAGGACCGTGGCACCCGTGGTAGCTACGCCCGCGACCAGGAAGAAACCAGTAACCGAGAGCAAGATCCGGCGACGTCGACGTTGGATCCGACGAGCGGGTTCGTTCCGGAGAGTGTGCAGAAGGAGCCCCCGAATCGCGTCAGTTCTCTCAGGGGTCATCTCAGGCTCAACGGAACTCATCCTGATATCCCTTCTGAGGTCAATTCGCCGGCCGTACGTACTGTTATGTCCGACTCACCTAGATAGGTTCGGAGTTTCCTTCGCGCACCGTTCAATCGTGACTTTACTGTCCCGATTGGCACATCGAGCACCCCGGCGACCGTAGCCATCGAGAGCTCCTCTACAAGGCACAAGTCGACAACAGTCCGCTCGACCGCGCTTAATCGGCGCAGCGCCTGCGTGAGTATGTTGGCTCGCTCTTGCAGGTCCAGCCGGTCGTCAACATCGGGAACCGGATCAGCCGCAGGAGCAATTGGAAGCTTGGCGAGAAGCCGGCGATAGCGTCGCGCGGCTCGGTCACTGTTCAGAGTGAGGTACGTCGTGACCGAGAGCAACCACGGCAACAGCGAACCATCGACGATTCGCACTTTCTCGCGGGATCGCCAAGCTTCCAAAAAGACCATGGCTACCACATCCTCCGCATCATGCACGCTGCGAAGACGGGAATAGGCCTTCCGGAATATTCGGGCGCGATGCCGATCGAAGAGGACTGCAAACGCACTCTCCGTGCCCGCCACCGCTTCAAGCCACAGCGAAGCATCCGATACAGCGTCGCCGTTCACAAGCCCCTCCCCCCGGACACTTTTCAGACTAGCCGGTCAATCATTGCCCAATCCAAATATGCCCCGAACTAGGGGCCAAACCGGAAGGGGTCCGTTGCAAACCCATCAGCCCAGATTTGAACCTTTGGGAATCACCCGGACATACCAGGGAGAACCACTCCTCAAACTGATCCCCCCTTGGAGACACTGATGGCTGAATCACGAACAATCTCCGTCGATATAACGCACCTCGTAGAGGCAGCTCTCCACCTACCGGATCCTGAACGAGATGCCCGATCAAACCCTGTCGACGGCGCCACTCATCCAGCTTTCAGCGCGCAGTAGTTTGTTCATTCACGAGCTTGATTGATCCCGAGTCCGTCCTGTTCCTCATTGGCGTACTCCTCGTTCTCAACCTGAGCGTTCTGGGTAAGATCAAGACCCTCGAGCGCAAGACCACTGACCGAGATGACTCGGGATGCACATGCAGATGACCGACACCGAATATCGCCACTCTATGAAACGACGACTGTCCGTTCTGTTCTCGCCTATCCGTCTCGCCCTCTTCCTGGGGTCTGTGGTGTGGCTCATCGTGTTGAACGTGATCTACATCAGTAACTCCGGCAATCCGTCATGGGCTGGTCCCGCCTCGGCCTTTCCGATCCTGGTGTGGGTGACGGTCATGTTAATGACGGACAGCCGTTATCGGAGGGCGGGGAACGGAAGCTCTTCACCGAATCGGCCCAGAACGCGTCCTCACTAGCAGAGGAGGGTGGCGACGGGACGGGACAGTTTCGTCGCTACCGTCAGATCCAACGGCACCCTCTTTATAGTTTTCAGGCGCTCTCCGGCTTTCCATCAATTCAACGGATATCACGGCGTCCGGTAGTGCTCTCCGAATTCCGACGGCTGGCCATTCCCTACCGCGTCCGTTTCTCAAGTCAAGGCCGAGAGCATCTCATGATCCCGGCTCCTGTCCGAAGATGCATGCCAGCCTGCATTGGTCCTGCGAGTTCGACGTAGATTACTGGGCCAGCTAACGCTAGGCGGCTACCACGGAGCGCCGGTTCCGATTTAAGTCTTCGCCGCGACATCAACGACATGAAAAGGTTCGTGGAGCGCGATACACACGAGGAACTGCTGGCTGTGGTTGGGCGGTACGAGGAATTGCATCGGACCCAGTTCGCCGTGCAGAAGAACGTTGCGGCGGACGCGGAAGCGCTGAGCCGGACCTAGTCGCTGAGCTCGGTGCCCCTGCCCGAGCGTCTCGGAAAGTCGACTCATCACGTTTGGTGTCCCACCGCTCTACATGGGGTTCTTCGAAGCGGAACAGGATGGAGACGCCCAATGCCCAATTGGCCTGCACCCGTGCCATGCACTTGCTTCATTTGAACCGGCGACCCCCTGAAGGTTCTGGCCTTAATTCAGCCACTACCGAATGTCTCCGAAAACCCTCGGATTCCCTTGTGTTTACAGGGAACCAGACGATTCGCTGCCTCCGATTGTAGCCCATCATTTTGGGTCAAATAGAGATGAATTTGATGGGTAAATGATGGATTCTGGAGGCCTCTTTGAGTGGTCCATGACCCCTCGCAACATCCCCCATGTGCCGCTGCATGGGACCGGTCATCGCCGGAGATGGCGATCGGTTGTGCGCTCGGTCCGCGGTCTGTCTCGCATCACCGACGGCGCTATACACTGGGCGCGATTTAGTAGGTCGATCAGACAGCCCCGGCAATCGATCGAGACGGGTTTGACAAACGCGGGGTGTGCATCGAAGGAGAGCAACGAGATGAGACCACTCCGATACTCGATCAACGTCACGCTCGATGGCTGCTGCCACCACGAGGCAGGACTCCCCCCGGACGAGGAGTCGATGCGCTTCTGGACCGCTCAGCTGGAGCGAGCCGATGCCCTGCTCTTCGGCCGGGTGACCTACGAGATGATGGCGTCGGCGTGGCAGAAGCCGGCCACGGGCACGTGGCCCGACTGGATGAAGGACTGGCAGAAACCGTTCGCCGAGACCATCGACCGGGCGCACAAGTACGTCGTGTCGAGCACGCTGAACGAGGTGGATTGGAACGCCGAGCTGGTGCGCGGCGACCTGGCGCAAGCGGTTCAGCAGCTCAAGCAGGAGTCAGGCGAGGGCCTATGGGTCGGTGGCGTGACACTCCCCCTGGCGTTGACAGAACTGGGGCTGATCGACGAGTACGAGTTCCTTGTGCACCCGGTCATTGCTGGACACGGGCCCACGTTGCTTGCCGGTCTACGCGAGCGCATCCAGCTCGAACTCGTGGACCGCCACGAGTTCGGGTCGGGGGCAGTCTCCGTGCGATACCTGCCCAGAGAAGTCGCGGCTTGACGTGATTTGTTCTGGCACTTGGCCGGACGTCGGGAAGGGCTTCGGCTTGGCAGCGCGCATCCAAGCGGACACAACACCAGAAAAACAAAATTCCCGCGGAGCTGGCGACTTTGCCCCCATATTGGATCGTCCCGTAGCCACCTTTCGAGATGACCGCGTTTGTGGCTGTCTAGATCGGGGCGCCGCACGAACATCACGTCTGTTACGAGATGCTTCTTAGGCACCGGCACGTAAGGAAAGGTCCGCACTCGCGGACGATTCGTTCCCTTTTGGCGTACTGGACGTCGGCAGTGGCCAACCGATCGGTACCAGCTCTATCAGGCATCCAGAAGGTCGTCGGTACTGATGCCCTCATCGAGCATCATTTTGCCACCCACAAAAACCACGCCCAAGGCAAGTGCTGCAACGCCCACCATGCCTACTGTTTTCAGCAGCCCATCCAGGAAGTGTTTACTTTCGCTGTCTTTCTTGAAAGCAAGCTTCCCTGTCTCTTGGATCTGCTCAATAAGAAATTTCCGCTCATCCCAGCTCAAGTCATTTCTGTCGAGTTCGCCCTTTAGGATCTCCCTGATTTCTTGGAGCGCCTGGTAAACACGATCCTGGCTCTTGTCGTTGGCCGAAAGCGTAGTCGTGTGTGCCTTCTCCATTGACTTCACAGCCTCTAACGCAAATGCCGTAAAGGCTGGAAACTGCTCAATTATCTTGAGCGCCACCTCAGTATCAATGTCGGGCATCATAGCGGCGAACCGGAGCATCTTGTCCCTCGAGAGGTTTCTCCAGGTGTCAATTCCGAGCCTTCGCTTGACTTCGTCCTCGTTGTAGCCCATGTCTCACTCCATCCGGTCCAGTCGAGTATGCCCAAATACTATCGATTCCACGGAACGGCCACCCCAACGCGTCAGGCTGGGTGGGCTGGGCCTCAACTGCCTGACAGGGGCATGTGGCGAGCAGCCGGCCCGCCGCTAGACAGTGGCGACAACGACCACCCGCAAGAGGAATTTGTCGCACTTCTTACAGAGTCGCGAGTCCGCAGGTGGCGGAACTACGCGCTTGGTGTACAGGGTAATCGCAGTCCAGGGATTCAGCCGCTCAAACGGACCGGCCATCGGCCAACGCACTCAGATTGACGCCAAGTGTCTCCTCAACGAAAGCGATGGTCATGGGCTGGGCATCAAGTGACGCCCGTACGAGCTGCGATGTGAAAAGCCCGCTTCGCGGCAACCATTTGGCGCCCTGTCGGTCGACTGTTGCTGCCCAATCCACTGCAACTAAATACTCACAAATCGAGAGGTCGCTGGCGTCGTGTGCAATATTCGGCTCAGCGAGTTCATATTCAGCAAGCTGGAGTCCTTTGCTCCGATAATCGGCGTATGGAACTGCCGGTGACCGCACGACGCCCACACCCACGTAACCCGCACCTTTGAGGTAGGCGACGACCACATCACCGACTTCGAGCCCTCGAATTGGGTCACTCCACTTTGGATCGCCACCGGCGGCAAGAAATCCGAACTGCCGGCAATCATCCCAGTTGCGGGTCTCACCCTCGCCAACGTTGATGTAGTAGATACCGTTCTCAAAGTCGAAACGCGCGAGTCTCTTGTGGAACGTATCCCGCGGTCGAAACCGGCCGACGTATCGACCAGACGCAACATTGGTGAGTGTCCGGCCCAACTTCCAAATAAGCGTGGTCTCAACCATCAGCGCTTCCTCCGAAGTGAGCCCTTTGGCGATAATCCGAATAATGGGCTCCAGCCCTTCTTTCTGGATCGCCCTGATACGGGCAACCTTCACAGAGTCACCGACATCTTGAAGGTGCGCGTGGCTCCGAGACCCCGTTCCTTTGCCGTAATAGAACTCTTCGAAGTTGCGCGGGTCGATGTACACGTACACGTAATAGCGATCGGTCACGTTCACAGTATTCACTGTGCCAGCCGCACCGGCCAACGCAAGCGACTCCCGGCGGACCCAACGACATCCTCGACAAGTTGGAGAAGGCGCACCCTAATCAATCCCTGTACGGGCCGCCCGCCCCCTTGAGTTGGAGAGACGTCCGCGATCCGGTTGGCCGAAACCGCGGGGAGATGCCGCCCCCACCGACGGTTCCTCACCACGTACCAGCTGTGGATTCGATCCTCGACCTAGGGCTCCCGGAATTGCCTACCGACGCAGAGGCTCTCGCGACCGAACTGATAAGCAAAACTGCAATGCAACCGCTTCGTAGGCGACTATTTGGCCGAGAGCACCGGCCCCAAGACCGCGCTTGATCAAAACTTGAGCCCCGTAATCCAATGAGCGAGGTCAAGTTCATGGGTAGAGGGTCACAAGTTCATGCTCTCCGCGGACAACACTCCACAGTCAGAAATTCTAATTCTGTGAGCCTGGCGCGGGCCAGATCGCAACCGTTCGCCGGCTGGACGCTTCAGGCAGGCCAGCCAAGAAGGCACTCATGCGGTCGATATCGGCCGCGCTTCTCTCTCGGCGCGCTTCGCCGATCGGCAGTGAGCCGATTCTCCTCAGCAGCGCGTCGACGTTGGCCTTGGGCCGGAAAACTTCTACAGCGAGGTCTTGAATGGACACCACCTCCCTGCCGCCCCGATCCGTGAACGCGGTTCCGATGAATGAGAGCTTCTTCACCGCATGCCCGATGCCCGTAATCGATGTGCCGTCCATTTCGTAGTCCACCTGGCCGACGTAATCGATGTCAACGATTGCTACAACTTCGAACCTCAGCTCAAGCACTCGCGGGCCTTCCAGCTCACGCGCTTCCAGTGAGGCAACGCCCCAGCTTTCTGCAGCAGTGACAGTCATGCTCTCCGCGCTCGGAAGATCGAACGCCGGCGGAAACAACTCGACCGACGCTAGATGGCCGCCACGGAACATCAGGTCTTCTACCTTGGCAATCAACTCACTGTCTAGGTCGGGTCTGAAGGGTTCGCCGCGATACTTCCCCGGCAGCGCGACAAGCGAGATTGACTTCGCAATTGCAATCGTCCCCCCGCTGAGTATCGAAGCAACTTCGACCGACAAAGAGTTGCTGAGGCCTCCACTCGAGTCCATGAAACCCTTGTCTGCGGACACTAGAACGATGTCGTCTGCGGCATGCGTGGCGGCGATCGTGAGGATGCTGTGCCAATGCAAAGTATCGCGGTATCCACCACCGTTCTCATCAAAAGGTGGTCTGCGATCGATTGCTCGCTGGGCTATCTCGTCGTGAGAGGGAGACGGCGTCGCGAGTATTTCGAACCCTAGCTCAAGCACTCTTGCGTCGAGCTCGGCGCCGTACGCGCAAGCGTCGTCGTCGGTTATTCTGGCGGCCTCTTCAATGAGTTTCTTGGCTTCCGCAGTCGCTCTCTTGGCGGAGGCCAACATCGTGGCGGCGACTTTGGATCTTAGGTCCATGAACCGGGATTTTGCCTCCGCAAGCGCCACCCGAGGAATGAGAACACGCGTAGTTCCGGCGGCAACGGCGACAGCCAGTTGCTCCCAATTGTTGCTTCGGAGCCGGGCACCAGTCACGAGAGCGTTCGCATCGAGAACGACCACAAGCATTTCAGCGCCTCCCAAATGCGACGGCGCCATGAGTGCGCTAGAACTGAAGACTATTGCACACCCCGCATCGAATATGACCTGCCCGCAACACCCGCGCCCTGGCACCCGGTACTGCTCACCCTTGCGGTGCACGACGCTCGGGGGTGGGCCGGGCCGGGGTCAGACAGGTCACCCGTCACCACGCGGGCCAATCGTGCATTTCATACCAAGACAGCAACACAGCTGCATGTCGCTTTTGGCCGGCAGTAGCAGCTGACGCCGATGATCGATGGGCGCTCGAACACCGAGACGTACCTGGCCGACGCGACCTCCCGGCCGACGCATGGGTCCAGTTCGTCGTCCGATGGACGATCGCCCAACGGGCATTCGGTGGGCCGACGGTATCGCCTCAGCAACCGCCCTGGCCGGCAAGCTCTCGGACTCATTTCACACCGTTCAAACACCATGTCAGAACCCCTGTTCATTCAAACCCTCTTCCCGGAACTTGATTGCGGGCAGTTTTGTGAACAGCAGTTCTGACACCTTTGTGGGCTGCCCATATAGGTCCATTCATTGCAGCTCGAAACGATCGTTTTCGGCTCCGAGTGATCATGGTCTTGAGCCCAGGTGACAGGATGCAGTCATGACTGCCGTCGACCAGCCGTTCGGGCCTCCCTCGAAGAAGTACGACCCTCCACTGTTGCGCAGCATCATCTCTTCTCTTTGCGAATTGTGGGAGGAGGACAACGGCACCAGGGGCAACTTCCGCAAGGAGCTGGATCCCGCTCGAGCCGTAGCCATTCACGCCCACGCCCATCACGCGGTCAGGATGGCGAACATGACTTCGCGTCCGATTTGGACATATGTTCTAATTGGGTTGTGGGACCGAACAGGACACCTCCCAGTGACCCCGGCCGGCAATACAGGACGGCACGCGCCGACACCCTCGGGCAGGTTGAGCCCGACCGCGGCGGCGAATTCGTGGTGCGCCCGTCCAGCCTCACGCCCACGGAGCTGGGCGGCCTGCCGGCGGCAATGGCTGGCGAACCGATGCACGTTCTGGCCTGGGTGAGATACCCCGCCACGGCCAACCGCGTGCGCGGCCTGGCTCTGGCCTGGACGCCTCGCGCCGTCTACGTCGAGTGGGAAGATCGCGGCACTCACCGAGCGTGGGTGTGGGCCTCGGCTGTCGAGCGCGCTCCCGGCGACCAGGAGGCCGCCGCCGCCCCGGAGCGGCCTCAGTCGGCCGTGATAACGGGTAGGGGCACGGAACCCCTCGTGCACCTGGTCAACGCTCAATTGGCTCTCATCGGCGCTGAGTTTCGTACCGCCATGGCCAAGCCCACCGGGCCGTTTAGCGCGGTCGTGTTCGGCTCCATCGACGGCCACCACGTGCGGTTGGACTTCTCTACCGACCCCGCGACCGGCATGTGCGTGGTGGTCCTGGTGGGCCCTGAGGAAGCGCTACCCAACCAGAGCGCAGCACCGACATTCGAGAAAGCTATCGCGGCGCACCCCTGGACCGCGGCGATCGGCACACTCGCCCTCGAGGCGTCGAGCGAATGAAAAGAGGAGCCGACCCTTTGCGCAGCCGGCCCCTCTCTATTTAGAGCGACAGTCCCTCCCCGGACAAAGAGCCTCGGTACAAAGACTCGGGTTGATGTGGAAAAGACACCCAGAATGTACGTCGCCTACCCCCGGAGGTGCTTTACAGCTACCCCAAGGGGGTGGCCCCCGTGGGGTCGAGGGTCGACAAACGCGTCAGGGATATAGCCGAGAAAGCACCAAAATGCCCCGCTCGTCCTCGGACTGGCGGGGCATTTAGTATCGGCTGGTTAGTGAACGTCCAGAGCCAGTGACGTGACAAGCAGAGCCGAAGACATTTGGGCCGAAGCCGGTCTGCTAACTAGCGCCTGAGCGTGACGACGGACCAAAATCCTACAATCGTGGGCAAGATAATGGCCCACGGTGAGGTTCCAACAGTTGCCACTCCTACGAGCACGAGGACTATGGCCACCACGCAGACGAATAAGACTCCTAGGCTGACGAAGTCGAGCGGGCCTTCACGCCGCTTCGGAGGATGACTCTTCGGATGCGTTGTCGCTATAGCCATCGTCATCTCCCCGTCGCTTAAAAGTCACCTGGGTGATCGACCATTCCTTGGTCGTTCGACCATTCTTTGTGGTTCTGGTCTCGTTAATCAACACAGTGAAGATATCGTTCTTGTGGAGAGCCATCCCGCGATCAAGCCGAAGAAGAAAGTCTTCATCTTCTATTGTAGCCAGTCTGTTCCCCAGAGGCGTCTGAACGCGCCACTTTTCTCCCGGACGGAAGTCGATGCTCCTCAGCTGCGCCTCGGCCTCAAGGACTTCCGTTTCAATCGATTCGTCGTCTACCTCGGCCGCGGCTGTGTAGTAGTCGGAGCGACTCATCACAACCTCAGGTTCCGACTGCAAGACCTCATCCGACGATTCGTCTAGGGCGCCGTCGCGCACCTCAAGGTGGGCAACGTCGTCGCTTAGGGGCGCCATTATCTTCCGTAGAGCCTTACGTGTGGAAGACTTCATGGCGTTGAGTTGCTTCCACGCTGGTTCCGGCACTTCGCTAACGGTGCCATCGCGCCAGTTGAGCTTTACGTTGCCGTTATTGAGGTAGTCGATATTAGTAACGACGTCCCCTCGTAGTCGCTTCACTGCGACGTTGATGCTCTGACCGATGCCACCGGTCACCCCCATTATGGTGCCAACAGTAGCTACGGGGTCGATGCCGTACGACGTGACGATCGCATCTACGATGAACGAACCCTCGACTGGTGGACGGACTCGGACGACCGGAGCCATTCCATCCCCGAAACTGCCAGCCTTCGCTAATTGACTGGTGAACTCGACCAGTCCCTGAAGAACCTCCGCGAACTCAGCGGCGTTAATATCGTTGACCGTATTGTCTTCATTCGAGAACCGCAGCTGGACTACGCCGTCCGCTATGCCCTCGAAGTCTTGCGATGATTGCTTGCTCATGGTGCCCCCTTGCTGTCACACAGCTCAAGACTCACCGTAGTAGAGAGAATCGGAGCCCCCCTCCGCGCCTGCAGTTCTGAGCGAAGTGGGGCCACCCCAATTCGGGGCGCGAGGAATCAGCCCGCCCTAAGCGCTACAGCTGGACCATCCCGCACTCTGGGCACCGCCACACCATCGTTCCCCGCGTTCTTGGACGGAGCATTCATGACCGAGGCGCAGCATGCCCCACTTCGGGCACTAGACCCAGCAGGTCGCGGTGTAGCTTCGAGCCATGCCTGAAGTAGTCGCTTGGTTCCTTTCCGTCAATTGGTGGGAGGTCACTATGAGTGTCGCCATTCCAGTTGCGGCCATCCTTATCCCCACCGTGATAGCCGTGCGGCTCGCTAGAAACGAGCGTTCGGTGTCCGTACGCAGCCACTACCTTGAGCGTCGGCATGGGGCGGCACGGGGCGTGATAGTCGCCCTGTCCGACATGATCTCGATGGACCCCACGGCTGAAATGGTGGAACCGCTGCTTCGTGGTTTGCGCGGGAGCATTGCTGTCTACCGGGCTTCGTTGACTGCCGACGATGCAGTGTCCGGGCACTGGCTTGTTACAAGACAACTTCAAGGCGCTGAGCTATGGACCGCTGCTCATGGTCGACTTGCATTCGAACTTGCCCGCCGCACTCTAAGCACAGGCGATACGGCTCAAATCCTGCAGCCCGCGCACATGTGGGCGCACGACACGATGGAGACCTTCTCGGAATGGCTGTCCGGTCAGGTCCAAGATGCTGACCTGCAGGCTGATAGCGCGAGGCTCATTGCGGAGCGCGGCTCCAGGGTCTAGTCACTCAGAGCCTCACCATCCCGCACTCAGGACATCGCCAGACGACCGCACCGAATCGGTGGGTCGGATGCATCACATTAAGGCATGTGGGGCAGATTTGGGGCATCCAGATCATTTATGCGCGCCACCATATAGCGATATGTCCAGGACCCTTCCGCGCCGGCATCGTTGCTGATTCAATCGACCGCATGAAGAAGGACGAACTCTGGGCGTACGGAGCCACTGACACCGGGTACTACTACCGCGTCAAGATCCTGAGGGTTGAAGACAGGCGAGTACTCGTTGGGTTCGTCGACGAAGACGGAGTGGAGTACCAACGGAAGAAAGCCATGCCCCATTTTCTCCGCGCACCTTGGGATGACGCTCAAGAGTTCAGGCATGCCGCAATCATCCGAGAAGCGGATGGATATGCCGAGCAGGACGCCGCTGAATGGACCTTCGACCTGCTCGTGCCAAGCGACGTGGCCGTTGCGTCCCATCGATCTGACGACGCGTACATCATGGAGCCGGCAGCGCTCGCCGAGATCAGCGGCCTGAGCCTCGAGGAACTGGACAGCGAGTACATAGATAGCTACACAATCGCTCGCGCACTCGCAGCCCGGTACGGCGACCGCATGTTGCGGGCTCTGGACGATGAAGAACGCTACGACCGCTATCGCGCCGTGCGTGATGCGCAGAACACTGACCTCCAATGGTGGTACATGGAAGATGCAGAACAGATCGAGCGCTTTGCGCTTGATGCCGGGCGTCTCACGGAACGGCGCAACGCTGTGTTGCGTAAGTGGGCAGGTGAGGCTGCTGTCAGCGTTCGCCGAGAGAACAACCAGCTTCGTACCGAGGCGCTGAAACTGCGCCTGCTTGCCGAGCGGGCCCTGGAAGCGTTGGAGGACGCCGCCAAGACACAGAGGGCCCGTCGGGAGGCCGCTGTGATCAGGGTCGAACTGGAAGCCACCACCAGCGACCAACCCCACAACTCCCCACAATTCATCCATGAGTCAGCAAATTCAAACTGACTCAACTCCCGCGTAATTACGGGCTAGTTGGAATCTGACCCTGTCGTTTCGGGGTCGTTCGGCGGGTTCAAATCCCACCGGTGACGCCATGACGCCCTTCAGTTCCTGTTATGAACACTGGGTACTACATGCGGACGCGCACAGGTGTTGGGCCTGCCGTGCGACCCTGACGCCAGGTCGCAAAAGCGTCCTCTTGCTCCGCGATCCGCTTGGCGGCCTCTACTGCGCTACGAGCTTGAGCGGCATCGCGACGTTGGGTCTCTGTCTCCGGTGTGGCACCAAGGGGGCTCGTGCCGACTACTGCGTAGCGGTCTCGGTATGCCGCCACCATACGCGCCTGCAGCCTCCAGGCTGGTGCCTCGCGCCTTCGTGGCGAGACCCCGAGTGCCTGAACCCACCCAGCGCCTCCGCGCAATGCTTCGTCGAGGACGGCGTTCGCTCGTGATTCGATCAGATCGCGGCGCTCATCGAGGGCCTGGCGCATCTCCGCAGCCATCGGTCCGATCGCCTCCGGGATAAGCCCCACGATAAGCCGCGGTGTCCTGCGCGCTCTACCTGCGCGGGCGTCACGCGCGACCGCCGACGTTACCCGGGAGCACAGAACGGCCGCCACGTCCTCGGCATCCTCGAACCCGCGTGCTCCGGCTGCTCGATCAAGCAGCCTCCCGACGTCGATGTGGTGGGCTTCGGCTCGCCGAAGGCCCGCACTCAGGGCCCCGAATGCAGGTGACTTGATGACCTCGTCGGCCTGCCCGGACAAGAGCCCACTACCGAACACCAATGCCGTCCATCTATCGTGCTGCGCGGCCGCAGCGATGGTCTCATACTCAGCCGCAAGTTGCGCCACAGAACCCCAGACAACCTGCTCCTCCACGAGCGTCTCGTGCGCGGACGGTTCGGCGCCGACGTGCTTCAGAACGCCGCAAAGGACACTGTGAGCCGTCGCATCGTTGTCGTCACCCGATCGCGGCCCCACATGAGCCACATCGGGTCGGTCGACGGCGACGAACGCAGTGTTGGCATCACGGCCTCGCGTCATTGCCACGTAGAGGTTCTCGCGCGTCATGCCAGCGGTCACAACAACGTGTGCGGTGTCGGTCGTGATGCCCTGCGCGCGGTGCGAAGTGACGGCGTAGCCGAGTTCGAGGTGGTGCTTGACATAGTCCGCGGGAAGCCGCACCGCGCTCCCCCACCGGCGGCCGTGCCGGCGGAGATCGACCGCGCCGTTCTGGCGCACCCCGGTCACGGTCCACCGGTCGCCATTGCGCACCCAGCTTCGGGAGGTGCGCATCTGCCGGTCGTTTCGGCGGGTGATCACCGTGTCACCGACGGCTGCACGGTTTCCGTCGTGGAGGGAAACTTCTTGGACCGCGTCGATGCGACCCGCGAGGATGAGTTCCGTGCGGGCACGTGCGTTCATCGCGGCGACCGCCTCGTTCGAGTCGCTGATCAGGACGGCCGCCCTGCCGGCTCGGCTGTCCGCGCGCCAGGCTGCGTAGGCGGCATCCGTCATCGACTCGGTGTCACCGCCGATCACTCTTGCGTGCGCGATGTAGTGGTCGAGCGAGGCGGGGTCGCCCTGACGCAGTCCGAGGGAGGCTGTCTTCTCCCACTCGTGTGTGAAGCGGTGCACGTCGACGAGCTCTGGGGCATCCGCCCGGCTGTGAACCAGCATTGAGAATGCGCCGCCGGCGTCCACGGAGTGGAGCTGCGCGTAGTCGCCAACCAGCAGGACCTTCGCCCCGGCACTCGCGGCAAGCGCGGTGATCCGATCCAAGGACAGGGTACCTGCCAGGGAGGCTTCGTCGACAATGACGAGCTGGCCGGCGTGGAAGGCCTCTCCGTGGTCGAGATGGTTCTGCCACCACTTCGCCAGGTTCTCGGTTGGGATGACGAGATCTTCTGCCAATACTTGAGCGGCAGCGGCCGACGGAGCGAGCCCCACCACCGAGCCCGTGTGGTGCGCTGCCTCCCACGCGTGCCGAAGCGCGCTCATCGCGGTCGTCTTGCCTGCGCCGGCCGGACCCACCAGGACATCGACGGCGCGCCCTGAGCCGGCGATCGCGCTGAGCGCGGCGAGCTGGTCTTCAGCGAGCACGACGCCATTCGGTAGCAGTGCGAGTGACGTTGCACGAAGCATGGCCGGGTCGATTCGGGGGCCGGTTGTGTCCGCTGCGCGCTTCAGTAGCCGAGATTCCGCGTCGAGCAGTTCCGTAGAGGTGAAGAGGGTGGCGGGTTTCGGTCGGAAGACGGACGTGCCGTCCGCTCGCACAAACGACGCAGGACACGGCGCGAGTTCGGGTGGAGTGATCCGCAATGAGGCCCGCTCGGCGGCATCCACGACGAGGCCAATGACGGCTTCGCGATCAGATGCCGAGGCGAATCGTTGCTGCGCCAGCTGGCGTGCTGCCTCGGCGGCGAGATTCCAATGCCGCCAGGTCGCACGTTTCTCGCTCACCGCCGTCATAACGCTCGATCCGATCTCGTCGATCGCCTCCCGCGGCACGTCCTCGGCACGCAGCGTAGGTGCCGGAATGGTCGCGGCTGCTGTGGACGCCCACTTCGTCGCGTCCTCGCCGAGCACTCGCTCCGCTCTGGTGCGCCAGGCCGAGGTGAGGTCGGCAAGCGAGTGCACTTCCTTCGCGGGCCTCGTGGAGAGTGTCGCCTGCGCGCGGAGTTTCGTAATGGTCACTGGGCCGGGTCGGCGTCCGTGCCTGGCATGGTAGGCGTCGATGAGTGCGTCGGTCGCGATATCGATGTGCTGCGACCGCGACGAGAACTCTGTCACGAGTGCCTCAGGCACTGAACTGATCGATAGGGCGGGGTGGCGATCTCTCCCCCGCTGCCGCATCTCCCACCGCACGCCCAGTGATCGCGTCAAGGCGTCCGCGAACAAGGACTCGTGTAGTTCGGAGAGCGCGACGACGGCGGCGTGCATCGGTCGGCCGTCGAGGGAGCGCCATTTGCCGTCGAGCACGGTTTGCACCTTGTTGCTGATCACCACGTGCGTGTGCAGGTGCGGGTCGCCGGCTCTGCTGTCGAAGTGGTCGAAAGCCGTGGCGATGAGGCCCGTGACATCGACTTGTGCGACGGCTCCGTCGTATGCGGTGGTTCCTGTCCGCGTCGCCGCGACCTCGCGCTCCATGTACGCCACGACTTCGGAGACCGCTGCATGATGCGCCTGCATGATTCGCGATTGTGTTGCTGCGTCTGACACGCCCCAGAGGACGCTCGCCGACTTTGGAATCGAGAACGCGAAGTCATACCCGGCGACCGCACGCCGCCGGGCAACTGTCTCCTGAGCGTTGCCGGGCGCCGGATCAGCTGCCGTCTGATATTCGGGATAGGCGCGACCGAGGGGTGCCCCGTCGACCGGGTCTCGACCCAGTCCGATCAGTTTCTGCAGCTGGGCCTCCGTGACCTCGGCGCCTTCAAGGATGCGGCCCGAGCTGAGGCCCGGCAGACCGCTTCCTATCCATCGACCCGCCGGTGTTCCCTTGGCACTGTAGTAGCGGGTCAAGGGTGTGGAGAGTGACCGCTGCCCGTCGCCGGCAGCGACGGTGCGCAGCAGGTACTTGTAACCGTCGCCGGCGCTCATCACCCGCATCGACACCGTCACCACGGCCTCCTCCGTTGTTACCTAGGAGGTGTGCCGCCTCGATCTGCAAGAGGCGTGGCAATTCCAATACGGGACTTCCCAAGTCGCTCTAGGTTTCATTTCTCATAAGTAAGCAGGAGTCGGCGAGCAGGCTGCCGGCCTGTCCAAACCACAGTCGCTCAACAACCGATCTAAAGTGGCCTGTCCGGCTGAGAGCGCTGGCCAGTTTATGGGGGATGAATGCCACGCCTCATTCGCTCCCGACGCGGGGCATTCTTACTCCCTGCTCGCTACGGGTGTCATCGCAGTACTTCGGCAATCTTCTTGCTCCGTCCGGAGCCGGTGTAAGACCACCCGAACATAGTCATCCTGAAGCGATTTGAAAGAGAAGAGGACCAATTGAGCGCCGTTTCCCTGCCACAGATTGCACGCCACGGCCCAGCGGGACGTCAGACCCGAGACTCCAGATATCAGTGTCCCTAGATTGCGCTGCTCTGGATGACTCGGAGATCTCCAGCGCGCGTGAAAAGACGTCAATAGATCCAGCACCGCGCGAGCGCTCGCTGGGCCGACACGGCCGTCAACGGCCTGAGAAAGAGGGCGATAGCCTTCTCACCTGTTCGGTTAGATACTTCGGCACACGAACGTCGCTTAGCGCCCCGCGCAAGAACGCCGGGTACCAACCGTTCACACCTTTGTCGAACTTTTCATCAGAGAGACGCGTCTCCAATTCAGTCCGAGTTTCCGCCAGGGTGGGAGAAACACCCACTCTGTTCCTAATCGTGTTCGGGAGCGTCGACCAATAACGCCGGCTGTTCTCTTGCCACTCGGTACCGAGGACTTTCGAAAGGTGGTACTGGACCGTCGGCCACCGACTCGCTGCTACAAGTTCGCTCGGAACTGCCCGAAACACGACGGCGTCCAGATCAGGACCGAACGCGACCTTCCATATCGGGTCAGAAGCCCATTCATCGTAGTAAGGATGAATAAGGCGTTCAGGAGCGCCCACTCCGCGGAAATCCGACCCTTTCTCATCGCTGTTGCAGATAGTGCAAGCTGGAACCAGGTTTTCTCGCACGATCGAGAATTCGGGGAACGCCGCCCTCGGCAATGCATGGTCGAGGGACCTGCCCCCAGACGATCCGCACATCGGGCAGGACGAGAATCCGCCCTCCGGTCTCCTTATCCGACGGATCGGCCCGCCCCTGCGACGATCGTCGTAAAGCTTGCGCAGCGCCGTCTTTTCTTCTTCAGTGAAAGCCGCTGCAGTCACGACCCACGGATCGCCACCGGCCGAGCGGTAAGCGGCCGTTGCTGTCAACCATCGGTCGCGGTATCCATCCCAACCGTTCGCCTTGCACTGAGTAGTTACTACTGCATCCCCGGAGTCTGCGGGCATCGGTAAATGCCTCACAGCGGCTGCCGATCCGCAAACATCTGAGCGATATAGGAGAGTGTCTCCGCGTTCAGATCCTCTCGAAAGCTCTCTCGGAACTGGTCCAGTGTGGCGTTAGGCGTCTCTGTCAGCCAACTATCGAGAACTTTGTGGAAACGGTGCTTCAGCTCGACATCGCCAAAAACGAACTGCGAGATCGTGTCAATGCTGGCACCGAAGGTTTGCATTCCCGGTGGCTCGATAATTATCCCGCCCTCTGGGTCCTTCCGCATGATGCGTACACGTCGGGCTGGCACCTCCCTAACGACATAGGCAGAATGAGTGGCGATCAAGGCAATGGAACCGGACAATTCAAGCAGGCGCTCGAGCATAGTCATGAGAATCGACACGTAGCGGGGATGGAGGTGTGTTTCAGGTTCATCAAACAAAAACAGAGTTCCCGATCGCAGCGACCCTATCGCCTGGGTTGCGAAGCGAAGGAGCGCCTGCTCGCCGCTACTGAGGTCACGGGTTCGCTGTTTTGCTTCTAGCACCCTTGGCGGGGCGTTGGGGACCATCCTCGCCTGGAGCTGCAATCTGCGTTGCTCCCCGCGTATGCCGAAAAAAGGCAAGTAGTGGCGGTCGTCCACCTGAATCGGAACGGGAAGCAGGTCCGCTTGTTGGCCGATTGGGGCGACTTCGACGTAGAGATCGTCTTTGAAACCGAGTGGCCCTAGGACGGCGTCTAGAAGCTCCATTCTGTCGGTGCCATAAAGTCCCGTGAGATCGCCCTCTGAGCGCATGCAATCCAGAAGAGACTGTGCGAGGTCATCGGCCACTCCACCCGGATGACCTATCATCCGGTGGAAGCGGTAGTCGACGCCGCGCCAGGGCGGTACCTGCGAAGGGTAGGGATCCGAAGCCGCCGATGAAAAAACGATCAGTCTCGAGAATTCCGGCCTTGGACTGAAGGTCGGTGGTTGTTGCTGTGATTGCACATCCCAATCCGGGACAGTTTGCACGCCATCAATGAGGGCCCTGAAGAAGCGCGTCTTACCTACGCCGTTCTCTCCGACGAGCACCAACGCCCGCCTTGATAGCGGAAAATCCTGGCCGAAGTCGGCATCGAGTGAATGGGTACCGCTCATCCCCTGCAGCTGTACTTCAATGTTGAAGGACTGCGCCGCGTCAGCGACATCTGGCACGATACCCGGCGTCAGGTATCGGTCGCCCTGACGCATCGCATCCCAAGTCGCGTCTTCGCGGAGAACACTCTGCACGAAGCTCATGCTCTGAGCCAAAGCGAGAGTCACCTGATCTGCTCCTTCGAGCCGCGTAACTACTGCATCGTGCATCCGCCGTAGTGATGCGAACGCATCCGCGAAACTCAGCCGCTCCACAAAAATCCGGTAACTCTCTGTGTTGGCGAGCACGGACACAAAGGATTCTTCAATGAGTTCCAGCTCCGCGTGCGCTCGCTTTCCCAGAATGCCATCCACCGCCGTCGAGGCGTCCACCGCGCTCGCGAACATGAGCTTCATCTCGATGGGGGAATGAAGTTCGGCGAAGCCCGCGAAATGCAGTCGTGCACGGAAGTTCTTGTTGAAATCGTTCCATCCGCTGGCGTCTGGCACGACAACAAGAGTTCGCTGTCCGGCCATTTGCCAAGCCGCCTTGTCAAATGTTCTTGCAAAGGAAATCTCGATCTCGGTGTCGACAGGTATCAACGGCATGTGGGGCCCAGGTTTCAGTTCAGTAGATGAGTATGCAGACGCCGACCGAAAATGGGGCCATTTTGCCGACGGAAAACAGGGCCACTCTCGTTGTGGTTCTAGTGTGCCGTACTCACGGCGGGTCCATGCCGGCTGAGCTTCTGGCTGCTGCCCCTATGGCTGATGACGTCGACGCAGTGGACGACTCGGTCGTCTGTCGTGGGGACGATGGTGAGTCGTCGAAAGCGTCATGGCAGTGCGGGTACGGCAGTTTGCTCGTCATGACAATTAGCGAGTGTTTGGAGAGACTCAAGACGAGATGGGAGTTCGCGGCACCTGGTCGAACGGGATGCAACCTACGCCGTCGACGCTGAGCTGGCTCACCGGAGCAAGGGCCAGTTCTGCGAGGAGGGAGTTACATACTCTGCACCCACCGATAAACTCTCGCTGCGGTTCGCTGCTCGGGCCCGCATTGCTACATTCACCCGGTTGGTCGATGGCTACTCCGTACGATCGTGACCTTGGAGAGCCATCTTCGCGACGTTCGAGCCTCGGCTGCTCACTGGGTGAGATAGGTTTTGAATCAATTGCCTCGTAGGGTTCGTATCCTCAAGTCGAATGCGCGCTAATCATCACCTCTCGAAATTATCTGTAGGAGACCCAGTGCTTTTAGACCACTTCGAAATATTCGAGTTTCGACGGCTGGTCAAGGCATCTGCGTACGTCGGCCGCAAAACCGTGGCCTTCGTAGGCCCGAATGAGGCGGGCAAATCGTCGGTTTTAGCTGCGCTACTGCTCTTCGATAATACAAATCCGGTTTCGCCACAGTCCCGTTCTCGTTCCAGACGTGACGAGGGCTGGACCGCCAATGCCGACGTGGTCAGGCTTGATTTCGCTATACCCGCTGCGCAGATCGCGTTGCTGGGTGATTTGCCGATCCGAATGGCGCCCACGCACTATCGCCGACATAAAAGGGTCGACGGCACCATCGACTACTCATTCTGGCCAGTACCCGAGCTAAAGCCAGAGTTGTTCACTGACGCAGATTCGCTCTTCCCGACTTTGGCCAAATACGTTGACGAGTACACGTCGACGATCGAAGGATCAGACCCGGAGGCGGCCTCAAGTCAGCGCGACGACCCCCTTCTAATAGCCAATCACTTCAAGGGCGGGGAAGCGGATGAAGGCGCGTTCCTCAGGACTCAGTCGTTGATCGCGGAACATATAAAGCTTTCAAACAGGTATTCCAGTGAAGCATCCGGGGCGTTCGACCTGTACATTCGCTTCGCACTGCCATCGATCGACCTGCGAAATCTAGTGCGAAACCAATTGGAGATTGTGGAAACGCAATTCGTCATGTTCGGCTCTGAGGAGCGCGATATTCGGTCGGAATACTCTCTAACCGACCCAGCTACGGATACTTCAATTGCGCTCCGAAACTTGTTACTGGTAGCTGGGCTCGACCTGAACCGTGTTCGTGAGCACAGGGCGGACAGCGCATACATAGCCCAGTTGGTTGACGATGCTCGGGATCGGCTCGCAAGATTTTTCTCAGCGCGGTGGAGCCAGGAATCGATCGCTGTGGGCCTGCAAATCGACGGTGACATCCTGCGCGTTCATGTGAGGGACGTTAGAGAAGGATCAGTCGGCTGGCTTGACATTTCGGAACGCAGCGATGGCCTTCGAACGTTTGTCGCGCTGGCGACGTTTCTTCATAGCAAAGGCACCGAACAGCCTCCGATACTACTTATAGATGAAGCTGAGCAACACCTACACATCAACGCGCAGGCTGACCTTGTTCGGATGCTGCAGGGGCTGGAACAAGTGCAGCAAGTTATCTACACAACTCACTCCCCCGGCTGCCTGCCAGCAGACCTTGGGAACGGCGTTCGTTTCGTCGAGCCTGGCGCCGGCGGCGTTTCCAGGATAAGACACGACTTTTGGTCCATCAAGGCGTCCGACCACGTCGGTTTCAACCCTTTGCTAATCGTGATGGGTGCCGCCGCCGCGGCATTTTCCGGCCTAAGAAGCGCGATGGTGGTTGAGGGCGCCGCTGACATGCTCCTGATGCCCACGCTCATTCAACTCGCGATCGGCGAGAAGGACCTTACTTATCAGGTTGCTCCCGGCATTGCCGCCGCGAGCAAGAATGACATGGGGGTGCTAGACACCATTGCGGCCAAAGTGGTCTTCCTCGTGGACGGCGACGCCGGTGGGAAAGCTTGGAACAAACAGCTGGTGGAGGCATCGATACCCGCGAAACGGATTCGGTCGCTCCCTCCGGAAGAAGCACTTGAAGACTTTCTGCATGAGGACTTCTACATTCAAACGCTCAACGACTTCTTCTCCATCACGAAAGTGTCTACTGAAGCGATTTCAGGCACCGGTCCCATAAAGGTTCGACTAAATGCCTGGGCGTCCACAAACAGAGAATCAATGCCCGGTCCCGTCGCGGTCGCCGAGCATATTCTCGGCCTACACGAATCAGGCGAGCGGCTGATCCGGCTCAAACCCGACCGCCGGCGGACTCTTCAGGCGCTGCACGCCTGGGCCGAGAAGTCTTTCTAGGCAAGGGGCGGCCAGAGTCGGAACGGTGGAAATGCAAATGGGCACGAGGTCACACTCGAATACTCCCATGCTCGCCCCAGTTGCGAGCATGGGCGCAGAGCTTCGCTAAGAGTGGTCATGTCCTAGTCTGTGCCGCGATATAAGGCGATTTTCTCATATCATCTGCACCGAGAAAGGTATTGTCCAATTAGGACGAGATACTTTGTTCGTCGCCGCGCTCAGATGGAGGAGGCTCTATGCCTGTAGGCGACTGCGAAAGTGCATTCGCCCTGAAAGCAGCCGCAGATGGCATCGTGTTGACTCGTGCCCGCGTTCCGTGGCTGAACCAGCGCGGTCATCTCGGAGTTCCGGATGCCCCACCGGCTGTTCTCGCGCTCCTTGGCGCGATTTTCGACTCGTTGGGCGGGCGCGTCGAAGAACAGGCCGCGAAGCGCCTGACCCCTCTGCCGGGTGACTTTTTCCACGCACAGAGCGGCACATTTATCGAAGTCGACGAATCCCAGCACTTCACGAGTTTCAGGCTGCTCACACTTGAGCTCTATTCTCCCGCCGCGCGCTTGGGCTTCGACCTGCGCGCGTATCGAGGCCTGTGCAGCGAATGGGCTGGCCGTTCAGATAAATATAGAAAGAGCAAGGCGGCGAAAGGCTTCGGGGAAGGTGGAAGGCAGCGTCAGCGCGCCTACCACGACGCGCTTCGTGACCTCATAACTCCTGCCCTGGGACACCCCCCGGTCATTCGAGTGGCTGCACCCGACCGTGACGGGGCTGCGGCATACCAGCGGGTCCGCGACAGGCTCCAGGACTGCCGACCGCTTGGTTAGTTCGTTTCACCGGCGTCAGCGCAGCCGACAGCGGCTGGCCTAGGCCCACATGTTGTTGCTGGCCTTCGCCGCCCCAGCACCGCTGATGCGCCGCGAGACTGGGTCTGTTCGTTTGCTACTAGGGTGCTTTCACAGTAAGACTCGGATCGTTTTCAACGACTTCCGGAGAATCTGCAGCAAGGGCGATACAGCCCGCGATCGCTAATAGCGAAGCAGACAGACTGATGGCCAGTGTATTGATCGTCTCAGCTGGGGTTAGGCCTTCTAGCCCGATAGACGCAAGCAATTTCGTCCGGCTTTCATTCGCGAGGTGGGCGACGCCTCCCGATGACCGAAACCGGTTCAGATCGCGGATCGGAGCGATGATGGAAGGGTCACCACCGAGTTGCGTGACGAGTTCTCCAAGCAGCACCACAGACCGGCTTTCGCTCGGGCCGGCTACCTCTTTGATCAGCTTCACATTGATCGCATCCACCAGCGCCTTCGTCAGCAGCAGGATCGGCTGGACAAGTGCCCGCTTTCCATCGTGCACGGGCGGGTGGAGCCGCTCGAATTCTTGCGCCTCATCCGCGGCGAGAGGCCGAAACAGAGGCCGACCCCAGGCTCGTTCCGCGGCGGCGTTGGCCGATGTTAGGGCATCTCGAAGCATCTCAAGCGGCTCCATTTCTCCGGCGAATTGGCCGAGAAAGTCTCGCCTGTAACGGTCTGGATTCATTTCCCCGCGGGGCACTACGTTGTGGGCTCCCCAGTGAGGGTGTTCCAGCCACGGGAGGTCTCTCCCTAAGTCACCGAGGTAGATCTCAACATCGCCTGTCGACGTCCTACCGATGGAGACAGACCACATGTCGACAGCAGACAGCCTTCTAGTCGAGACCACGTAACGATCCGGCTCGTCAAGATACCGGTCAAGCACCTTCTGATCGAAATGCACACTCGTAAGGTAATGCGGTGCATCAGGGTTCTTGCCAAAGTAATTGGCGAGCAAGTCCGGGTCGCTTGTGTGCGACACAGGCCTGCCCGTTTCAGGCTCGACGCCGATGATGAACTCGCCGTAGCGCTCATCCCCGTGGTCCAACCAGGCCGGCATGGGTCTTCCCCGAATGCCAGTAACGATGTTCTGCCCGAGCAGCCTGGAGTGCGCATTCTGACCGGGGATCGGTTGACCATGCCGGGCGTTAAAAGCAAGACTGCACCACTCGCTCGTGTAGGCGAGATCGACTGGATCAAACTTCGCCACGTTCGCCCAGCGCACGTGGTCGCGCTGAATGAGTCCGAGCAGTTCGCGTTGCTGAAGGTAGCGCCTGAACTCGAGCGCCCGAACCTCAACTGTGTAGTCCGCCTCATTCAAAGTCGTGCGGATCAGTTGCTGCTCGCGCCCCGCTCTGTCCAGATAGAACCAATTGTTTCCGTCGCGAATCGCATCCCAAAACCATAGGAAGGGATACGCGATCTCGACGGTCGGCGGCCTGACCCCATGGTTCTTCTGGACTTGACAGAAAAATTCAGCCTGCCCATCTCCCATCTCTGTAGTGAGCCCAAGCTCAACCTGGTCCCCGTTTTCAAGCCCGAACTCGCCCAGATACGTGCCGGACCACGTTCGTTCCTCGAAGGCGGCAGCGCGCGCTGATGAGGTGATGAGCACCGTTGACACCCCGTCAGAGTCATGGTTTCTATGCACGAATTGCTCCACAACAAGCCATGACGTGGGGTACTGCTCGATCGAGGCCATCGCTGATGGGCGCAAATCCACATGCTCGAAATTAAGTGGTTCTGCCCACTCGTCAAGAACGGACTGGGGGCTCGGGGTTCCAGGGAATGCCATGGGACTTCCTTTCGAGAGTGACCAGCCCATTCTCCGGTACAGGAGATGCGCAAATCACGTTGCCCACGACAACTATCAAGAAGAACTCCCCTAGCGTTCCGCCCATAGGATCGTTGTTCATGGCCCAGAACAGCGTGCCCCGGAGTGCGATGCCGCTGTTTTCAGCGGAAATGAATGAACGTATTACTAACGCGCTACCGGCGGCCAGACGATGGGCCGATCGGCGGCTTAGGACTGCGCTAACGAGCCACCCGTCCCCAGGAAACGTCTTGGAGGGAATCGCCGCCGTCAGGATGCTCTCGAACGTTCGCCTCGCACTCATCGCTGCATGCGAGCCAATCTATGCTGCCTATTCTTCGGTGCGCTGGCTCTGGTACCTGCGTCGAACAGATTTCTCGGTGATCCGCGGTTACCTACCCAACACCGCGACGTCGATCATGCGAATAGCAGAGAACGTTTCCGGGATGTCTCAGCGCCCGCCATCGGATGACACACCCATCATTCGGGTGCCTCTGACGTTTGCGGTAGATCAGGCCGCCATCTCGCGAATCGCGAGGCTCCTCGCTGCCGCAGAGCTCATCAACCACGCCGAGGGGTGGCTACGACGCTCAAGCAAAAATGCCAAATTTGTGATGATCGACGGGGGCTTCCCTGATCTCGTCGAGGACGAACAATTAGAAGCGGCCATTGAGGTCTTCGATGAACGGGTGGTGGAAGCTGCCAACCATCGCTGGCACCCGACAGTCGTCCCGTTCACGGGAGTTGAGACAGTTAATGAGCCGCTACTCGTCGATCTTTCGATGTTCATGGACGGTGTCGGACAGACGCCAATGTGGACGGGCCGGATTTCTGACAAACCTAGGTGGGTTGTCGGCGCGGGCCGTTTCCGCTTCAACTCGGCATCGTTGACGGACCAATCAAACGCCCACCAATTGCGTGGGTCGCTGGAAGCCATGGAACATCCAGAGCTTGTCGCAGGCTTGGTGGTTTTCTCACAAGCGCTTATGTGGCACGCCACTTGGTATGCGGAGAATATCGGAGTCAGCTTCCCGCGGGTGGGATACGTGCTGATGCGCCTCGAAAACCTGCATCGCCCCATATCCGACGTTCTGGCACTCGCGAACGAGAAAGTCTGGCCGGCCATGGCGGGCTTCATTCCAAGAGACGCCGCCGCCGTAATCACGGCCCTTGAATCGGTGGAAGAAGGCGGAGTCATTGGAGCTGCGGGCCCCGTTTTGAGATTCTGGCAGAACGGAGTCGTCATGGTTGATGCATTCGCACTGGGGATCACACTGACAGAGCGTCTACGGATGGCACCCTCAACGGGTGGAAGACGCGTCAACATCATTGCCGCAGATTTCGAATTGGCCGTGCAGGCCGTCGTCGACTCGGCTGGTCTCACACCACGGCCCGAGGTCGCCGCGCTGCGGGGCAAGACGCTCCGCCTGGCAGGAGCAAGTGTCACCGATGTCGACGCTTTCATGGAGGTCGATGGGGCATTGGTATGCATAAGTTGTAAGAAGTTCGAGCTCAACCGTGTCTACGATGCGGGCGATTACGTCAGTGTCCGAAACGCAAAGTCCAAAGTTGAGGCGGCGGTGACCGAGTGGTCCGGACGGCTCGCCACACTTGCTGCCCATCCTGTCGGCGACAACTACGATTTCTCAAAGTATGAGCGAGTAGTTGGTCTCGTTGTGACGCCCGAGTTAGCCTTCGTGATGTCCGCTGAGGCCCTCGAGAAGATCACGTTCAAGAATCTGCATCCGACTTACGCGTACATCTCATTCGGAGAACTGACAAAACTTGCCGCCCGTCTGAAGCCGGTCTGAAACAGGCTTCGGCTATTGTCGCTTCGAATTGGCTGCTTGATCAGGTCGGTATGCCTGCCGGCGCTGGGCGGCACCGCGGCGGAAGTTCCGACCGTTGACGATAAACCGTCCTGATGCGACCGTGCACGTAGCCAAAACGCTGAAAGTGCATCGCTAGGATCTGAAGGTCTCGGAGAGGACCACTCCGCCGGGATACTGGTATCGGGCTACAATCCGACCTTTGCCTTCCACGACTGCCGGCAAGGTTGCCCGCAGTGCGGCGGACGTTCCGAAAGGCTAGGTCTGGGTGGCCAGCTCATAGAGCACCGTGCCTGAGACGCTGTAGCCCACATTAGTAAGAGCAAGCGCGATAGCGCCCACGACAGATTTCATGAATGCTCCCTTCTGAGCCGTTCCGATATTTCTCTGCGGAGTCGAGTTCTTGAGTCTCGAAACAATTGGGGCAAGAAATGAGAAGCAGCAAACAAGAAAAGCAACTACAGCGGTCCACGGAAGAGTCGAACTTCCAACCGCATACCCAGGCCTAGCCCGTCGGACTACGTCTGGTGTTTAACCTATCGCCGTTCTTGGCCACGGAGTCGCCTCGGGCGAGGGTGCCCCGAGCTCGCCGAAAAATCTCAAGATGATCCGATGTGCCGCGGGACGCGGATTTCGGTTGCTGGCATCCAGCCGAGCGCTCAGAGACTGGCGGCAAAGCGTCCTGACGGAGCTACGCGGCGAACAGTTGATTCCAGTTGACGCGCGCCAAGACAAATCCGCCGCGTTCCAACAGTTTCCCGATTCCCGGAAGATGCGCGTGGCCCCAGATCATCACTACATCATTTCTAGCGGCGAGCGCGGCGCGCGCGGCTACTGAGTTTCGTTCTCGGAGGATCACGCTTGTCTTCATCACCATCCACATCGGAAAGGTCTTTCCGGCATCTGTGTGTAATTGCCTAACCTGAGATCGGCCGTAAGCCCTGGCAACGTTCTGATTGAGGCTAAGCAGCAAGGAAACGACAGCTGCAATTATCAGCGGTCCTATGTGAATGGCAGACAGCGTTCTGGCGACGGGGACGTCGTGATTCTCCCAATTGGGGCCAATTGACAGCGCGTCGAATTGAAACTCGCAGCCGGCTGCAGTCCAAATTCTGTGCTGAGACCGGTCGAGGCTCCTGCCAATGAGGGACTTGAATCTAAGACGCCGTGGCACTAGATCACGTATTGGCTGTTCGAAATGAATAGCCGTCTTGCCATCAAGCGCAGTGAGCTGAACGGAAATGTTTGTCCAGAACTGACTTGACGCGTAGTGCTTCACCCCGATGATCACGATCTCTCGTCCGAGACTGTTGGTGTATACGGCAGTTGGGACTTCAAGACGGCCGTCGTTGAGGCGGTCAGTAAGTGCCGACGAGGGAGTGTGCCCAGTGACTGAGTGGTGTTTGCTCATGTAGTCATTCTGTTCACTAACACTGACATTGAACGAGAAGGTGGGCGCCTGGATACTCTGAATGACTCCAATCCGTTCTGGCGGGTGCTAACGCGCCCTTGCGACAATGCAGCCAGTCGCAGACGCCACCAGCGCACGTTTGCCACGAATCACTTCACCTCGAGCTGTACATGGAGGGCAGTTGGTCGACATGAGCTGGAGCAACTGACCTTCCCGGCGACCGCTCGCCTCGGCGGCATGCCCTGAGTTCAACGTTGCTTGCCCCCGACACCTGGCACCGCCGCGACCTGTTTCATCCACGTCGAGATCTGGAGTTCGTCGAGGTCACCCACGGACTCGAGCTCGACGCCCCCTCGTCGATTTGCCCATCCCCATCGGCATCACTGGCGGCACCGGTTCGAGCACTGTGCCATTGATGAACATGAGCTTGAGGTGGCCGGCGAAGCTGCCGCAGCTGAAGCACCAACTGTCGCCGACGCAGTAGTACGCCATCCCCCGCGCCTACTCCCCCCGCGCCGCAAGGCCGGCACCGCGACCGGGTTCTCGGTCGTGGATGTCGGCGGCAATTGGCTCCGCTTCTACCGGCACGCATCATCCGAGGACGACCCTGCAGAAACGTCGCTCCGGCCTCCTCCGGGTGATCGACGTCGCCGCCCGGCAGGGTGACTCGCGCGGCGACCAAGAGCAGGCGATCGCTGTCCTCGACGCCGGGGTCGCCCGATACCCTGACGCGCCGCCGATCGAGGTGTTCGAGGCGTTGCTTTACCGCGCAGAACTCAGAGGGCGAACGGGAGCGGACGCGGCCCCCGACCTTGCCGCCGTGAGGGCGCTGCTCACCGAACACCAGTTCGGCGAGGATGCAGAGCAAGCGCTGGTCCTCCCGGTTGAGGCGGACCTCACGGCCCAACAGCACAACGGGTGGGCGGGTTGGGCGAAGACTGGAGCGTGCTCAACGAGAATGACAGCCCCTCAGGATGACTGGCGTGAAGTTGCGGATGTCCGTCCGCACAGAACGATTGCAAACGCTCGATCCTCGGCGCAAAATGGAAGGTAGTTCTGAGCAAGGCCCGCACGTTTGCATCGACGACTTGATTCTCAGGCTTTCGGTAAAACTCCAGATGGCACGGTGTGGCCGCTGCGGCATCACCGCGGACAGGCGCAACCCCACGAAACCTCGTTTGCGGACGACGAAGTGAGATTTGCGTCTGAACTGCAAAACCCCAGATGGCACGGCGCCGCCACCGTGGCGGCACCGTGAAAAGTCAGCATCCATCGCGAACGCACGGTCAGGAAAGCTGCTGCGCTCGGGCCACAGATTCAGGTTGAAGAGTCGAAATCCCAGATGGTGCGGTGCTGCCACCGTGGCAGCACCGTGTTCAGTCTTCGTCTTTAGCGAAGGCTCGGTCGAGGAGCGCCGCGGTGGCCGGGTTCACCAGCTCGCTGCGTTGGATGTAGTGCATCACCGTGACCCTGGTATCGGTGTGGCCGAGGAGTTCTGCAGCGAGTTCGATGCTGGCGTTGGTGTTGACCGCCGTCGCTACGGTGCGTCGGAACATGTGCGGGGTCACGCCGTTGATTCCGGCGCCCTCGAGGACCTGTCGGAGTTGTCTTCGCACGTTCGCGGTGGTCAGTGGGGTGCCGTCCCGGGATTGGAACAGCAGGTCATCCAGGCCCATACTGCCGACCTTGGCGAGCCGCCGGCGGACTGCGTCGGAGGTGAAGGTGGGGATGGCCACAACGCGGGTGGACTTGGCGGTTTTGGGGTGGTCCTGCCGGAAGGTCTGCTCACCCTTGCGGCTGACGATGGTGCCGGCCAGACGGATGGAGGGTACTGGGCTGGTGATGTCGACGTCTCGGCGGCGGATGGCCAGGACCTCGCCGATCCGGGCTGAGGTGCCGAGCATCACCTCGATGATCGCGCCGAGTTGGCCGTCGGGCTTGGGGCCGGAGATGTGGTTGACGGCGCTCTCCCACTGGGCGATCGCCGCGCGGATCACGTTCACCTCCGGGGCCATGAGTGCGGCGGGGACGTGCGGCTCGCGGTGCAGGCGGGCGACGTGGTCCATGGGGTTGCGCGGCAGGACTTCGTGCCGCACCGCCAGCTCCAGGGCGAGCCGCAGCACCACCCGGGCTTGCTTGGCGCGGTTGTAGGAGATCTTCGCGAGCTGTTTGATGAACTTGTCGCACCGGGCCACACCGATCTCCCGCAACGCCAGGTGGTCGAAGGCAGGTGACACGAGGGTGCGCATGTTGCGCTCATAGAGGTTCCGGGTGGTGCGGGAGATCCGGTCCTCCAGGTTGATGTCCTCCAACCAGTAGGTCACCAGGTCACTGAACAGGCTGTCCGGGGTGAGCGACGTGTCGGCCGGTTGGAACAGGTCCCGGTCGGCGAGCTTGGCCTTCAGTGCCCGTTCGGCGGCCTTGGCGGTGGCGCCGGTGCCTTGCACCAGGCGCGCGTGGCCGTCCCAGTCGCGGTAGCGAGTTCGTGCCTCGTAGCGTCCGTTCGGCATCTGGCGGGTGCTGATGTCGCCGAAGGTGCCGATCGTCAATCGCTGCCGGGGCATCTCAAATCACCGCCGATCGGTGTGCCTCAGCGAGCTGGAGGAGGGTTCCCGCTGCTGGGCGATCCAGGCCCGCACATCGGAGATGGCGAACTTGAGGTGCTTGCCGAACCGGTACGCGGCGGGGCCTTTGCCATGCACCCGCCAGTCGTAGACCGTGGAGATCGGGATGCCCAGGTAGGCCGCCAGCTCGGCAACGTCCATCAGGGGCTCCAGGCCCCAGTCGTCGGTGGAAGTTGAGGTTGGGTTCTCGTTGTGGATGCTCATACCCGGAAGGTGTGCCGGGCGATCCCGGACGTTCGGGAGGAACCGAGACCGACCTCAGCGCCCCGTACGGCAGGGCCGGCAATGCGGCTGAAATGGGCTGAAAGTGATGGGGTAGTGATGGGAACATCAAATCTCTTAACCAAAAAAGTCCCGGAAACCCTTGAGTTTCCGGGACATTTGGTCGGGCTGACAGGATTTGAACCTGCGACCCCCTGACCCCCAGTCAGGTGCGCTACCAAGCTGCGCTACAGCCCGCCGTGCCCGACAGATTCCCGTATGGGCGTCCACCGGAGGCAACTGGAATAGCTTACCGCGTCGGCGGAGTGCTCGCGTTCACTTTTGGGGTGTATCTGGGCGCGGGGTGCTGGGAAATGCGGTTGACAATGTTGCAGAGCGACGTAGTGTCTACCGGAGACAGGGCACCGGATCTCGACAGGATCGGTCAGCGCGTGGGATCGGTCAGCGGGTGGGCTCGATCAGCGGGTGCGACGACGATTCTCTGCTCACACATAGGTTGTCCATAGGAATGATGCGTAGCGTGACGCGAGGTCGTCACCGGCCGCTCATACAACGAAGGAAGTTATGTCCCAGAACAGCTCACGTCCCCTGTCCAAGTTCAACCTCGTCTTGGCACTGCTGTGGCTGGTCGACGTGGTCGTGACCGCCGCGGGGTACCTGATCCTGACCTCCTCCAACGCCACCCAGGCCGAGTTCTACACCTCGCAGTCCTCCGACTACGTGGCGTACTTCTCCGCCCAGTCCGGCAGCGGTCTCGGTGCCACCCTGATCGGCACCGGCATCCTGGGCTTCATCATCACCCTCGCGGCCATGGTCGTGGCCCGGTCAATCGCCAAGAACGCCGTCGTGACGCCCGCCGCTATCGATGACGAGCCGGACTTCGACTTCGATGAGACCGACTTCGACTCCGCCTCCGACACTGACGAGAAGACTGCCGTGACGACGCCGGCTGCCGCCGCGCCGACCGTTGAGGCTCCCACCGCCGACACCACCTCGGGCGACGAGCCCACCGACGAGCCCAAGACCGCTCGCTAGCTCCTCCGCGCGCAAGCGCTGACGTGGGAATGCCCGGGGCGGTGCCCTAACCACCGCCCCGGGCATATCTATGTTTGGGCCTCCCCCGCCCAAAAACCTGTTAGGAGAGAGCTTCGAGGAGCTTCTGCACCTCGGCGTCGGGCAGCACGGACCACGGTGAACCGTCCGGGTCCGCGGCCGCGGCATCCGGGCTCTCGCCCTGATTCCACCATTTACTCTCGTAGGGAACCCCGTCGAAGAGGATCAGGGCGCTCTTCTCGTAGATGGCGGTGCCGTCCCAGGTGGGGTACGTGCCGGCGGGCAGGGTGGGCTTGGGGATCGGGGTCTCCCCCGGCATCACCGGGCCGATCAGCACCCATGGTGTCTCCCACTCGTTGAGCACCGGGTTGTCGGGCAGGTCACCGCGCGTCCACCACTTGGTCTGGTAGACGTTCTTGTGCCAAACCACCTTGGTGCCCTCGAGGTAGGAGGATTCCTCCGCCCAGATCGAGTACGGGCTGGTGTCGGGGTCGTCGACGATCGACTCGATCTCCTTGGCCTCGTCGGTGGTCACCGACGCCGCCGCGTGAACGGGGCGGCCGGTGAAGCCCTTGCCCAGCACGTCCACGAACTTCTCATCGCCCTGGTCGATGCCGCTGCAGGAGTCCGACACCCGGGTGAGGTCGGCGTAGTTCGATCCGCAGGTTGTGTCCCGGTTGAGCGACCACAACGACATCCGGCCGATCTTCTGTTCCCGCGCGAACGTGTTCACGGCACGGGCGTCGTCGAGGTCGAAGACCTCGTCGGGCACGTCGTTCTGGCCGGCCATGGGCGTCATGCCGATCTTCGACCACACCGTGGCATCCGTCAGCTGGGTGCCGGCCCGGCTGTACAGGGTGCCGATCTGCCGGTGCGCGGCCGTGACGGCGCGAATGGATGCCTCGGCCATGGTCTCGCCGGCGTCCTTGCTGCTGCCGTAGTCCATGGTCATCAGGTTCACCCCGGCCAGGTCCACCTTGGCGTCGAGCATGGCGGTGACCGCGTCGGTGCCGTCTTCAGTGAGACCGAAGGTGCCCACGGGCAGGGTCAGCCACACCGCAAGGTCCTCGCCGTCGGCGCGGCGGTCGGCCTGCAGGTCGGCGAGCGCGGTGGCCCGGCGTTCGGCCGCCGCACTGTCGGTGAGGTTGTCCCCCTCGAGATCGAGGTCGATGGTGGTCACGTCGTACCGGTCGAGCACCGCGGCGTAGGCGGCGGTGAGCTTCTCGGTGTCGGTGCAGCCGGTGCCGAGTTCGGTGTTGAGCAGGCCGCCGAAGGAGACGATGACCTGACCGTCGAGCTGGGTCACCCGGGCCAGCCGGCGGTCGAGGTCCAGCTCGTCCGCAGCCTCATCCAGGGTGTAATAGGTGCCCCAGCTGGGCGTGCAGGGCTCCTCGGCGTCAGCAACGATGAATGAGAGCACCACGTCGCTGCCGGCCCGGTCGGCCGACGCCTCGAAGTCGTAGGTGGGGGTGGCGGTCACGTCGACGTAGCCGGCGAACCAGGGGTCGTAGGCCTCGGCGGCCTGCGCCGAACCCCACCACTGCCAGCCGAGGTAACCGCCGCTGGACAACGCCACGACGAGCACCACACCGAGGAAGACCCGCACCACCGAGAGGCGCCGACGCGGCTTGGCGACCGCGGTGACGGTCTCGGGGGCGGTGGGCGCTGATGCGCCGGGTTCTACGGCGCTCATTTGAGTGCTCCCTGCTTGGTGCTCTTTGAGCCGGGCTGGTTCACGAACGGTCCGGTGATCACTTCCACGTCGCTGGGCAGCTCGCCCACTGCGTGGCCGTGATAGATCACCGCGCGCCAGTCCAGGACGGGCTCCAGCGGTTGAGGCGCCTCGACGGCGACACTGCGGCGGGGGGCGCGTTCGACGAACATCCACTGGGTCAAGCCGAGCCAGACATCCACGATCGAGTTCCACAGACCGATGTAGGCAGCAATCGCGAAGACGGCCAGCAGGGCATTAAACCCGGCGAACAAGGCGTTGCCCCAGTTCCCTTGCGACACATCGCGCCACAGGGTGAGCGCGGAGAACGCGACGATCACGTACGGCACCACCACGAACAGCAGCGGCGCGGCCGTGCGGTTGCGCACCTTGGGGGTGCGGGCGAACGGGATCTTCTTGCTGGTCACGGCCTGCTGCATCGACTTGAGCACCCCGGCGAGGTTCACCGGCAGCAGGATCAGGTTGAAGCCGTAGATGCGCAGGATGTCGCTGAACTTGTAGCCGCAGGACCGCAGGTCGCTGCCCATCGCGAGGAAGTACGGCACGGCGGCGAGCACAACGACGGGGCT
The DNA here is from genome assembly GCF_004402305.1 of Cryobacterium sp. TMB3-10. NCBI lineage: Bacteria > Bacillati > Actinomycetota > Actinomycetes > Micrococcales > Microbacteriaceae > Cryobacterium > Cryobacterium sp. TMB3-10. Next base: position 20,010 of record NZ_SOGH01000015.1, on the reverse strand, counting down.
GAGCAGTCGGCTGTCGTAGGGGTAGGCGAGAAGGAAGATCAGGCCGAAGCTGGCCCAGGCGATGCTGGCCATGTAGTTCACCCGCAGCGCCAGTTCGATCACGCTGATCGGGTGGCCCTGGCGGCGGCGCTCACGCAGCTGGCGCCAGAGCTTGGGCAGGATCAGCAGTCCGCCGTTGGCCCAGCGGCGACGCTGCACGATGAGCGAACCGAAGTCGGGCGGGGTGGCGCTGTAGCTGAGTCGCTCGGGGTAGTTCGTCAGCGACCAGCCGTGGGTGCCCAGGTCGATGCTGGACTCGGTGTCCTCGATCACGGTGCGGTCCTGCACGTAGCGGCGCACCTCGAAGCCGCCCACGGTTTCCACCTCGACGATGTCTTCCAAGGCCACCTTGCGGATCACGGCGTTCGCCCCCACCCAGAAGGTGGCGCCGTAGTGCGACAGGCCCTGGTGCAGAATGTGCTGGATGTCGGTGGTGGCGCCGGCGAGCCGCTCGATGCGGGTGGGGGCGCCGCGGAACGACGAGTACGGCGTCTGGGTGACGGCGACTCTGGCGTTGTCGGGCTGTTCGAGGAAGTAGACCAGGCGCAGACAGTAGTCGCGCAGCAGCAGCGAGTCGGCGTCGAGGGTGAGCAGGTACTCGGAGTCGCGCACCACATAGTCGGCTGGTGCATCGTCGGCGACCGGGCGCAGGATGGTGCCGTCCGGCCCCTCCTCGCGCTGGAACCGGCGACCCATCAGACCGATGTACGCGTTGAGGTTCATCGCCTTGTTGGCCTCGTGCGACAGCGACGAGAACAGTTTGCGCTCGAAGGTGTCCAGCTCGGCGGAGAAGGTCCAGAGCAACCGGCGGTGCAGCTCCAGCATCCGGGCGGCGCTGGGGGCGGTGCCCTCCCGCGCGGCCGCGGTCAGCGCTGCGCCGGTGAGGGAGAGTTCCGCGGCAAGGCCACCGAGCACCTGCTCCACGAAGAAGGTGTCGACGTGGTCATCGATGGTCTCGGCGGAGGCCATCGCCTGCAGCCAGCGGGCAGCCCACTGGTAGCTGTCGGCGAGGCGCTGCACGGCCCGTTGGGTGGGCTGCTGGTCGTCAGCGAGTTCGATCTCGCAGATCAACAGCTCTTCGGCGAACCGGTTCTTCGGTACCGCCAGGGCCAGTTCGATGTCCCGGGCTATGCTGCGGGAGGACCGCAGCTGGGCGGCGACGGCCGGGTCGGTCGGGTGCGGCGGGTCGTCAAGCAGCAGCACGATGCGCAGGTCGGGATACTCCTGCAACGCGGCCGACCACAGAGTTGCCCGCACCACGCCGTGTTCCTCGCTGTAGGAAGGCACCAGCACGGTAAGTGAGCCCTGGTGGTTGGCGAAGTGTCCGTCGAGTTCGGCACGGGGTACCCGCACGTGGTCGCGGAACCGTTGAAGTGCGCCCTGCCGGGCTACCAGGTACAGCAGCGCGGAGAAGGTGAGGAAGGTCACCACGATCACGTAGGAGACGGCCTCGGTGGTGAACCGGAAGCTCTCGGCGCCGTTATTGAGGAACTGACGCAGGATCGTGTAGATGACGTACGCGAGCCAGGCCAGCACAGTGCTGATGATGGCGAGTCGACCCCAGATGATTTTGGCGTCGCTGGGGATGTCGTGAACGGTGGGAAGGGGCTGGGTGCTGCGTTCGGCGCCGAGTTGGCGTTTGCGGGCAGGCGAAGCTAGGGACTTCGAGGGCACAGTGAATTCATCCTTGGAATAGGGCCAGGGATCTCGCTGGATCAGCGGTCGAGAGTTCGGGTTCTCGTTTAGACCAGGTCACAACGAAATGCAGGGACACGGAAATGTCGGAAGGGCTACGTGGTGCGCCCAGCGCCGCTCTAGGAAGCGGACGGCTGAGGGGGAAGAGGAAGCTGGAGCGGCCGCGAGCTGGCGAGCGTTCCGCGGGTTTCGGGGCCGGCGGATGCTGCGGATGATGCGGTCGAACCGGGGCGTGAGCTCGATGTACTGAGGAACGTCGAAGTGGAGCACTCCGGTGTGGATCACGGGCCGGGTGAGGCTCGTTGATTGGGCGGTGCCGGTGGAACCGGGTGGGTTCTGCCAGCAGTTAGAACATAAGACAATGTCACCGGCGCGGGAAACCCCCTCGTTTGGGGGTACCTTCAACCTCAGCTTGCGGGTTCAGGTTTCCGTTTCCGCACCAGCGCTGGGATCGGGTCGCTAGGGTTGCGTTGTCCTTAGGCGGCCCTTGAGCAAAGCTTGCGCCAACCGTGCGGCGTGATTCCGCGGGCACACACGAAAAAGCCGCGTGCCGGCATCCGAAGATGCGGCACACGGCCTGACCGAACCCGCCGGGTAGCCGGCGGTCGGGTTAGCGCTTGCGCTTCTCGCGCACCCGCATGCTGATGTTGATCGGGCTGCCGGCGAAGCCGTAGACCTCACGCAGACGACGCTGGATGAACCGGCGGTAGCCCGGGTCAAGGAACCCGGTGGTGAAGATCACGAAGGTCGGCGGGCGGCTGGAGGCCTGGGTACCGAACAGGATGCGTGGCTGCTTGCCACTGCGCACCGGGTGCGGGTGCTCCGCGGCCAGCTCGGCGAGGAACGCGTTGAACTTGCCGGTGGCAACGCGGGTGTCCCACGACTCGAGTGCGAGCTCGAGGGCCGGAACCAGCTTCTCCATGTGACGGCCGGTCTTGGCCGAGATGTTCACGCGCGGGGCCCAGGCCACGTGCGCCAGGTCCTGCTCGATCTCACGCTCCAGGTAGCGGCGACGGTCGTCGTCGATCTGGTCCCACTTGTTGAACGCGAGCACCAGCGCACGGCCGGACTCGAGAACCAGGTCGATGACGCGCACGTCCTGCTCGCTGATGACCTCGGTGACGTCGATGAGCACCACGGCCACCTCGGCCTTTTCCAGGGCCGCGCTCGTGCGCAGTGACGCGTAGAAGTCGGCGCCCTGAGAGAGGTGCACGCGACGACGGATGCCGGCGGTGTCGACGAAACGCCAGACCTTGCCGCCGAGCTCAACCTGCTCATCGACCGGGTCGCGGGTGGTGCCGGCCAGCTCGTTGACAACAACACGCTCTTCGCCGACGACCTTGTTCAACAGGCTGGACTTGCCCACGTTCGGGCGTCCCAGGATGGCAACGCGGCGCGGGCCACCCACTTCCTGCTTGGCGACGTTGGAGATCTCGGGGAGCTTCTCGAGGATCGCGTCGAGCAGGTCGGCAACGCCGCGGCCGTGCAGCGCGGAGACCGGCCAGGGCTGGCCGAGGCCGAGCGCCCACAGGCTGGCCGCTTCGGGCTCCTGACGGATGTCGTCGACCTTGTTGGCGATGAGGAAGACCGGCTTGCCGCTGCGACGCAGCAGCTTGACGACGGCCTCGTCGGTGGAGGTCGGGCCCACGTTGGAGTCCACGACGAACATGACGACATCGCACAGCTCGATGGCCAGTTCGGCCTGCATGGCCACGGACGCGTCGATGCCCTTGGCGTCGGGCTCCCAGCCGCCGGTGTCGACGAGGCTGAAGCGGCGTTCGTGCCATTCACCCTTGTAGGTGACCCGGTCGCGGGTCACGCCGGGAGTGTCCTCCACGACGGCCTCGCGGCGGCCGAGGATGCGGTTCACGAGCGCGGACTTGCCCACGTTGGGGCGGCCGACGATCGCGATGACCGGCAGGGCCGGCAGGTACTGGATCGCGTCGGGGTCATCGGAGACCGAGTCGAGAACGTCGAAGTCCTCGTCGTCAAGGTCGTATTCGTTCAGGCCGGTGCGCAGCGCGGTGGCGCGCTGAGTGATCAGGGCGTCGTCCTCGTCGAGGTCGGTCAGGCGCGATGCGATTTCCGGGTCGAGTTCGGGGATCGTCGTGTCGTCGAATTGATTAGTCATGCGAGTTCCTCGCGGTATTGATGACCTCTACAACCGCGTCAATGGTCTGGTCGAAGTCGAGATGGGTGGAGTCGACGGTGGTCACACCGTCTGCGGCGCTCATGAATTCCACTACCTGGGAGTCGGCGCGATCCCTCGATCGCAGCTGTTCCGCCACGGTGTGGGCCGATTGGGTTGATATTTCCGCAGAGCGCCTAGCCATTCTAGCCTCTTCGGTTGCTGTGAGTAGAATGCGGACCTCGGCCTCGGGCGCGACGACGGTGGTGATGTCGCGGCCCTCGACCACCACGCCCGGCTGCGGAACCGCCCGGGCGATGCGGCGGAACAGCTCGGTCAGGTGGCTGCGCACCGCGGGGACCCGGGCAATTGCGCTGACCGCCGCCGAGATCTGCGGTTCACGGATGGCGTCGGTGACGTCGGTCTCCCCCACCCGCACGAAATAGGCATCCGGTTCGGTGCCGATCGTGTAGTCGAAGCTGGGCAGCAGTGCGCTGACCGCGGCGGAGTTCTGCGGGTCAACCTCCTGGTCGATGACCAACCAGGCCAGCGCCCGGTAGGCGGCGCCGGTGTCGAGGTAGCCGTAACCGAGTTTGCGGGCCACGGCCCGGCTCACGCTGGACTTGCCGCTGCCGGCAGGCCCGTCGATCGCAACGAACAGGGGGTAGGAGTGCTTACTCAAATGTCTAACCGACAATCCGCCAGCCGCGGGCGGCCAGCTCAGTGGTGAGGCGGCTGACCGCCTCGGGGAGGATGCTGATCTCGGCGAGCCCGATCTGGGCTCCCGGGGAGTGTTCGAGGCGCAGGTCCTCGAGGTTGACGCCGGCCTCGCCGATTTCGTTGAACAGGCGGGCGAGCTGGCCGGGGGTGTCGTCGACCATCACGGTGAGGCTGGCGTAACGGCGGTCCTGGCCGTGCTTGCCGGGCAGCCGGGCCACGCCGGTGTTGCCGCCGGCGATCTCCTCGGCCACCTGACGGCGGGCGCCGGGGGCGGATGGGTCGGCGAGGGCGCCGATGAACCGGTCCAGGTCGTCGCGCAGCGCGAGCAGGATCTCGCGTACCGGCGCGGGGTTGGCACCGAGGATCTGCACCCACAGTTCGGGGTCGCTCGCGGCGACGCGGGTGACGTCGCGCAAGCCCTGCCCGGCGAGGTTCAGCGCGGAGGCGGGCGCGTCGGTGAGGCGGCGGGCCATCAGGGTGGCCACCACCTGGGGCACGTGCGAGACGAGGGCGACACCCTTGTCGTGCTCTTCCGGGGTCATCTCCACCAGGGTGGCGCCGAGGTCGAGGATCAGGTCGTCGATCGCGGTGGCGCGCTGGTAGCTGATGTCATCGTGCGCGGCGACCACCCAGGGCCGGCCGATGAACAGATCGGCGCGGCCGGCGAGCGGTCCGCCGCGTTCCCGGCCGGCGAGGGGGTGCGAGCCGATGTAGCGGGACGTGTCGGCGCCGCGGGCGCGCAGCTCGGTCAGCGGGGCCAGCTTGACGCTGGCCACATCCGTCACGATCGCGTCGGGGAACGCCTCGAGTTCACGGGCGACGATGTCGGCGGTCACGTCCGGGGGCACACACACCACGATCAGCTGGGGGGCGTCGGCGGGCGTGGCGGCGCGGCCGGCACCGTAGTCGATGGCCAGTGACAGGTTGGTCGGCGACGCGTCGGCGAGGATCACGTCGATGCCCCGGGCGCTTAGGCCCAGGCCGATGCTGGTTCCCAGGAGACCTGCGCCGACGACACGCACCGGCCCGATCAGGCGAGACTCGACCACGTTCGGCTCCAAACTTGCGCGGGTGACAGGGTGAAACGGATGCTGCGGGTTACTCAGCCGGCTACTTCTGCACTTCGGCGCGGGACACCGTGAGCAGCTGACCGAGTTCCACCTTAGTGAGGTCGCGCACGGCGCCGGAGCGGAGGGTGCCCAGCTGCAGCGGCCCGAACTGGCGGCGCACCAGGTCCACGACGGGGTGGCCGACGGCGTCCATCATCCGGCGCACGATGCGGTTGCGGCCGGAGTGCAGGGTCAGCTCCACGAGGGTGAAGCCGTCGCCGGGAGGGCTGGTGAGGATGCGGGCCTTGTCGGCGGCGATGGGGCCGTCCTCCAGCTCGATACCGCTCTGCAGCTTGCCGATGGTCTGCGCCGAGACGCGGCCCTCGACCTTGGCGATGTAGGTCTTGGCGACGCCGAAGGAGGGGTGCGCGAGAACGTGGGCAAGGTCACCGTCGTTGGTCAGGATCAGCAGGCCGCTGGTGGCGGCGTCGAGGCGGCCCACGTTGAAGAGGCGCTCCTCGTAGCCTTGCGTGAACTGGCGGAGGTCCGGCCGGCCGCTCTCGTCCTGCATGGAGGAGACCACGCCGACGGGCTTGTTCAGCATCACGTAGCGGCGGCTGGTGTCCAGCTGCACGGCGACGTTGTCCACGGCGATCTTGTCGGTCTCGGGGTGCACGCGGCGTCCGAGTTCGGTGACGACCTTGCCGTTGACCCGCACCCGGCCGGAGCTGATCATTTCTTCGCTGACCCGGCGGGAGGCGACGCCCGCGGCGGAGAGCACCTTCTGCAGGCGGATGCCGTCGGCGGCGGCCTCGGGGTTGGTGGCGAAGTCCGGGTTGGTGCTGCTGGTGTCGGTGTAGCCGTCGTTGTGGTCGGTCATGGTAGATCCTCGAATCCGTTCGCACCGTCGGCGAGCAACGGCGAAATTAGTGGCAACTCGTCGAGCGAGTTGATTCCCAGCTGGGTGAGCAGCAGGTCGGTGGTGGCGTAATTGATCGCGCCGGTCTCGCTATCGGTGAAGGCCTCGGTGATCAATCCGCGGCCCAGGAGGGTGCGCACGACCGAGTCGACGTTAACGGCCCGAATCGAGGCTACCGCGCCGCGGCTGAGCGGTTGCTTGTAAGCGATCACCGCGAGGGTCTCCAGGGCGGCCTGGGAGAGCCGGCTGGGGTTCTGGGTGAGCACGAAATCGGCGACGACCGGGTCGTGCTCCGCACGCACGTAGATGCGCCAGCCGCCGGCCACCTCGCGCAGTTCGAAGCCGCGCCGCACGGTGCCGTCGACCCCGTCGAAGTCGGCGACCAGCCGCAGGATGGCCGCGCGTACGTCCACGAGCGGGTGCGCGACCGCGGTCGCCAGATGCACCAGGCTCTGCGGCTCATCCGCCACCATCAAAATCGCCTCAAGGCGCCGCTCAATGGCCACCGCTCCCCCGCCGCCGTTCGAGCGATTCCCGTCGGTCGAGCCTGTCGAGACCTCGTCAAGGGTTGTCACACTGGCATCAAGACTCATAATCGCCTCCAAGGTTCGCAAGATTGTCATCCGACCAGCCCTCGGCATCCCAGTGCAAACTGAGCTCGCCCAGCGGTTCGAGCTGGTCGAAGGTCAGAGCCCCGTGCCGGTACAGCTCCAGCACGGCCAGAAAACGGGCGATCACGAGCCCCTTCTCGGCGCAGTCCACGATCAGCTCCCGAAACGTCAGGCTGTGGTTGGCCCGCAACATCGCCACCACGATCGCCGCCTGCTCCCGGATGCTGACCAGCGGCGCGTGCAAATGCTCCAGCCCCACGGTCGGCAGCTCTCGCGGCGTGAGCGCCAACGCCGCCAGCGCGCCGAAGTCGCCCAGCGACAACGTCCAGACGAGCTCCGGCGTGGTCGTGCGGTACTTCTCCTCGAGCCGCACCGAGCGCACATGGCGGGTGGCCTCGTGCTCGAGCCGTTCGAGGAACCACTCAGACGCGGTCTTGAACGCCCGGTACTGCAACAGCCGGGCGAAGAGCAGGTCGCGGGCCTCGAGCAGCGCCACGTCCTCGGCATCCACCAGTTCGCCCTGCGGCAGCAGCCCGACCAGTTTGAGGTCGAGCAGGGTGGCGGCCACGACGAGGAACTCGGTGGCCTGGTCGAGCTCCTCGGCGGCGTCGAGCCCGCGCAGGTAGGAGATGAACTCGTCGGTGACCCGGCTCAGCGAGATCTCGGTGATATCGAGTTCGTGCTTGCCGATCAACGAGAGCAGCAGGTCGAACGGTCCCTCGAAGTTCTGCAGAGCCACCGAGAAGCCGGGCGCGGGTGTACCGGCGTCGCCGATGGACTCGAGCGTGCCGGTGCCGGCCGTGCGGGTGTGGGTCGTGGCGGTGGTCGCCGCGACGCGGGCCGAAGCGGCCGAGGTGCGCTTAGGCGACCGCGCCACGCTGGATCAGTTCCCGCGCCGCCTGCTTGTAGGCCTTGGCGGCGGCGTGTTCCGGAGCGAACTCGGTGATCGGCACCCCCGCGACACTGGCATCCGGGAATTTGACCGTACGGCCGATGACGGTGTCGAGCACCCGGTCGCCGAACGCGTCAACGACCCGTTCGAGTACCTCGCGCGAGTGCAGGGTGCGGGAGTCGTACATGGTGGCCAGGATGCCGTCGAGTTCGATGGCCGGGTTGAGCCGGTCGCGCACCTTGTCGATGGTTTCGATGAGCAGCGCCACCCCGCGCAGGGCGAAGAACTCGCACTCCAGCGGGATCAGCACGCCGTGGCTGGCGGTGAGAGCGTTGACGGTGAGGATGCCCAGCGACGGCTGGCAGTCGATGAGGATCACGTCGTAATCGTTGGAGACCTTGCGCAGCACCCGGGCGAGAATCTGCTCGCGGGCGACCTCGTTGACGAGGTGCACCTCCGCGGCGGAGAGGTCGATGTTGGCCGGGATGATGTCCAGACCCACGACGGAGGTCTGCTGGATGGCTTCCTTGGGATCCTTGGAGCCGCTCAGGAGCAGGTCGTAGATGGTGGTGACGTCGTGCGTGGGCACGCCGAGACCAGCCGACAGGGCGCCCTGCGGGTCGAAGTCGATGGCGAGCACCCGGCGGCCGTAGCCGGCCAGTGCCGCTCCCAGGTTGATGGTGGTCGTCGTCTTGCCGACGCCGCCCTTCTGGTTGCACAGCGAGACGATGCGCGCCGGGCCGTGACTTTTCAGCGGGGCGGGCTCATCGAACACCTGCAGCGGGCGACCGGTTGCACCGGTGGGTGGTTCCTCGAGTCCGGGAAGCTGCGTCCGGCTATCCGTTCTACGCGCCACTGGGCTGTCCTCGATCCGTCATGCAGTTCACTTGGTTGATTCTACCGAGCCGAGAGGCCCAGCCCGGCCAGATTCCCCGGTGTGCCGCCAGCTGCCTCGCCGGCTGAGTCAGCCGGCCTTCTTGTCGTCGGTGCCCCGGCGCACCCGCACCACGGTCTCCCAGCCGGCCACGAGCACGAGCACCCCGGTGGTCACCGAGCCCAGCTGCAGCGGGGTGAGCTCGAAGGCCGCGCCGAACGCAACCAGCAGCGCCCCGATGCCCACCAGGTACGACACGAGCAGCTCCCGCGCCACGACGAGCCGGAACAGCAGCATCCCCAGCACGTAGAGCGCCGGCCCGCCCACCAGGACCACCGCGGTGGACAGGGTCATCTCCGTATGGGGATGCGTGAGCACCTCTTTGTCGGCCACCGAGGTGAGCACGATGCCGGCGATGATCACGGCGTGCACGTAGGTGTACGCGAGCCGGGCGATGCGGCCGGGCTCCGCGGCGGCGGCGATGGCCTTGGCGCCGGCGCGTTCGCTGTGGTCGAAGTACAGCCACCACATCGCCACCGTCGCACCGAACGCGAGCAGCATGCCCAGGATGCTCGCCGCCGAAGATTCCTTCGCGACGAACGCGAATCCGGTGACCAGCAGCGATTCGCCCAGGGCGATGATCACGAACAGGGCGCTGCGCTCGGCGATGTGCGGGCCGGAGAGGTTCCACTGGTCGATGCCGGACGCGCCGAGTCCCGGCACCCGGAAGCCGACCCCGGCGGAGAGGTACTCGATGGCCAGGGCGATCAGCCAGAGCGGCAGCCGATATTGCAACGGCAGCAGCGCCCCGACGATCCAGAACACGCTCGAGAGAGCCAGCCAGATCAGGATCCGCACGAAGGTGCGGCGCAGCTCGGCGTCGTGCCGGGCCACGGCGAGCACCATGAAGGCCGTGCGGCCCAGTTGCAGCACCGAGTAGGCCAGCGCGAAGACGATGCCGCGGTCGCCGAACGACTCGTAGATCGAGACGCTCACCACGAACCCCACCAGCGACAGACCCAGCACCACGCCGCGCACGGGCAGCTTGGCCGGGTCGAGCCAGTTGGTCACCCAGGTCGTGTACACCCACACCCACCAGAGCGCGAGCACCAGCATCGCCGACTCGAGGGCACCCTCCCAGGACTGGTTCTCGTAGAGGTAGCGGGAGAGTTGGGTGAGCGCGAAGACGAAGATCAGGTCGAAGAACAGCTCGACGTAGGTGACCCGGTCGGAGCTGGTGGAGTCCTCGGGCCGCAGCAGAGTGCGGCGGATGCCGAAGCGGCCGGCCGGCGTCGGTGCGGGCGGTGGTGTTGAGGTACGGGTCACTCCCCCATTGTGGCCGCCCTTGCCTGCGAAACACACACACACACAGGTCACCGGCGGGCGGCGCGGGTCAGCGGGCGCGGGGGTGCGCCGTGGTGTACACGTCGCGGAGGGTGTCGATGGTGACGAGGGTGTAGATCTGGGTGGTGGCCACCGACGAGTGACCGAGCAGTTCCTGCACCACGCGCACGTCGGCGCCGCCGGAGAGCAGGTGGGTGGCGAACGAGTGCCGCAGCGTGTGCGGCGACACCTCGATGCCCAGCTGGGCGCGTTCCGCGGCGGCCCGGATGATCAACCAGGCGTTCTGCCGGCTCACCCGATGCCCCCGCACGCCGAGGAACAGCGCCGGGGTGGACTTACCCCGCCCCGACAACACCGGTCGGGCCCGCACCAGGTACGCGTCCACGGCGGCCCGGGCGAAGCTGCCGACGGGCACGATGCGCTGCCGGTTGCCCTTGCCGGTGAGCCGCACCACGTCTTCCTCGAGCATGTCGTCCACGTTGAGGTTGACCACCTCGGACACCCGCGCCCCGGTGGCGTAGAGCAGTTCGAGCAGCGCCTTGTCGCGAAGCTGCTGCAGTTCCTCCCCGTCGGTCGCGGCCAGCAGCGCGTTCACCTGCTCGATCGAGATGGCCTTGGGCAGCCGCAGGCCGAGCTTGGGCGGTTTGGTCTCGTGCGCCACGTCCACGTCCACCAGCGATTCCTCGAGCAGGAACCGGTGGAAGCCGCGCACGGTGCTCAGGATCCGCGCGACGGAGGCCGCGGTCAGCGGCGATTCGGTGCGACTGCCCAGGTGCTGCACGAACGCGCTCACCTGCGGCCCGGTCACGGCGCGCAGATCGGTGATCTCGGCATCCGTGAGCCAGCCGGCGTAGATCACCAGGTCGCGCCGGTAGGCGGCGACGGTGTTGGCGCTCAGCCCGCGTTCAATCGAGACATGCCGCAAGTACGAGTGCACGGCCGGCTCGACGAGCGCGGGGCCGGTCACACCGTGTGGTCCCAGTTGTTCGGATGCCGCGGCCAAGGCAGGTCGGCCGGCGCCAACGACGCCCAGCCGCGGGAGCGGGAGGCGGCGGCAGCCAGCACACCGACAACAAGCGACGGGTTCTGCACCCGGCGGGCCAGCGCGGCGTCAACGGCGTCGTCCAGGGACACCCAGCGGGTGACCATGTCGGCTTCCTCGTCGGTGCGGTCGAAGGCCTCGGTGGCCGGCGACAGGCCGCGGGCCAGGTAAATGCGGATCACTTCGTTGCTGCCGCCCGGGGACGTGTAGAACTCGGTGAGCACATTCCACTCGGATGCGACGACGTCGGTCTCCTCGGCCAGCTCGCGCTGGGCGCCGAGAAGAGCGTGTTCGCCGTCGACGTCGAGCAGCCCGGCGGGCAGCTCCCACTCCCGCATCCGCACCGGGTGCCGGTACTGCTGGATCAGCAGTACCCGGTCCTTGTCGTCGAGGGCGAGAATCGCGACCGCACCGGGGTGGTCGACGTACTCACGCACGATCTCGGCGCCGTTGTAGTCGAACGCGTCCTGGCGGATGTTCCACACGTGACCGTCGAACCGCACCGCACTGGAGGTCAGCGCGGTCGGTGCCGGCTCATCCTCGATGCGGGGCAGCAACGCGTCGGCTTCGGCGCGGGCGGCGCGGGTCTCAGGCATCTTCCTTGACCTCGAACAGGCGGCTGGCCTGCTGGCGGTCCAGGGCCGCACCGATCAGGCCGACGAACAGCGGGTGCGCGTGGCTGGGGCGTGAGCGCAGTTCGGGGTGGGCCTGGGTGCCCACGTAGAACGGGTGCTCGGCGCGGGGCAGCTCCACGTACTCGACGAGGTGGCCGTCGGGCGAGGTGCCGGAGAACCACAGGCCGGCCTCGGCGATCTGGGCGCGGTAGTTGTTGTTCACCTCGTAGCGGTGACGGTGACGCTCGGAGGCGACCGGGGCGCCGTAGAGCTCGGCAACGATGGATCCGTCGGCGAGGTTGGCCGGGTACAGGCCGAGGCGCATGGTGCCGCCCAGGTCGCCGCCGGCGATGATCTCGACCTGCTCTTCCATTGTCGCGATCACGGGGAACTCGGTCTCGGGCTCGAACTCGCTCGACGAGGCGCCTTCGAGGCCGGCCTTGTTGCGGGCGTATTCGATGACCATGCACTGCAGGCCCAGGCACAGGCCGAGCACGGGGATGGCGTTCTCGCGGGCGAACTTGAGGGCGCCGAGCTTGCCCTCGATGCCGCGCACGCCGAAGCCGCCGGGCACGCAGATGCCGTCGAGCTCGGCGAGCATCGCCGCGGCGCCTTCGGGCGTCTCGCAGGTGTCCGAGGCGATCCACTCGAGCTTGACCTTGGTCTGCTGGGCGAAACCGCCGGCGCGCAGCGCCTCGGTCACCGAGAGGTACGCGTCGGGCAGGTCGATGTACTTGCCGACCAGGCCGATGGTGACCTCGTGCTTGGGCTCGCGCACGGCGTCGAGCACGCGCTGCCAGGCGGTCCAGTCCACGTCCTTGACCGGCAGGCTCAGGGCGTCGGTGATGTACTTGTCCAGGCCCTGCTCGTGCAGCACGGCGGGGATCTCGTAGATGCTGGGCACGTCGACGCAGTTGACGACGGCGTCCTCTTCGACATCGCACATCAGCGCGATCTTGCGCTTGTTGGATTCGGAGACGGGGCGGTCGCTGCGCAGCACCAGGGCATCCGGCTGGATACCGAGGGAGCGGAGCGCTGCGACGGAGTGCTGGGTGGGCTTGGTCTTCTGCTCACCGGAGGCGGCCATGAACGGCACCAGCGACACGTGCACGAAGAAGACGTTCTTGCGGCCCAGCTCGTGGCGCACCTGGCGGGCGGCCTCGATGAAGGGCTGCGACTCGATGTCGCCGACGGTGCCGCCGACCTCGGTGATGATGACGTCGGGGCGCGGCTCGTCGCTGGCCTGCAGGCGCATCCGTCGCTTGATCTCGTCGGTGATGTGCGGGATGACCTGGACGGTGTCGCCCAGGTACTCGCCGCGGCGTTCGCGGGCGATGACCTGAGAGTAGACCTGACCGGTGGTGACGTTCGCCGCCTGGGTGAGGTTGATGTCGAGGAAGCGCTCGTAGTGGCCGATGTCGAGGTCGGTCTCCGAGCCGTCGTCGGTGACGAAGACTTCACCGTGCTGGAACGGGTTCATCGTGCCCGGGTCGACGTTGAGGTAGGGGTCCAGCTTCTGCATGACGACGCGTACGCCGCGAGCAGTCAGGAGGTTGCCGAGGCTTGCCGCCGTCAGGCCTTTACCCAATGAAGAAACGACACCACCGGTCACAAAAATGTGCTTCGTAATGCCGTCTGAATTGTCCGCGTTTGTAATGTTCACCACGGGCTTCGATCCTATCACCTAGCTGGGGCCTCTCCGTTGGAGCGAGTTGAGTGGGCAAGTTCAATGAGCTCGCGAGCGTGCTCGAGGCCGCTGGCGGAGTCGGGCAGTCCGGAGAGCAGCCGGGCCATCTCGGCGGCCCTGTCGTCGCCGGTGAGCTGGCGTACGCTGCTCGCGGTGACCGAGCCGTGGCTGTCCTTGACGACGCTGAGGTGGTTGCCGGCGAACGCCGCCACCTGGGCGAGGTGGGTGACCACGATCACCTGGGCGGTGTCAGCGAGTCGGGCGAGTCGCCGGCCGATCTCGATCGCGGCCGCGCCGCCCACTCCGGCGTCGACCTCGTCGAAGACGAAGGTGGGCACAGGGTCGGTGGCGTTGATGACGACCTCGATGGCCAGCATCACCCGCGACAGCTCGCCCCCGGATGCGCCACGCGCCAGTGCCCGCGGCTCGGCGCCCGCGTGGGGCTGCAACATGATGCGCACCAGGTCGTGGCCGGTCACCGAGACCTCGTCCAGCCGGTCGATCTCCACCACCAGGCGGGCGTCCGGCATGGCTAGCGCGGCCAGTTCGGTGGTGACGGCGGCGCCGAGCGCGGCGGCCGCGGTGGTGCGGATGCCGGTGAGCGCCTCGGCGAGCCGCTGCACGAGGTCGCGGTCGGCGGTCGTGTCGGCGCGCAGGGCGTCGATCCGGTCGGAGTCACTGTCGAGCTCGAGCAGGCGGCTGCTGCCGGTGTCGAGATAGTCGATGGCCTCGTCGAGGCCGCCGACGAACTTGCGCGAGAGCACGCTCAGCTCGGCGCGGCGCTCCTGCACCACCTCGAGTTCCCTGGCGCCGTCGGCGTCCAGGCCGGCGAGGTAGCTGGAGAGTTGTGCGGCGATGTCGGCGACGATGAAGCCGGCGTTGGCGAGGGCCTCGGCCAGCGGCGGCAGCACCGGGTCGTGTGCGGCGGCTCGGTCCAGCTGGCGGCGGGCGGATTCGAGCAGGGCGACGACATCGGGCGTGTCGTCGGTGGATTCCTCGGCCGAGAGCAGTTCGCGAGACGAGGCGGCGGCCAGCCGGAGTTCTTCGAGGTTACCGAGCCGTTCGGCGCGGCCGGCGAGTTCGTCGTCTTCGCCGCGCTGCGGGGCGGCGAGCTCGATCTCGGCGATCCGCAGGCGCAGGTCTTCGGCTTCTCGGGCCCGGCGGTCCTGCTCGGCGATGAGCAGGTCGAGTTCGGCTTGGTTGGCGTGCCAGCGGTGGTAGACGTGCTGGAAGGCAGTGAGGGCCTCGGTGAGTTCGGGGCCGGCGAACCGGTCCAGCGCCCCGCGCTGCGCGGAGGTGGACCGCAGGCGCACCTGGTCGGACTGGCCGTGCACGACGACGAGGTCACCGCCGAGGTCGCCGAGCACCCCGGCGGGGGCGCTGCGGCCGCCGACGACGGCGCGGCTGCGGCCTTCGGCCGACACCGAACGGCTGAGCAGCAGCTCGGGGCCGTCGAGGTCTCCTCCGGCGTCCCGCACCCGCTGGGCGACGGGCCCGTCGGGGGCGATCAGCCAGCGGCCCTCCACCCAGCTCTGCGGTTGGCCGGCGCGCACGGTGCCCGGGTCGGCGCGCTCGCCCAGCAGCAGGCCGAGCGCGGTGACGACCATGGTCTTGCCCGCGCCGGTCTCGCCGGTGATGGCGGTGAAGCCGGGGCCGAGCGGCAGGGTGGCTTCCTTGATCACGCCGAGGTCGCGGATGACGAGTTCTTCGATCATGCGGTCACCTCACTCACGTCCGACCGGGCCCCGCCAGCCCGTGATGGGCAGGTTGAACTTGTTCACCAGCCGGTCGGTGAACGGGCCGCTGTGCAGCCGGGCGAGACGTACCGGAACCGGTGAGCGTCGCACGACCACCCGGGCGCCGGGCGGCAGATCATGCACGCGACGGCCATCGGCGCAGAGCACCGCGGTGCTGTCGCCGCGGGCGAGGATCTCCACGGCGAGGGAGGAGTCCGGTCCGACGACGAGGGGGCGGGCGAACAGGGCATGGGCGCTCAGCGGCACGAGCAGCAGG
This sequence comes from Cryobacterium sp. TMB3-10, assembly GCF_004402305.1. Lineage (NCBI taxonomy): Bacteria > Bacillati > Actinomycetota > Actinomycetes > Micrococcales > Microbacteriaceae > Cryobacterium > Cryobacterium sp. TMB3-10. Next base: position 4,383 of record NZ_SOGH01000015.1, on the reverse strand, counting down.
GCGTCCAGGCTCGGCCAGACGATCGGTCCCCCGGCGGAGAACGAGTAGGCGGTCGACCCGGTGGGGGTGGACAGCACCACGCCGTCGCAGCCGAAGGCGGACAGCGGGCGGCCGTCGACCTCGATGATGACCTCGATCATCCGCTGCCTGCTGGCCTTTTCGACGGTGGCCTCGTTGAGCGCCCAGGTTTCGTAGACCACTTCGTGGTCCACCTTCACCCTCACCGAGAGCGTCATGCGCTCCTCCACGAGGTAGTCGCGCAGCAGGGCGCGACGCACGGCCTCGCCAAGGTCGTCGCGTTCGCTTTCGGCCAGGAATCCCACGTGGCCCAGGTTGATGCCCAGCAGCGGCGCGGAGCAGCCGCGCACGATCTCGGCGGCGCGCAGGATGGTGCCGTCGCCGCCGAGCACGATCACGAGTTCCAGGTCGGTGGCCTGCACGGTCTCGCCGAGCACGGCGGTGCTGCCGTTCAGTTGCGGGCAGGACGCCAGCAGGTCGGCGCGTTCCTCGGCGGCCAGCACCGGTACGGCGCCGGCGGCGATCAGCTGTTCGCAGACGGTGGCCGCGGCTTCGAGGGAGTCCTGACGGCCGGTGTGGGCGACGACGAGGATGTGTCGTGGCGTTGCGGTCATGCGCGTCACGCTCCCACCAGGATGGTTATCCGATCGATCCATTCTGTCGGATTAGTTCCGGTTCCACGTCTGAGCCACACGAGATACTCGTGGTTGCCTGCGGCCCCGGCGATCGGCGACGCGATCAGGCCGTTCACGCCGAGCCCCAGGTCCCAGGCGGCCCAGAGCACACCGGCGACGGCGTCGGCGCGAAGTCCGGCGTTGTGCACGACACCCTCCCGGATGCCGCCGCGACCGACCTCGAATTGGGGTTTGATCAGCAGCACGAAGTCGGCACCTTCGGTTGCGGTGGCGACCAGGGCCGGCAGCACCGTGGTGAGGGAGATGAACGAGAGGTCGCCGACAACGAGGTCGGGTTGCTCGGTGATGCCGGAGGCTCCCGCGATGGACTCCGCGGTGGCGTAGCGCAGGTTGAAGCCCTCGACGAGCGTCACCCGCTGGTCGGCCTTGATGGTCGGCGACAGCTGGCCGTGGCCCACGTCGACGGCGATGATCCGGGCGATGTCGCGTTCGAGCAGCACCTGGCTGAAGCCGCCGGTGGAGGCACCGGCATCCATCGCGGTGCGGCCGGCGACCGGTAGATCGAACGCGTCGAGCGCGGCAACGAGCTTGTGCGCTCCGCGGCTCACGTAGTGGTCGGTGGGGGCCACGGCGATGACCTGGCTGTCGCGCACCTTGGCGGATGCCTTGACGACAGGGCTGCCGTCCACGGTGACCAGGCCCTCGGTGATGAGCCGGGCGGCGACGGTGCGCGATCGCACCAAGCCCCGTTCGAACAGCGCCGAATCCAGGCGCTGCTCCCCCGTGGGTGAAACCGTGGGTTCAGCGGCGGGCGCCGGTGGCGTGCTGATCGGCACGCTGGTGGGCTGTGGCGCCGACCGTCTCGGCTCCGGCGCGTCCTCGTGCTGGGTCCCCATCTCGGGGTCTGGCTCTGGCGTGCTGGAGGTGGTCATTCGGCCTTCGATCGGGGCACGTCGCCACCTTCGAGGTGGTCGCGCAGACTGTCGTGCAGCTGGAGATACGCCGCGGCCCGGTCCTCGAGCGGCAGCGCCTCGGCGGCCGTGATGCGGGCCTCGAGGTCACCGTCCAGCACGGGCGGGGCGGGTGCGTCGTCGGTAGGCGCGGGCGCTGGTGCAGACGGCGTCGGGCGCGGCCCCGGGCGACCCGGGGTCGGCGCACTGGGCGGCCCGGCCGCATCTACTCCGTCTGCACTCACGCCTCCTAGGCTACCGTCCGAGATAGAGGCTCTCCGGAACGTTGAGGCCGTAGATCGGTCGGCCGGACGCCCAGATCACGGCGCAGGCGGCCCGCAACAGGTTGATTCCGTCGTCGCCGACGGCCATGATCTCCACGTCGGCGCCGTGGATGCGCACGCTGGCGCCGTCGACCGTGGCCTGGGACTTGTCCTTGGAGAAGACCGTCACGGGGTAGGGCTCGTGCAGCTGGCGCAGGTCCTCGAGGATGAACGTCGGACGCTCCGTGGGGCCGGCCGCCAGAGCCTGCTTGGCCTTGTCGATGCCGGTGAGCACGAGCACCGACGGCATCCCAGCGCGGTTGGCGCCGAGAATGTCGGTGTCGAGCCGGTCGCCGATGAACAGCGGAGCGGTGGCATCGAAGCGTTTGATGGCCTCGAGGAAGATCGGGATCTCCGGCTTGCCGGCCACGAGCGGCAGACGCCCGACCGCGGTGTGCACCGCGGAGACCAGGGTGCCGTTGCCCGGGGCGATGCCGCGGGCCTGCGGAATGGTCCAGTCGGTATTCGTCGCGATCCACGGAATGCCCGGGTAGTCGCCGTCCAGGGTCACGCCGGCGTTCAGCGCAAAGCTGGCCTCGGCCAGCTGGGTCCAGCCCACGTCAGGAGCGAAGCCCTGCACCACGGCGGCCGGGGAATCCTCGGCGGACCGGGTCACCTCGAAGCCGTGCTTCTGCAGTTCGTCGACGAGACCGTCGCCGCCCACCACCAGGATCCGCGATCCGGCCGGCACCTGCTCCACGAGCAGCCGCATGGCTGCCTGGGGCGAGGTGACGACGTCGGACGGCGCCACGGTGAGACCGAGGTCGGTCAGGTGGCCGGCCACGGATGCATCCGTGCGTGATGCGTTGTTGGTGATGTAGCCCACCCGGATGCTTTCGGCGGCCTTGTTGAGGCCGTCGATCGCGTACGGGATGGCGTGTGGGCCGGCGTAGACGACACCGTCGAGGTCGGCCAGGACCACGTCGATGCCGGCCAGGGGTGTGGCCGGCTCAGTCAACGGGCGTCGTTTCAGGATCTTCGTCCACACCCTTGGCGTCGTCGTGTGATTCGTCATCGGATGAAGCAGCGTCCTCGGTGTCAGTTTCGGTGTCAGAGATGGTGATGGTGTCGTCGGCGGTCTCGAGCTCGTCGGGCGTGTCGGCGTTGTCCTGATCGGACTCGTCCTCATCCTGGTCGGCGTCCTCGTCCTCGTCCTCGTCCTCGTCCTCATCGAATTCTTCGTCGAGTTCGACGATCTCGATGGTCTCGTCGACGTCGCCGTTCAGAGCGGCGTCCGCGCGGGAGGCACGTTCGTTCCAGACGTCGGCCTCGTCGGTGCGGCCGAGTTCTTCGAGAACCTCGGCGTAGGCGGCGAACAGCTCCGAGCTGTAGGAGAACGCGGTCTTGGGGTCGAGCTGGGCGATTTCGAGCTCGCTCAGCGCGGCCTCGGTCTCCCCCAGGTCGAGACGGGCGCCGGACATGGCGATGGCCAGGGCCACCTGAACGCCGGCGGGCAGGGTGGAGCGGTCCACCGAACGGCCCAGCTCCAGGGCGCGGTCGGGGCGGCCCACGCCGCGTTCGCTGTCCACCATCAGCGGCAGCTGGGCGTTGGAGCCGGAAATACGGCGGTAGGTGCGGAGTTCCCGCAACGCCAGGGCGAAGTCGCCGGTGGCGTAGGCCGTGATGGCCAGGCTCTCGCGCACCACGGCGATGCGGCCGGCGCGACGCGCGGCGCTCATGACGTGGCGGTGCGCCAGCTCCGGGTCTTCCTCGATGACCCGGGCGGCCATGGCCAGGTGACGGCCCACGGCTTCCGCGTTGTCCTTGGTGAGGGTCTTGAGCTCATTGCGGGCGATGCGGTCGAGGTCCTCGGACGTGATGTCGTCGGGCAGCTCGGGGTCGTCGTGACGCGGGCGCACCGAACGCAGCTCGCGCTGCATGCGCTGCTCTTCGGTCATCTCCTCTTCGACGACGCGGGCGTCGCGGTCACCGCGGGCGGGGGCGCCTTCGCGGGTCCACAGTTTCTTGCCGGAGTCGCGGGGAGCTCCGGCGCGGGTCGGCGAGCCGCCGCGGGCACTGTCCTTCAGCCACGGCTTGTTCTCGGTATCGCGCTCGGGACGGTCGGAGTTGCCCTTGTACGCGGGGCGGTCGCTGTTGCCCTTGTACGCGGGACGGTCTCCGTCGCGCTGCGGACGGTCGGAGTTGCCCTTGTACGCGGGGCGGTCGCTGTTGCCCTTGTACGCGGGACGGTCACCGTCGCGCTGCGGACGGTCGCTGTTGCCCTTGTACGCGGGACGATCGCTGTTGCCCTTGTACGCGGGACGGTCGCCATCACGCTGCGGACGGTCGGAGTTGCCCTTATATGCCGGACGGTCCGAGTTGTACGCGGGACGATCGCTGTTGCCGCGGTAGGGAGGACGGTCACCATCGCGCTGCGGGCGGTCCGAGTTGCCCTTGTACGCCGGACGGTCCGAGTTATATGCCGGGCGGTCGCTGTTGCCGCGGTAGGGAGGACGG
>NZ_SOGH01000022.1:0-111036 GCF_004402305.1 Cryobacterium sp. TMB3-10 | reverse complement strand
CGGATTCGGTCGGTGACGTCGGTGAGTTTGAGTTCTCCCAGCAGGTCGAGCAGGGCAGACTGGTCTAGAGCCATCGTGTGGTGTCCTTTGTGAGTTCTTTGATCGGTACTCACTGACCATCCCACGGTGGCTCTTTACGTTGACGAAGCAACGCACAAGAGCCGGAAACCACACCGCTCACAGGGACGTAACCCCTAGCTCAACTCAAGTAGCCAGCAAAGCCAGCGTGATTGTGTCTGGTTGAACCAAGCCATTCCGTCACATTTTCGGTTTTCCGACGGTGCTGAGCCCGAATTGAATCGGGAGTGACTGCAGGAACTCGTCAAAGCGGCCAACTCGCCAAACGGATTGCATGTCGTTGCCGAGGACCCCGCCACAGCAGTGAGGACTGATATTCGCGGAGACTCGACAGGAGCCCTTTGACAGGTTGGCTCACCGCCACCGGCACGCTGTCCTCCTCACCGCTTGTACGTGAAGGAGGCTGAAGAGCGCCCAGGTTTCCCTCACGCCGGGAATAGTATCTGTCGAGTTTCAGAGAGGGGAGGGGGTGGCGCGTGCGTGCTGGACAGAATCGCGATCACAGGACGGTAGACCTCTGCTCGCGCCCCACACTCCACGTCCACATGGCAATCACACAGGTGGCCGTCCCGATGAAGACGAACAGGCCGGTGTCGCCCGCGAGGTACTCGTTGACGACGACGGGCTGGTCAGTAGTGATGAAGTAGGTCCCGATGACGGCGAAAGTCACGTTGTGGGCGAAGTGGGCGAGAACCGATGGCCACAGGCTGTTGGATCTGGCGCGCAGTTCACCGAACAGGAAGGCGAACGCGAGCACGCTTGCACCGAACAGTGGGAGCACCAGCGCTTGGTTGCCGGCCGAGTGGTAATAGGGCGTCAACAGAATATAGGGAAGGTGCCATGCGACCCAGACCAGGCCGACGATGAGCATCGATACTCGTCGGCCCATAAATGCGAGGCGTGGTTGAAGATAGCCACGCCAGCCGATCTCCTCGGCGAACGCCAGGATTGGACCGGTTATGCACAGCACGAGGACGGATTGAATCCAGTCGTCCGATGGCGCCCGCCAGTTCGCGATGCCCGAGGTCACCACAGCGACCATGGCCAACACGGAAATTCCTGCGGAGGCCCCGACGGCCCGTACCCAGCTCCGTAGCCCGAGGTGATTCATCCCCAGCCGCGCCCAGCCCGCCCGGCTGTATCCGTCACGGGTCGCGACGAGCATCATTACCAATACCGTGAGTAGTGGCGAGATCGCGAGCACGAGGCCCTCGGCGATGTTCGCGGTCACAAGCGACGCGCCGAGTACCAGCACGCTGAACGTCAGCGCAGCACGCTGGTCTGACAAATTTCTGAACATGCGGATCCTCGATCTTTTTGGGGGACGAGTGACAGCATGCGGTTCGGGATGATCCCACCGCGTCCGACGTCGGGCGGACTTCCCTTTCCCTGGCTCCGACTAGGGGACTACTCCGTCGCGTGTGCGCCATCCGCAGGCGACTCTTCTCGGAGGTGGCAGTGCGGATGCGTCTTGGACTTGGGGTAGTGGACACCAGCCGAACCTCGTCGTGATCAAGGATGTAGTCACCTCATCGGCAGTAACAGCATCTATGGGCGTTCCCAAACGCCAGGGCGACACTCGAATTTTAGCGCTCGACGAAGTCGTCAAAAGTCCGTGTGCTGAAGCGGTGCTGTGGTCGACTTATCGGTCAAAGCCGCGGCTTCAGTCCAACTTCTGATGGAGTCCAAATCTGCATTCAATGCAAAGATGTCGACTACTTGTTGACATAATCATTATTATCGGCGACATAAAACTGCTGATCAGAAGGAGTGCCCTGCAGAAACCGGCCGAGCGCAGCAATGTATTGCCGTACGCCCATTTTCGAAAGTGGCGATGCCGCCCGCGTGCTCAAAAAGTTTCTGGTGCTGGCCGAGCAACCAGTGGCCTGCGTCCGTCAAGGGAGGTTCGGTTGACGTCAACAGCCTGTGTCGCTTCGCTTGCAAACTTCAAGACCATGAAGGTTAGCCCTTCGGTTGCTCACAGGCCTTGCCATCATGTTGCGAGAATTTGCGCCTGTAGTTGTCCTTACCAGAGGAAACACAAAAGGTCATCGGAGGTGCGGGTGCCGGCCCCGTTTCTAGGTCGTTGGCAGCACGCTACCGACCAACGCCTGGCCTAAGGAGGCTCGTCATCGACGACGAGCCTCTAGCTCGAGAGGACGTCCAAAAGACCGACGAGGCCCGGCCGCCACGCACCCGACACCCAGAATGGAGTTGTGCCCAGAAGGTTGCGTGAGACTCCAGTGATATCGGCCGCCGCGACCTCCTCTGCTTGGCCGATCACGACCGCCTCGTGGATCGAGTTGAACTCCACCACGGCGCGTCGGGCGACGTCAGTATTTAGGGCACGTTCACGACCTCTGGGAGCGTGGCGACTCGCGAGCAAGGTGCCCAAACGACCAGACGTCTCAATCGGATCGCACGTGCCAGACGCGATCGCGTGGACTATCTCGAAGACGGCGAGGTCGCCAATGGAGAGCTGAGACGGCGATCGACTGAAATCCCAATTGGCTCGGGCCGTTCCCCAGAACGCCTTCTCGTCATGCACGTCGGTGAGCCTCCGTGTGGGCGAATAGTATTCGTGCTCGCGGATCGGTGTCGGCCACTGATCGATTGCCGAATCGAGCCGCTCCGCGACCCACCGCCCCGCGGAGCTCAGACGCCGCAGGCTCTCAGAGTCAAAGGAGGGCTGGTTGGCGATGAGCTGCGCAGAATCTGGCCACAGTTCATGAACGTTATCGAAGTCATCATTGAAAATGATCCATCTAACTTCGGCAGCGAGGTGCGAGGGGCATGATTGCCACCCGTTGATCCTGAATTCTTTGGGTGAATTCACGATGTCAATCCACATCATGTAGGCGTGCACGTACTCGTACGGCGAAAGCGAAAGGACGGGGCCTCCCTCCGTGAGGGGCACCCCTCCCCCTTCCGCCGGAAAGGGGGTGATGAACGCTGACTGGCCATCGACATTCGGGTTGAATGCAAGTTCCACGGGAGCGCTCAAATGCTCAGTCCTTACCAAGTCGGGATTAATCGTGGTACACGTGAAGGCCGCTAGGTTTGCCTTTCGCGCCGAATACTGAGTACGGCCGACCTTTATATACCTTGACCGTTCGATAATTCCTTGCGCCGTTTCGAGAAAATGCTTGGGCTTGCCGTCCGGCTCTTGTGACTCTACCGCCTCCTGCCCATGCTCTTCCTGCTACTTTTGTCGCGTCGAGAGAGGCACGAATTCCAGGGCGAGCTGCGGTGCCAGGCATCCGACCGGCTGCAAATCTGTTCGCCGAACTCACCACACCCATAACCTCCCTCGATTTCGAGATGCGGGCGCCGATTGCCAAGCCCTTGTATGCCTTATATCCAAGATAGGCGGCACGGGCTAGCCTGATAGATCCGCCAATGGCAGTCCCTATGCCTGGCACAAACATGATCGCGATAGAGGCGACGTCGACTGCTACTCCGACCGCTATCCAATCGATTTAATTTCCGTCGAGGTCGAACGCATTCACGGGGTCGTTCGGATACCCGTAGTCGTTATCTACTCCTCCCTCGACCGGATCTACCTCCAAGAAACGGCCTAGCGCTGCAACGTACTGCCTAGCATTGCCCACGGATGCTGGCACGTGGGGGACAACTCAAGAGGGGGGCTGACGGAGTTCAGAATTGCTAGTCGCTCAGACGGTGGCAACAGTCATCTGGTGCTGTGCACACGGGCTTTTCCGGCGCGCCATTTCCCGCACATTGACGACGGGTACAAGGTGGAGCACCCGGAGGCTGACGCGTACGACTTCGCGCGGCAGTGGATCGGCGGATTCAAGGGTCAGTACGATGACAGCGACTACGAAGCGGACGTTGCTGCTGTGAACATCGCCTGGCTGCTAGCGAACGGAGGCCAGGCCACTGTCGCAGGCGCCTTCCGGTCGCCGATGGACCGGCCTGAGCCTGGCTTGAACAGCTTTATCGTTTGAATGACTTGGTGGGCCGGTTCCTACACAACTAAGCGCCTTCGAACTCCTGCCATGGCCTTGAACGGTCCAAAACGATTCCGCCGGCATTGGTGGGTATAAGAACGACTTCATACCCAACAGAGTCGAGTAGACGACACAGGTCGTCGAACTCAACGAACGCTCCCCCCTCGACTCTCAGCTTGACGTTTGTATCGAGTCCCTCGCTCAGAAATGGCCACGCTTCCTTTGACGAGGGCAGCTTCATGATCGCGCGAAACGCGTCCCCGAGGGACGCTGCGGAGTTTACCCGGCCGTACCGAAATACCTCATCGGCACCCATGCCAGCTCCTTGACGAACCTCGAACAACCTGTGCAGCACACGGTTTTCAATCGCAGGCGGCGCAAGTTGAACCTCGAACTCTCGAAGAAACCGGCCTATGTCCGTTGCGTTCCTCTGGATAACGACGACCTCGGTACAGAGGCCGTGGGGGAGCTTGGCGTACTCAGGGTAGAACGTTACTTCAATAGCCAGTGCTGGTTCGTTGGATGCCGGTGATATGTCCTTCAGGTGAAAGAACCTTACGTAACTCCCCTCAGCTGTGCCCCCGGTGCAATATCCGACCGCATCGCCGCCGAGTAGTCTGCCAACAACATCAACATGCCCTTCAGTATTCGGTCCCATTTCAGTTGATCCGATCTATTTAATCCATACGTGAAAGTTGTGGGATATGCCCTTGCGGCCAAAGTTTACCTTTGGGACACCAGCCTTGGACTTGCCGATACCTCGGTACCAATTGCCATTCCTTCCGAACGTCATGGCTTGACCACTACTGGCGCGGTCCTGCTTCACCACTTTTCCGACCCACCTTCGGGAGGCCAATGTTGCTGCTCTTAGCGAGGCGGTCGTTGACCCCTTCCCAATTGCTGGCTGTCGCACGTAGCGTGACGCTCCGCGAACAATTCTTACCGCTTTCACTACATCGACGGTGAACTTCGTGGCTCGCACAGCCAGCGACGCGACTTTCAGTGCTGCCGAGATGAGGGCTCCGCCGGGAACGAACATGAGCGCAATCATCGCGATGTCAGCGACGAGCCACCAGTCGACCTTGAACTTGCCGCTGAGGTCGAACTCGTTGACAGGGTCGCTGGGGTACCCGTAGTCGTTTTCGACGCCGCCCTCGACCGGGTCAACTTCCAGGAACCGGCCCAGCGCAGGAACATACTGTCTGGCCCCCATTTCGATGGTGGCGATGCCGCCAGCGTGTTCGAAGAGCTTCTGGTGCTGGCCGAGCCACCCGTAGTCTGCGTCCGTCGCCGTCTGCGTGTTCGGGCCCGAGTCGTCCGCCGTGATCGTGCCGATGTCCCCCGTCGCCCGGTCTATCGTCTGTCCGAACGGGTCGTACAAGGCAATCGATGCGGCGCGGAGGCCGTTGCCGTCGGCCGTGACGACCGTGTCGCCGTGCACGTTCGGGTACGACCAGGTCTCGGCTCCCGTGGCGGGGAGCGACACGGTCACACCGCCCGGAAGCGAGAGCGTCCGTTCCACGACCGTGCTCGCGCTGTCGAGCAGAAGGTCGGGGCTGTCGCCATCCCCGCTGAAGGAGTACCGCACCGTCGACGCGGGACCCCCGGGCGGCGTCTGGGTGCGGGCGACGATCCGATCAGTCGCGTCCCGCGTGTACTTCACCAATGTGTCGTCCGTGAGCTTCGTCGTCAGGTGGCGATCGGCGACGTCGTAGGCGAGCGATTCGATACCCAGCGTGGTTGTGTTGCCATGCGCGTCGTATGCAAGTTCCGTAGCCGGGAGTCCGTCGGCAACGGAATTCGCACCCGCCACGGGGTTCGTGACCTGGGAGGAAAGCAACCGGTCGGCCTGGTCGTAACAGGAGACCGTGGTCGTCGTCGCACCCGCGGTCTTCGCGTCCGTAAGGGACGTGCGATTGCCGTTCAACCCAGCGTTGGCTATCGAGCCCGTCGCGCAACCGGCGACCGCGCCGAACCCATAGCTTTGTGTGTGGCCGGGGATGACCGCACGGATCAGGCGCCCGGCCGCGTCGTAGGAGTACGTCGACACGTCGATCGTTGCACCGGAGGTCAGCGTGTTGCGCAGGATCCGGCCCGACTGGGATCGCACCACGTCATCCGCCACGGACGCACCCGACACGAATGACCAGTTCAGGCCCGTCGTCGCGCCGACCGCGTTGCGGGTGATCGCCGACAGTGACGACCCGTTACCCGCGGCCTCAGGGTAGGTCACGGACGCGAGATTGCCCTTGGTCACATCGTTCGCGGTGCTGTAAACAGGGTCGGCAATCACGACGCCGTTGTGGAGGACTTTCTCGACGTTCCCGTCCGCGTCGTACTCAAAGGACTGCGTGCTCGTGGTCGTGCCGGACGTGGTCGACGTCGATGTCACCCGCCCGGCCAGGTCGTGGACACCGGTCGTGACCGTGCCCCACACGTCGGTGTATCCGATTGCACGGCCGAGGAGGTCCGTTGTTGTGGTGATCCGGGACTCGTTTGTCGAACCTTCCACGGACCCGTCTTTCACCCACGTAACGAGTGGGTTCCCGCCGGACGCGAAGTCGGAGGTCACCGTGCGGGCCAAGGCCGTGTCATTTGCCGCGAGGATTCGTGTCACGGCGCGTCCGCGGACGTCGAAGGTGGTGCAGGACCATCCCGTATCACCGCTGGACTTGCTGCCGACTATGCGTCCAAGCAGGTCGTAGACGACGCTGCCAACGATCGCGGCACCCCCTGCCGGGGCGGCCCCGGTCGTTGACCGCAGGAAACCGGATTGTGTTGTCGAGGCGGGCACCCCGCAGACGCTGCCGCCGTAGACGTCTTGCAGGGTCTCCTTGGCCCCGTAGTAGGCAGATGTCGTGCCGGCCGTCGACGCGCTCGCCCCGGAGGCAACCCCCGCCGGGAGCATCCGGGAGGTGCGGCGCAGGTACCCGGACCCGGGTGCTTCGTAGGCGGTGACAGTGCGCAGGTTCAACCCGGATGGGTCGACGATGGACGTCGTTGCCGCGCCGAGCCAGGGGGTGGCATATTCGGTTGCGGTACTCATGCTTGGCACCTGCACGTCGGTCAAACCAGCAACACCGACAGGCGCGGAGTCATCGACAGTGGAGCCGGTAGCCAACCCGTAATCAGGCGTGAGTGCTGAGCCGGGGACGGGCTGCTTGGTGCCGCCGGGTGGTGTCCAGTTCAGCACGAGAGTTGAGGGGCCAGTTTGGTTCATATACTGCACGCGAATGCGAGACTGTTGTCCGGCGGTGACGGTAACAGGCCCGTTGGGTGACCAGCGGGCGGCTCCGCCGCCCCAGGCGTCGGCTACGAGGACATCGTCGATCCATACTTGGGCGCCGTCGTCAGCGTAGGTCGCCATTGAGTAGGTGCCTGCGGCGGGGAAGGTGATAAGGCCGGTGAGACGAGCCGACCAGTAGGTCGCGTTCACGCCCGCTGTCGGCGATGCTGCATTCCAGTCCCGGTTTACCCTTCCGTCGGCAACGCCGATGCCAAGCCCATAGGCGACGGGCACCCCGGCAAGACGCTCGTTATTGTAGTACACCGCGTTGAGGCCCTTCAGGCCTTGGTCGTAGCTGGTGCTCGAGTGAGCGGGCACGATCGGGCAGGACGACAGGGGCCTACGGTCGGCCCCGAAGCAGGCAATCGGGGCAGGACCATACGTGTCGGTGAGGCGGTCCTGCTGGTTGTAGATGCTCGTCGACTTCAGTCCTTGCGCGGTTGTCGAGGACAGGGCCATGTCCTTCTCGTTCCACTCGCCTGAGCCGGTCAGTCCGCTCGCGCTGGACGAGGTGAGCTGCCGGTAGGCGCTGTCGAAGGTGACAGTCTTCGCGTGCCCGTTCGCCGGCGCGGCTTTGGGCACGGTGAGGCCTGCTATGTCTACGAAGCTGGTGCCGGCGCCGTAGGTGAAGGTTTCCATCGGTCGCGCAGACACTGTCACCCCGTCCGGGGCGGGGGACGTCACGGAGGCGGCGCGACCCTTCGAGTCGTAGTCGATCGTCGTCGATACTGGCCCGGATCCGTTGCGGGTGGCATCGGCGGCGAGCCAATCGTTCGCGAGGGAGTCGCGGACCTGGCTGAGTTTGCCTTGTACGTACGCGAAGTCGGTGATCTCTGATCCGGGGTCCTGGATGCGCACCAGATAGCCGGAGGCGTCGTAGAAGAGCTCAGTTGTGTCTGTCGCACCCGCGACATGCCCAGGGTAGATGATTCGGCAAACCATTCCCGGTGGTGCAGCGGTATACCCGGCGGGGACCCGACAGGCGGCGCCGCCGGGTCTCGCGTCTGAAGCGGAGAGCCCGACGCTGGTGGCCGTCTGGTCCGGGTAGGCGAAGCGCACCTCACGTGCGTAGGTTTGCGGGCTGGTCGCCGGGCTCGTCGCTGACAAGGGGTCAGAGATCCGGTCGATCTGGCCAGTATTCGGTCGATACGTGCTAACCGGGGCTGCGGGCTTCAGCGCATCTGTCGGGTTCGACGTCGATTCAACCCGGCCAGCGGCATTGAACACATAACTACTACCGTCCTCTTCAGAGAGAGTGACCAGTCCCGCAGCGTCCAGGGACAGCACCCCGTACTCGCCGACCGGGGACGAGTATCCACCCGCGGACTTCTTCGTGTAGGTGTGCGTGGTGCCTGTCGAGTCTGTAAGCACGACCGATCCCTCGGTCACCTGCGCGCTCGAATAGTCGCCGGCGTCTCCGGCCAAAGCTGTGGACGATGACCAACCCTGCGGGAGAGTCTCGGTAGACCGAGTGAACCATGACGGCGGAACCACGAACTCCTCGCCGGTCGGGGTGCGCGCGAGGAGCTTCATATGGGCCCCGCTGGTGACCTCGTAATAGTCCACCGAAATGGGTGTCGGAGACACGCCCATTGCTGCCGCAGTACCCCATGCGGCCGTGTTGCTCGCTCCGGATGTCCACCGGTCGAGAGTCTTCGTGCCGTTGACCGTCACGCGGGCGCCGTCGTCGGCGATGGCTCCGAAGGTGTAATTGCCTGCCGTCGGGACCGTGATGAAACCAGTCCACTGGGCCATGAACTTGTCCACCGGCAGCGCTGGCCCGGGAGACTGAACTCCCCAATCGAAGGAGATGCTACTGTCGGTGCGCACTAAGACTGGTGTGCGACCGGTGAAGTCCCAGTTCTGCGCCTGCCCGCCCGTGGGGGTCGCGTCATAGTACTTTCCGGTCAGGCCCGTCGAGCGGGTTTTCAATGAGTTGTAGCTGAACGAGAGCCCCATCGGCCCGCCGATCGTGTCCACAGTGGGAGACGAGAACCGCACACCGACGTTGCCGTTGGCTAGGTTCACCGTCGTTGGACCTGCACTCTCCGTTGGGGCCGGACCGGAGTCACCGATTCTCTGGTTCACGATCAATTTGTTCACCCATGCGGCTGCCGGCTTGTCATAGCCGTCGTCAGTGAGGACCACCCAGGTGTATGCGCCGCCATCTTGCAGAACCCCGTCGGGGACCTGCCAGGTTGTGCCGGTCTGCCAGTTCGACGAAACGACCGCACCGGTCGTGCCATCTGTGCCTGTCGCGAGCCGGAATTGGTATTTCACTGGGTCAGCATCGATATCTGTCACACCTGATGCCGTCAAAGTCGGCGTCAGAGATGTAATGACCTGCCCGTTACTTGGCGTGGCTGTGCCTTGCGGCGGGGTTGCGGCCGGTGTGTTTGTCAGGATCGAGAATGGACCTGCGGACCGCACGGTGGACGTTCCCAGGTGGCCGTCGTAGCCGTCCCAAATTGAGACCTTCCAGTAATACCTCTTCCCAGGCAGCAGCGAGTTCACTGGAACGGTGTAGCTGGGCCCGACGCCCTGCGCTCCGCTGTCAAGAACCGTCGACACCTCCGGATTCGGATTCTCACTGAACTTGAACCGGTAATTCACGCCGCCGCCGCCCGGGTCCGAGCCGGTCATCGTCAGTGTTGGCGTGACACTGCTGCGCCCGCCATTCGTCGGTGTCGGCGCAAGAGTCCCGGTAACCTGCGGAAAATCCTTCCAATCGATCAAAAGCTCTGTAGCCAAAGTTTTATAGGAATAGGCGGGCACCTCGTCCCCGCGAAGGACGAGGTAGTTGCCGCTGGATTGATCGCGCACCCACTGCGCGACCCGGTTCGCCAGCCCCGACTCGGCAGCGTACCCGTCAAAGGCGATCCCCCAAGAACTGAGAGGCTCGCCTACTCCGTTGTAGTTGAACGCGGTCGCGTGATGCACGGAACCCCAGAAGCCTTCCTGTGTGCCTCCGCCGTCGTACCGTCCGTACAACGCCGCCCCGAGGACCTGCTTTCCGAACAGCTGCTCGTAGTTGTAGTGCAGCACCGTTCGCCAATATCGGTCGGTGTTGTTCTCCCTGGTGTTCCCGATCCGGATGACACCGTTCAGGTTTGACCCATCTGATTTGTACGCGTGCACATCGTTCTGCACAATATTTGTCGTCGGGTCGACGGAGACTGGATACTCCCGGTCCGGGTCGGCCAACCACTCTCGGTCTGGTTGCAATGTGAACGCCCAGTCCGAGCCCCGCTTCACCAGGGTCGAGTCCACGACCTTCTCGGCCGGCTCCCGCACGTTCTTCACCCCGGATGAGTCCCACATTAATGGGGTCGGTATCACCAGCTTCACAGCCCCGGCCGCATCCAGGAACAGGATCTCGCCCGCTTCCGTCTTCTCGAGCTCCAGCCCCGGCGCCGAAATTAGCCAGGTCCACGAGTCCTCCGATGCCACCGGCAGGTCCTGCAACACAAGGGTCTCCTTAACCCCATCCGCATTGACCTCATATGCCAGGTCCACTCCTTCGAACACGTTTGGATACAAAACTTCATTCAGCGGCAACCGTTTTTGCGAGGACGCCTGAAGTTCCAACGAGCTGTCCGCCGCGTCCTCCAAAGTGAATCCGACCTCGTATTTGCCGGAACTGACCGTGAGAGCATCCGTTTCACTCGCCGTGTCCGCGAACTGCGGATCCAGAGGGTGATTCTCCACCTCGGCGACGCCCTCGTTGACTGGACCGACAGTCGTCTCGACTGGGGTCCACTTCCCATCTTCGGCTTTCACGTTCAGTGGAACCGGCGACAGCCGAGTCGTCTTCGACCCGTCCTCGTTGAGATACACCTGCTGGAACTCGCCACGCGAGACGACCTCGGAGGTGTCCTCGTCAAATCGGGACACATCAACGGGCTCGTCAAGCTCGGCCACCGGAGCAGGTGCCACTTCCGCTTTCATCGGCTCCGTCACCGCCGCTTCAAATCCCGACTCCTTCGTCGGGTCCGTTGTCGCCACGTCCTCCAAGGCAGGCGAAACCAATGGGGCCAGCACGGCCGGATCCAGACTTTGCGCCTGAGAGGCCTCCGCCTCGGCCGGTTCAACGGGTTGAAGAAACCCGCCGACCAAAGCCAGAGCCAGGACAATCCCCAATTGCAAACGAAAAGCAGACTGCATCGGCTTCAGCACGAAGTCCCCCAAAACACGGCGGGGCGACTACACGACGACCTCCGCACAGGAAACTCACGCAAACCTGCTAGGTGAAAGTTATAGGACCCTTGAATGGGGGTCTGCCCCCAGTTCGGGGGGTCGCGGAGTATGGCACAGAAGACGTCGCAGCGTTGCCGTGCGTGGGCGAGGAAGCTTGGGCGTGGCGTTGACCCTAGCAATGATTTGCTCGGGATCTCCTCGGCGCCCGACCTTGGCGATTTTGCTCCCGGTGGAGGCCCAGTTCACGTTCGCCGGGTCGTCGTAAACAGAGACACCTCCGCCGATGACACCGGGCGCCAGCGAGGCGAGCTATCCCGTAAACGTAGTGGAACCTGCGCCCCGAGACGGTGCGAGCAGCCCCGCTCGATCGAGCCCTTGAGAATAGGTCCAACATTGCTGGGGTGCGTGCCGACGAGATCACCCAGTTCAGTGCTGCCTATGCGTCCTCGACGAGCTGCGTATGAATCAGCAATTGACTCGCGACAATTACGGTTGTGGTGGAGTCGGTGGCCAAGCGCACGGTTGCTCCGGTCAGCGCAATGGCACCGATTAAGCGAGTGCCAATAGCGTGGCTAACTTTCGCTTGAGCCAGTTTGCAGATGGTTCGTCCGCAAGGCTCAAGAGCAGCGTGTCACGACGAGCGGAATCCGTGGCCTGCTGGTCAACTAGCCGTTTGTGCGCTGAGGCGGCGGCCAAACCGTTGACACTCCTGTTGAGCAGCCACTGGCCTTGCTGCTTGCGAGGAAAGAGCAGGACAAAGAGGCAACCCCCGCCAATCAAAAGGCTTCCAAACCCAGCCCAGAGCCCATGGTTGACGAACATCACGTTTACGATGAGCCCCGCGATGATGAGGTAGACGCCCAGTGCCGGAGCCCATGTCATGAATTGGGACTTCGTCGTATCGGTATATGTAGCGACAAGGATCAACCAACCGAACGAGAGAACAACCAGACTGGCTGCGAAACCCAATATCAACACGATGATGAAAATATCCAAAGATTTTTCGGTTCTCAGCGACACCGCAACACCTGCTGCTGTCAGTGCGATCGCGATCGCACTGGTCAGTATGGCAACCCACCACGGCCGCAACGAACGCTCTCCTAGAGTGCTCATCCGCTCCTTTCGGAGGAGCATTGCGGCGTCCAGTTCTGTGAGCTGTTCATCGTCGCTAAAAGCGACGTAACGCCCTATAAAAAGAGCGAGGAAGCCAATTAAGACCGTCGCTGGGATCAGCGCGAGAAACAAGGCCCAGTGAGGCGACGTGGCTGCGTAGATCCCGACGTATACCGCAATCAGAACGCCTGCCGTTCCCAGCAAAAGACCGGTCCCCCCGAGAACTCGTCGAAGCCTGTCCGCCTCGACGGCGTCAGAGTGGCCGTTGCCAGCCAGAGCGGCAGCGAGAAAACCGAGTAGCGCGGCGATGATTACCGGAATTATCCACCCGAGATGCTCGGCAAGAGTCTTGCCGCCCTGAACGAGCGTGACCAAGGCGTTCTGCTGATCAAGATTCAATTTAATCAGCACCGGCAAGCCGAGCCCAATCACCATGAGCGTTACGGCGGGCGCGATGGCAAACAGCGCGGTTTGCCGGTAGCTAAGCGGCTCAACCAAAAACCTTTTCGCTGGAGCGGATTGTTGGTTGGTCATTCGCCAATCAAAGCAGACCAAGCGTCAGGCCGGTGTTGCCGAGGCCTCAAGATCACGAATCAGGCGGAGCTCAGATCATGGTTATCTGTTTGATACGTCGGACATTCGCTGGCACCGCAGGACAATACCGATGGCCCCCGAAGGCAATACCCCGCGGCCCCCAATCCCGCGAATACTCACCCAAGCACCACAGACGCGCTCGTCGGGCGGATACTGTCTCACTAGGTCGAAATTTCCCAGCACGTTGCTGGGGAATTATCGCCAGCCTGAGGTGGTGGACGTTTGGGCACGATTCCAGACGACAGGTCCCGATCGCTATGTGCGGGCGACCCACTCCTGTTGGGTGGGATCCCAGCACCCTTCTTCAATCTCGCCACTAAGAGCAGGACGCAGTATCCTATTGACCAGCTCAATTGCATCGTCTGGATTGAGGAGATCGCTGAGGACTGCCACGTTCTTTGCTCCGTTGGGATACGGGTCAGTCATCGATCGGGGCACCGCGAGCGTCATGAATGCGGGCAAATGCCGGTGAGCCGATTCTGTGAAGACGCTGCTGCGGAGTTGACGGGCATCGATCCGCACTGTTCGGGCGAGGATGGCCAAGTCAATGAGGTCTTTCGATCGGGTCGAGGGAAGGCCCCCATAGATCGACATCGTGGCGCAGGCTTTATCCGCGATCTGGTCCTCAACGGCGATCGCTTGATAGGCATAGACAGTACCGAGGCGGGGCAGGTCGAGCCGGAACGCTGGGACGATCTTCTCCAGCGGCGCTGTCGGCGTGCGCTTGTGGATGGCCAGGTCGACCTTGATCGGGTTCCGGGTGCCTACACCTCGGACGGTGACGCTGTACGTGACCTCAGCAGCCTGCAGACCCGGCTGGTTGGGCCCGCCCGTATCGCGGTGATGAAGATATCGGAACTCGAGATGATCGCCTAGATCAACACCGGCGGACGCCGTGAGCTGGGTGATGGCCTCATCGATGCTCATCGCTGCTGTTTCGAGGTCGACGTCGGTTGTTCTCCGGGCTCCGGGCAGACGCGCGAGCATGCTCGTTCCGCCTTTCAGTGCGAACGGGCAATCGTCCACGGAGAAAACCCGGCAGAGAAAGCGGTCGAAGATGGCCAGATCCTGGAGGCTCTGGATCGAGGTCCCCAGTCCAGCGTGGTGCGCGGAGCGTGCCTTCTCTTTGAGAGCGGCGAGCATCGCCCGTCCGTCTGGGTAGGGGTCAGTTGCCATCGATCTGTTCCTCTGCACTGGACGGTGCCCCGTCAGCGTGTGCCTCTGTAGCACCCGGACGCTTGGGTGCGCTGACGCTAGATGTAGGCACCGCGGGTATCGTGATTGTTGGGTTCACAGCCCCACGGAACGTCCTGGCGGGAACTGAGATTTTGGGCATTGTGATACCAGACATCTGGGCCGCGATGCCCTTGGAAATCTGCTCCATCTGTTCGCGATGGTGTTCCAGAAATGGGGACAGAACGACGTCCGCGATTTCGGAAGCGAGGCGGCTCTGCGCTTGGATCATCGGTGCGATCATCTGTTCGAGCTGTTCACTGAACTGAGTGCTCCCTTGCAGGTTGAACTGAAGTCTCTCAGCGATGACCCTGAGCTGTTCCGCTACTTCCCGCGTGATGACCTGCTCGAGGGCGGCACCGACAGCAGGGCGCTGAATGAGCGCACGAGCTGCGGCGACATCGTCGATGCCGGCACTCCGGCGTATTTGTTCGAGAAGCGCTGTGCCGTCCCGTCGAGGATGCCCGTACTTTGTCGCGTACGGCGCCAGGAGGAGACTCAGATGATACAGGTCGACGGCGCGCTCTCCTCGGGTTGCGTCGGCCAGAACATCCCCAACCAGGGAGAGATCCCCCACCTCATCGACAAGATCAGCGACGGTGCGCTCAATGCTCGTCACCGGGAGGCCCTCGATTACGACGACGTCTCGCGGTTCCAGCTGGCGCCGTGAGTATGCGATGTCTGGTCGTTGGGTCTGGCGACGCTCGTTGGTGATCATCCGATACGGGGCTGGCTCGATATCGCCAGCCTCATGCACCGAGGCCGCAGCCGCACCGCCGATCACAACGTGCGGGTTCTCGAGCCGTTCCCAGGCCAGCAGTTCCGGAACAGTCGACATCCAGGCGGCATGGAGATCATCCAGCGGCGCCACCGGAACGCCGCCGAGCCGGTACACGCCGTGAGCGAGACGCTCCAGACGTCCATCCCGCTCCCGATGCGAGAGATTAGCTCGACTAACCCCGCGAGCCCTCGCCTGCGCGGCCGTGAACAGACCCCACTGGCCCGAGGCCAGTTCCTCCAAGATCGGCTCAACAATCACGCTCATACTTGAAAAGTATACATTATCTACACTTTCAAAGCGCGTCGGGTGTCTGGGCGGTCGCCGAGAGCTTTGCGTGGTAGCCGGAACCATCGGATATGGCCCACGCATCTCGATCGTGATCACAAAGAGTATTTTGTTCAGACTCGTACGTCGGGGAACATGCCAGCCGGCGGCGGCGCGTAGGGCAACGGCTCCCCCGGTTTGTTCTGATCTTCTGAGTCTGCGAAGGGCCCGTCAGCGCTCATCAGAATTGGCATGTGGTGGTCCAGGTGGTCGCGCCACCAGGTGCTCGATCCGGTGGCCCCGTCGAGCCGCAAATGTTCCCAAGAACGCCACAGCGCCTCGAGGCGGGCGATGGCTTCGGGTGACCTCCACCATTCCGCTGCCCAGCGCCTTGAGGCACGGTTTGACGGGCCCACCACCCGCCGGTAGGTCTGGCTCAGCTGTTCGCGCACGAACTCGTCGACGGACCCGAAGACCAGGGTGGGCGCCGGGGCTTCTTCCCCCGACTTGTCGTCGGAGACGGCATCGAGGTCGTCGTCCAGGTCGTCGAATGCGCCGCTCATCCTGGGTACCCAAATCTCTTATCGTCTCGATGCGGATATGCCGACGTCTCCGACGCCGGCAGAGGCGACGTGCTGCTAGGGTCATGGGCGGCAATCGAGGCCCGTACAGCTTCGGCTTGCTTGCCTGCCATCCACGGCACAGTGGCCACCAATGTGGCCGGGGCACCGGACGCAAAGACGACGGCGCGGCCGCGAGGCAGCGAGGTGAGCTCTGAGACCTCGAAGGTGTGCTCTCGGCGGTGGGCTAGCGACGTCGACCGCTGTCCCTTGCCCACTGACACGGACGATGTTCGGAGGGTGAAATCACCGATGAGCTGGGATAGTTCACCGAGGAATTCCGTTTCGGCTACGCCGCCGCCGTAGACCTTGATGTTTGAGGCTGACCAGAGCTTGCGCATTCCCTCGCGGCCCCAGACTTCGACGCCTTGTGACCAGGACTGCAGGATCGTCATGAGGACGATGCCGCGTGAACCGTAGTGCGAGTACAGGTCAGGCAAGTTGCGCCAGCGGCAGACGTTCGCGGCCTCATCGAGAACACCGAGCATCGGAACAACCAGGCGACCGCCGGGCTGGGTCGTGGCCAGCTCCTCAGCGGCCTCAACCGTGATCGCGGTCAACGCTGTCACAAGCGGGCCGGCACTGCCTTGACCTTCCTTGGAGAGACTGTAGAGAGTGTCTTGGCTGCGCACGAACGCGTCGGGGTCAAACTGCGGCCGCCGATCCGCTTGGGCGTTGCCGCCCAGCGGCGTCACCCAGCGGGCAATGCCGCTGATCTTCAAGCAGTCGACCATTTGCGCCGCGGTGCCGTACACGCTGTCGCGTCGTTTCGGCTCGCCATTCACTTCGCCGGCCACGGCGTCGGCCATGCCGTCGTATCCGTGATCTTCCAGGATCCGCACCGGTTCCTGATCGCCCGGCTTAGTCGTCCAAGTGAACACCTGAGTGATTGGCTTCTGGCCAAGGGCCGCGGCCAGGAGAAAACCCGCGAGAAGGTTCTCGCCGGCCCGGTTGAAGTACGACGAGTTTTCACTACCGCCGCCGCTCATCGTCGACGACGAAAAATGCGCGGCCATCTTCGCGGCACGCACATCGTCGGTCACATACGAGAGTGGGTTCCACCACCAGCGGGGTTCCTCACGGGCGATGGCTTGCGGGTCAAACGCCCACACCTTCGACCCGTTGGCCGATCGCACATCACGAGTCGCATCGAGGACGTCGCGCTTGTTCGACGTCGTGAGGACCGCACCAGGTGCGCTCAGAATCGCCGGGATCGCTCGGCTGGTCGACTTACCCGTACGAGGCCCCCAGATATCTACGTGCATGTCCTCAGGAGAGCCATAAAGCCACTGACGTCCCGCCACAGTGACTCCGATGGGAACACCTAACCAGTCCGTCACTCCGAGCCGCTGCGCCGTGGCGCGCGCGCCCTTCGTTGTGAGCGCCGCCAGGTCTTTCCCTCGACCCATGTAGCGAGCTGCGCTGTCGACTCGGCTGCGCTTGGACCGCCCCCGGTTCACCTGGACGGCCACGAGGATCACCAGGACCAACACGACCACAGCTGCGATGACAACGATCCACGTCGCGGCCAGGGGCCACGCGTACGTCCCTTTGAGCGTGCCGAAGACAATCTCGAAAGGATCGCTCGGAAGATCCGGGTTCACCCCGGCGATTTTCGACCCGAAAACCATCGCGCCCCAAATGCCGCCGACGAGCACGACGGCCAGGCCGATGAACACCCAAATGAGAACGCCGTCGCTGCCTCCGGCGTTCTGCTTGCGACGATCCGTTGCCTGGCTCACACCGTCACCTCGCGATCGACAACGCCTGTCCGAGACACGTCGTGCCAAAGCTGGTTGGTGTCGTTGGAGTGCAACTCTGCCTGCGTCAGTTCCACATTCAGAGGGATGCCGGGTCGGCCACCGACCTTGATCAGGAACTTGCCGCGCCCGGGCGGGTCGGTTTCCTTCCCGCTCACCGGATCCCACGCGGGCGGATCCTGCCAGCCCTGCAGCATGCTCTGCTCGGCCGCGCTCATGGTGATCGCGCTGTTGAGCAACGGCATTTCTGAGGCCGGGAGGCCGCCGCAAATGACCATCCCGGAACGCTCGACAAAGCCCTTGGCTTTCATCCGGTCTTCTTCATTACTCAGTGACATGAGGTCGCTCATGGTGTGAGAAATCATGGCCATGCCCACGCCCCGCGCCCGGTTCAGCCGCGTCAGAGCGTCCACCCGGTCGACCATGCCACGGCCGGCGCGCAGCGCCCGCCACAGCTCGTCGAGGATGACGAAGTAGTGTCGGCGCGGTTCTAGCTCGGCGTCGGCCAGGGCCGTCGCCACGTTGACCGTGCCGAAGCCCGCCGACCAGCACGCCAGCAGCACTGCGGCCTGCAGGTCCATCTCCGAGTCATCGATGCTTGACACGTCATAGACCACCGGGCGGTCACGCTTCATCCGTACAGTGGTCTGCTGGGAGAACAATTCACCCAAGCGACCGCCGGAGACGAGGCCTATGAGGGACGCTTCCAGGTTCTCCGTAATTTCCTGATAGCGGCCCATATCGCCACGGTCCAGGGCTACGGAACGTAGTTCAACAGGTGCCTTCCGGATCAGTTCGAGAAGATCGCTGAGGACCGGAATCCCGTCGTGATGCGCGTCCAGGTATTTGAGCGCCGCGTCGATAATCGTCTCTTCACGGTCAGTCGGCGGCTCTCGGCGCATGATCGTAAGCAGAGCGGACACCATCGTGAGGCGACGCCCGTGGGCGTCCTGCAGAACCTGTGTCGCAAGGCGCTCATTGCGCGTGATGTTCTCGGCGTGGACGGGCATCGAACCGACGAGCTGCGCGGAGCGCTCTCGGATCACCTGTGCAGCAATCTTGTCGTCGGGTACATCGGCGGCGCGGAGCTGGGCTAGCTCGGCTTCCTCTTCTGCGATCGCTTTGCGTTCGCGGTTGGCGGCATCGCGGAGCAGCTGCGCGGCCTCGCCGGCTTCGCCGGGATCCAGAATATTCAGGTACCCGCGGCCGCGGCCGAGGGTAATGACCTGCCCCTTCATCTCCTTGACGAGGTCCACGTAGTCGGGCTTCAAATCCCCGAGGATGAGGGGCTGCACGCCATAGCCGGCCAGCCCCGTCGCCATCCGGCGGATGAGCGTGGACTTGCCTAGGCCGGGCTTGCCGAGCACGAAGGCCGAAGGGTTTGAAATCAGGTTGGCACGCTGGAACCAGCTAATTGGATCACAGCAGACGGTGCCGCGATTGATCAGGTGCCGGCCGAGCGGCACACCGATCATCGGGGCACCCGTGCCTACGCCGAACGGCCAGAGGCCGCAGACCTGAACGGTGGTTCCGCGCCACTCAGGTGCGGGAGAAATCACCATCGTTTCGCCCCCTCCGCGTCCCGGCCACCCGCGAGCGGGCGGGCGGCGCGTGATGGGCTTGGCAGCCGCGGTCGCTGCGGCCTTTGCAGCCGCGCGGCCTGCTCCACTGAGGGGCGACGCGGGCTTTGTGAACCAGCTCATTAGATGTTCCCGCGCAGTTCGGCAGGCAGTTTCAGGTGCTTCGGCAGGACCAAGCCCAGCGGCAATGCGGCCGCGAACGCGGAATCCTGGCCGCCGGTGACGACGCGCAACCGGAGCCGCGCCGTCGACGACATGTTGTCCATCGCAGCGCGGGCGTCCGCGAGACGCTCAACGTCCATGACGGTCGCCGTGGCGAGCATGCCGAAGTTGACCAGTCCAGCGCCAGATGCCTCTTCCGCAGCGGTCGCCAGGGCTGCGCGGGTTCCCACGACTGCCCGGGCGGAGGGCCGATCGTTGGCTGACTCATTGAAGCTTGCCGCCCGCACGTCCGCCTGCACGATCGCAGCGGCCCGGCCGGCGTCGATGGGCCGGTAGAGCCAGGTGACTCGCTTGCGGGCAATGTCACGGTGAGGGGCGAGGAACCTGGTCAAGATGTTGGCCTGAACAATGCCGCGCGGAGCCTCCGTCATCTGCCACGTCACCGACACGGCACTGTCGTGCCGGTAGGAGTCCCAGTTGGACTGGTGACCGGACGGGCCAACATCGGGCCAACGCAGACCGGTGCTTTCGCCGTCCGCGTGTGCGTCGTCGATCAGCGTGGCCACTTCGGGGTCGTACGCAATTCGGATGACCTCGCAGAGTTCCTGCGCCGAGAGAGGGCGAGCTGCACCGGCCCCGGTGGCTGAGAGTCCCTGTGTGAGCCCGGGCAGGCGTGCTGCAAGCTCGCGCGCCATCTCATCGGCGTCACGACGTCGACCGTTCGCACGAGCGGCGGCACTGAACGTCACCGACACATACGCCCGAACGGACGCTGAACCGGACGGATACGTGGCCACAACCTCGTTGAGCATCGCCCGGGCGTACGCAGGTGCTTCCGGATCGATGTTGGTGGTGACCTCGCCGCGCAGCCTCGTGCCGGTGTCGGGAGCTGTCTCAATCGTCACCGCAGCGGCAACGATGCCAGCCTCGTCTCCGAGGTTGGCGAGCCAGTGTCCCCAGTCGGCCACCCAGCCGTCGACCTGTTCTTGATCGACGAGGGCGGCGCCGTCAGGCTCCGTCCCGATGATTACCGTGTAGTCGCCCGACGACGGAACGGACAGAAGGGCAAAGGGACGCTGGTAGGAGTCCAGGTGTTCGCTCAACCGCGATTGGGCCGCGAGTCCGGGGAGCTGGTTCGTACCCCATTTTGTGCGCCCCAGCGGGCCAGAACGGTACACGTTGGCTCCCGAGTTTCGGGCGCGCATGAAATTGAAGCGGTTGGTAGCCCGGACAATCACGCTCTGGCCGTGCTTGTCCTTGACTGCCACCGTGGACAGTGCGGCGACCATGACGAGAAAAACGCCGATCGCGTTCGTCAGGGTCGACGCCATCACGGTCATAATCGTGGCGATGAGCCCCAGGAGCAGCACACCCGTGCTGATCGATCCGAGGCCCAGTAGGCCCGGCGACGTTGGCTGACGCCAGTTACCGTACGTGCGGATAGTCGAGTTAGACAATGTGATCCCCTAGTTCCCCGTTGGGCCGCCACCGGCGGCATCCTCAGTCGCGCTCTTGGCTGCCGCAGCAGCTTTCTTGCCTGTCTCGCCGGCCTTCTGAGCGGCGGCCAAACCGATCCCCACTGGGCCGGCTGCGGCCGCTGCACCGCCACCTGCTGCAGCTGCGCCGCCGCCTGCGCCGCCCGTGGATGCGGCTTTGCCGGCCGCAGCGCCGCCGCCTGTTGGGCCGCCACCGCCGCCGCCACCCGTCGAGGATGGCGCAGGGGAAGGTGAGGCAGTTTTCTTAGAACCAGAGGCGTCATCCCCACCGCCACCACCGCCGCCGCTTGCGCTGGAACCGGTGCTCGAGCTGAGCTTCTTCATGGCTCCCGACGCGACCTCGCCGATCGCACCGGCTCCGGCTGCCGCCAGCGCCATCGCCGCACCCCCGCCACCACCAGTTTGGGAAACCATCGGCGCGACGAACTTCATCAGAGCTGGGAGGGCTACAAGTGCCATCGCCATCAGCGCAAGGCCGGTCAACATTTTGACCAGGCCGGTGCTGTCTTCCACGAAGAGGTTGCTGCCTGTGAGCTTGAACGCGGCCGCATAAACAATCGCGGCGGCCGGCTTGTAGAGGATGAAAGCGACGATCCACCCAATGGACTTTTTGAACCAGGCTCGGCCGGTTTCGGTGTTGGTGAAGGCCGCAGTGATCGGGAGGATTCCTGCCAGGATGACGAGCATGCCGCCCCGGATGACCATGAGGAAGACCTGCACGTAGCTCATCAGAATGGTTATGGTGCCGAGGATCAACATCGCAATGAGGCCGATTCCGCTCGACGAAGCGACGCCCAGTGTTGCCGTTATGTTCGCCTTGAAGTCCCCGTCAGCGGCGCCGTCGAGGATCCAGACGGAGAAGCCGTCCGCCGCAGCGACGGCAAGACCGACTGCCGTCAGGCCCGCCGAAGATACGACAACGAGAGTGAGCAAGGACTGCAGCAGTTCCTTGCCTGGCTGCATGCGCTGAGTCCAAGCCATTCTTAGACCGGCAACGATGACGGACAGGACCGCGAAGCCAGCGACGTACCACCAGAGGGAGTCTTGGAGATAGGCTACCGGACCGCTACCGCCAGACGTGCCTATGGCAGGGATGAGTCCGGCCACGATTGCGCTGGCAGCTGAGATAAGCATGACCGCGACGAGAACTATCCCGAGTCGACCCATGTGTGCGCTGCCCTCACCTCGACGGTGGTTCAACGCCAGCATCGCGCCTGCAGCGATAACGGACATGATGCAGATTGCCAGTGAGATCCACACGACGTATCCGAGGATGGTCGCAAACCCCTCGGAACCTGTAGCGGCTGAGGCCGAATTGCCGACCGTTGTCACCTCCCCCTCGCTCTGCGTCAGGTTAGGAGTGGGAATCATTACCCAAACCGTGGCCATGGCCTGTACGGCGGTGCCCACGGTTTCCACGATGCTGTCAACGAGGTTCTGCAGCTGGTCGTTGGCGAAGTCAGCGATAGCACCTCCGACGGCCTCTTTGCCCCCGCAAACGACGTCCCACCCGTTGCACATTCTTACGCGCCTGACCAGGGTGTGTAGCCACCAAGTCCATTGAGGGCGGCTGGAGCAATAGGCATGCTGCCGTCATCGGCTACAACGATCTTCCAGTCCCCCGCTGACCACACGAGTTTGATTGGCAAGCTCACCATCTGGCCGTCGTTGTAGTTCAGCGCTAGGTCAACTGTTGCGGCCTTCTCGTCAAAGGAGTTGATAGCAAACCCGGCGACCTGGGCGCGATCGCTGGACGCGCCGCTGTCGGCGCCCTCAGTCATCGCGATCAGTGCGTCACGTCCCGGGCCAGGTGCAACGAGAGCGCTCATCTTGTCGTACATGGTGGCATCGGTGCCGAGGGCGACGTAGTTGGCAGCCGCAAAGAGCGCACCCTCTGCTGTGTGTGCGTAGCAGCTACGGAAACCGGACGAGTCGGTCACGCCCGGCCCAGAACCTTCCGGGTCCGAGGGCGCCGCTACCGTTCCAACGAGAGTCCAAGTGGTATCGGGTGCGTCGGTGAGCGACGCAGTTGTTTCGTAACCCTCCAAGCCACACGAGCTTGGATCGCTGTCAACGGGAACCGCCGTCGTCGACGGGAGGGGGGAGGCTGTCGGTGCTGTCTCGTCTTTGCCTCCAAGGAGGTTGCTGACGAGAACGATCACCGCGAGAAGCGCGATGACTGCGACGATCACCATAGAAAGGACAAATCGTCGGCTGCGAAATGGGTTCTGCTGTTCTGACTGGTCGGACATAAGTCCCCCCTCTTATTGCTGTGTTGGTTGGGTGGTGCCGGCTGCTGTCAGCTGACGAAGAAGCCGACGAGTGAGGCGGCGGCAGAGATGACGATCACACCGGCCATCGCCGTTCCGAGCGACCCGAGGGCTGCTCCACCCTCACCGCGGCGGCTCTCGATGGCGAGCTTCGCGCCGATGATCATGACGCCGATGATGGCCACGCCCAGGGCGATCCACTTGACCCAGCCCATGACTTCCTGGAACTTTTCAGCTCCGGGGGGCGTGCCATCTCCCGGCTCGGGAATGGCGGCGACGACGTTGGTCAGCGTTTCAACTGCGATGTGCAGAACAGACATGGTGAGTCCTTTCGGTTAGGCGGTTGGTGCGATCAGGGCGGTGACCGAGGCGGCCAACGCACGGACTTCTTTGGGTGAGGAGTCGAGGTCGAACGGCTCTCCGAGCCGCCATTCCTCAACCCAGGGGACTTGCCAAACTTGCGGGACCCCGCCGGAGACGACCTGTGCCAGGTCGCGGAGGGGCTTGGGAAGCTTGCCGCGTGAGTCAGCGACGATGACGAGGCCCAGCAGACGGACCATCGGGAGCGAGCCAGACGCCCACTCTGTTGCGGCACGTTGTGCAGCAGCCAGCCCGTTCGCGTTGGACCGGGCGACCAGGATCACGTTGGACAGTGATCCGTCGTTTGCTGTTGGCCAGGCATGCCCGGCCGAGCGCGAGCCGGCGACAGTGGCCGCCAGAGTGCTTTCGCCCGCGCCCCCGTGAACGCCGAGCCACCAGAGAGTCGCGGGGCGGTTCACGTCGCGGCGTGGCAGGCGGTCGGCCATGTCTGGTGCAGGCACACCAGGCTGCGGCGTCTGTGGTCGCGGAAGCTCACGGGACTCTTCAACTACCGGGATGAGGGTGTCTTCGGGCTCGATTGGTTCTGTGAGCCAGGGGTGCTGGGTATCCGACACGGGTTCTCCTTCGCTATCGCGGGTTCAAGTATGACGAATTCCTGTGACGTTCCCACGCGATAATTAGTCTCACGTACCCGGCCCCCCTCTTTGAACGGAAGCGAACCTATGACCCCTATAGTAGCTCGTGAATATCGATACAGTTCCATACGTGTCGTTAAAGATCTAGACTGCCGATATGAATCAGCATGGAGCTTTTGACGTGACCGCACTTGACGACATGTTTGCGGACCTGCCAAAGACGCTCTCCCCAGAACAAGCGGCCGAATTGTTCGGCGTGACAGTCATCACGATCCGAAACCTCATCACCAAAGACAGTGACGACCCCTTGCCGGCCATCAAGATAGGCAAGGTTTGGGTCATCCTTCGCGATGACTTCAAAGCATGGCTGCTCCGCCGTAGCAACAACATCACCGACTAACCCAAAATCGAAAGGCCGACTATGGCTCAGCACGATCCAGACCAGCCCACCATCTACGCGACTGTTCGGGGCGACCTGACTGGCGTCCTCGACGTCGACGGCGTGAAGCACGACGTCACCGGGACGGACGATGCCGATGTGCGCACCCAGATCTTCTCTCAGGTGACGGGCCGCGCCCGCATGGCTGGACGTCCCGTGCTGTTGGTCACCGATGACGCGCTGGGCCAGGGTCGGCTGAACGTTCACCCTGACGGCAAGGTGGAGGCCGTGGGCGATTTCGTCTACAACGAAAAAGACGACACCACGCCCTCGCGGATCGTCACTGCACCACCCGCCGCCCAGAGCAAGGTTAAGGACGCGCCAGCAGTCGCACCCGCCGCGATGATCAGCCCGCCGCCGGCCACGACCAGGGCGGCAATCAAGGACGCAGCCGAGCCCGTCGTCACCAGTGAGCGCCGCGCTGCACGAGCATCCTTCCTCGTTCAGGAAACCCCGCAGGAGCCCGCGTCGAGAGGCTGGCGCGGAATGCTCAGCCGGGCCGGAATCCAGGTCGCCCCATCCGCTGAGGAAATGGCCGAACGTGCCGACGTGCACGCGGTTAGTCAGCACTGGGCAGGCCCGCGAACTATCTCCATCGTGAACGGCAAAGGCGGGGCCAACAAGACGCCCTCGACCGCGATCCTGGCGGCCGTGTTCGCCCGCTACGGCGGATCCGGGGTACTCGCATGGGATAACAACGAGACGCGCGGCACGCTCGGCTGGCGCACGGAACAAGGCGGCCACGACGCCACCGTGCAGGACTTGCTGCCCCAGACCAACCGCCTACTCTCGCCCGGCGCGCAATCGTCGGATCTGGCGCACTACGTGCACCACCAGACCGGCGACAAGTACGACGTGCTTCGCTCCAACCCCATCGTCTTGTCAGCCGAACAGAAGATCACCCGCGCAGAGTTCGACTCACTCCACCAGGTCGCCAGCAAATACTTCCGGCTCGTGTTCGTTGACTCCGGCAACGACGAGAGCGCCGAACGCTGGCAGCAGATGATCGAGCGGACAAACCAGCTCGTCATCGCCACGACCGCCCTCGACGAATCCGCCGAGGCCGGCGCCCTCCTGCTCGAAGCACTCGCGCAGCGCGACGAGCGTTCCGCGCAGCTCGCAGCCAACGCCGTCGTCATCGTCTCTCAGTCCGAAAAAACGGCCAGCGGCGCCCAGGCGATCGCGGACGGCTTCGCCGTTCTCGCCCGCCGCGCTGTCACCATCCCGTATGACGACGCGCTGCACGGCGGAAAGCTCCGCTACGACGCTCTGGCTCCCGCTACGAAGCGCGCATGGCTCGCAGCTGCAGCAGCCGTCGCAGAGGGCCTGTGAGGGCTGTAACGGCCATTCTGGCCGTCACGGTAACCGTCGCGGGACTCTCTGCCTGCTCCACGCAGGCCGACGTCACACCGGCGTCCACCTCGAGCGCGATTCCAACAGAGTCGGCACCAGTTGACGACCTGCACGACGGAATCGAGATTGCCACGCCGGCGCCGGCTGACGAGACGAGCGTTGCTGCCGCGGTGACCGTCGCAGAGAAACTAATGACTGCGTTCGCTCGCCCAGGCGTCGATGAAACGACGTGGATCAATGGCCTGTATCCATACCTCACCCAGGAAGCAGGCACGGCATACGCCGGTACCAACCCCGCCAAGGTGCCCGTGAACGAAGTCACGGGCGCAGGATCCGTCGTTGACGGAGCCACCGAATACGCGCTGCTCGTGAGCGTCCCGACGAACATCGGGCCCTACGTCGTTTCACTCACTCGCCAGGCTCCGACCGACGCGTGGCTGGCCGACCGACTCACACCCCCAGCCAGGTAGACAACCGTGGGGGAAAAGAACGGCTCTGGGGGCGCAATCGTCTTGTTGCTAGTACCCGTCCTAGTAATCGGCGGGATTTTCGGGATCTTTCTGATTCTCATGGGAGGTGGCAGTAGCGCCGCGGCCGCGTGCGGCGGCGGCACTGCCTCAACCGTCGACGTCTCCAAGGTCCCTTCGGGACCGATAGCCGGCTTCGACCACGACCAGCTTGTGGTCGCCGCGGGGATCATGAACGCGGCAAAGCAGCTCGGCCTAAACGCGCGGGCGCAGCAGCTCGGCGTCATGACGGCTATGGGTGAATCCAGCCTCCAATCGCTCACGTACGGTGACAACGCGATTAACCCAGACGGATCAATTGCCGATTCAATCGGTCCCTTCCAGCAGCAAAGCAGCTGGGGAACCACCGAAGAGCGTCTCGACCCGTTCACATCTGCCACCAAGTTCTATGAGCGACTTCCGGGCGTAGCGAACTGGGAATCGATTGAACCGACGCTCGCCGCACATGCCGTCCAGGGAAACGCCGATCCCTACTTCTACACAACGTATTGGGACGGTGCTGGACAGATCACCGCGGCCCTCAATGGCGACACCAGCCAAGAGGGAGCGGCCGCTGCGCCGGCATCGGGAGGCTGCGCTGACGGCCCCGTAGGGTTCCCGCTCACAAAGCCGTTCAACATGAGCGATAACTATGGCCCCCGGCCAGGTCGTGTCGCAGGTGCCAGCACTTACCACCCCGCAGACGACCTCTCAGGCGCTTGCGGGACGCCGGTCTACGCGATCGCCCCCGGCACGGTCACTCTTTCCGATCGGCTTACCCTCTCGGTCAAGAGCCCGGAGGGCTACATCGTCTCCTACCTCCACAGTCACGTGACGGATCGAGCCGTAGCGGTGGGTGACCAGGTGGCCATCGGTCAGCAAATCACGGCGATCGGAAATGAAGCACCTAGTACCGGTTGCCACCTTGATATCAGGGTCAGCGCCTTTGGAACTACCAACGCAGATGTTGCAGCACTCGCAAATGACTCGCTTGCTCCTAACTGGGTAGATCCCGAACAGTTCTATGCGCTGTTTGGCCAGACCTTGTGCGACGACACCTGTTCACGGAACTACGACGAATGAGCTTCATCCCTGCCTACCCCCGGATCGACGCGACGATCCGCGAGAACCTGACCGGCGAACTCACGATCAACGGAACCTCTCTCCCGCTGGTCGCCGTCGACCTGGCCCGGCTCCGTGCGGGCGTGATCGCCCGCTGCACGGCGACCGCCCGCCAGGTGCACCGGCCCGTCCGAGTCCACGTCATCGACGTAGCCGGCACCTACGCTCTGGCCATCCACCCGGACGCGTACGTGCAGATCCTCGACGCCTCCGGCAACACGGCTGACCTCGCCGCGGGCGCAGCGCGGCCGGTCAACAGCTCGCCCTGCCGCAGCTGTGGCATTAGCAGCCCGCTGTCCGCCACCGCTTGCCCGGCGTGCCAACTCAGCGACCCTCACGATGTGCAGGCCGCCCCAGCATCAGCGCGCGTTTGTGGACCGGCACGAAATGAGGGCGAATAAATGCGACACGCCCACACCGTTGGCGCGTTAACCATGGGGCTAGGGTTCAATTGATCTATGGCTACTCGACGTCGCGCACGCGGCACACTGAAAGACCCGATTTCCATCGGGTACGAGGTTGAGCGTGCGTCAAAAGAGCGGTTCGACTCGATCGCGGAGAGCGCAGGAGTTTCTTCTGCCGTGTTCTTTGAGCGCTTGGTTGCTCAGATCGAGGTTGACGAAAGTACGAACCTGCCCGTGTGGTGGCCCAAGCAGACCAACGAGGAGCTGCCCATCGACTCCGATTAACGCATAAGGCCCGTCGTTTTCACGACGGGCCTTGAAGCATTGGTGCTCAAACCCTCTCAGCTGCCAGGCACGAGGTTCGAGCTCTTCCAGTAAAGATCCGGTTGAACCGGGCCTTTGAAGTACCACCAACCGGAGGAAGGTGATGACCTGATAGTACCTGATAGCGCTGTTTTCGACCGCAAAACGCGCCAAGATATTTCCGGCGTGTCCTCCAAAACGTGGACAGCCTGGGATTTGACGCGACGAATCAGCCCCCGCGACCAGGTGCGCGTGATGAAACGGGACGCCTACGGCCGTCTCGACGAGAACGCCTATCCCAGCGTGCAACGCGTCGGGCCGCACTCCCCCACGACGCCGTGGGCGATGAACCTGGCCGACGAACGCGGATTCTTCCGGGTCCTCTGCTTCGACTTCGACGGCAAGATCAAGGGCGAGGTCGACGTCGACCTCATGGAACAGGCTCACGACGAGTGCGACGCACTCTCCCGCATCCTCGACAGCCTGTCGATCGCGCACGTCGTCTGCCAGTCCTCCGGCACCGGCGGCCGGCACATCTGGATTGCCCTCCGCGAGGGCGCGGCGGCCGGGCGCATGGTCACCCTCTCCGGCGCAGCACACGCCAACTTCGGCACCCTCGACCACGGCATGCTCAACAACCCGCGTACCGGCGCCGCCCGCCCGCCCCTGTCGCCGCACCGCGACGGCAGCAGCTCCACCGTGCTCTGGGGCGACCTCGACGCCCTCACCGCCGCCACAACGACGCTCGACGACCTCGACGCCCTCACCGCGGCTCTCGACACGCGCAAGCCGGCGCTGCGCGTAGCCGGCAGCGCCCCGGCCGGTCCGGTGAACGAGCACCACAGGGCGCACCGCACCCTCAGCCGCGCAGGCACCGCCCACATGGCCACGATCGGCGGCGGCAGCAACCCCAGCTGGACCGGGTTTGCGTGCCTGCTCTCCGCAGCCAACGCCGGATGGACGCTAGGCGACGTCGCGCACGCAGCGAAGAGCGCGCCGGGCATGGAGCACTACCGCACCAAGAACAACGGCCGAGGCAGCCGCCACAACCGAACCACGGGCGAAGCCCGCGCCCGACTGGAACGCCAGTGGGCCAAGGCCCTGCAGTTCGCGGCCGTACAACGCCCGCTGCCGGCTTCCCGTGAGCCCGCCGACCTCACGGAGCTGAACGCCCTCGTCACCGACGTAGACGTGCTCCTGAGCCGCCTGACGGCTTCCCCCGGCCGGTGGGGTCGCACCGAGAAGGCAATCTCGCAGCGCACAATCCTGCTCTCCCTGGCCTACCTGACCCTGCAGACCGGGAAACGGGTCGTAGCGGCCTCCACCCGCGACCTGGCACTCATGGGAGGGCTCGGCCGCACCACGGCCGCAGACGCCCTCACAGCCCTCGCACGGGATGGATTCATCGAACGAGTGACGCCCTGCGATGACGGCAACGCCGCCGAATGGCGCCTACTCCGCGAGTTTTCCACAACCCCCGGTACAGTCCGGCCACAACTACTCAATAACCCCCGCCCCCCCTCCGAACTCTTTAACCTCAGGGCCGCGTTGGTCACTGAGCTCGAGAACCAACTCACCGACCAGCGCCACGACCTGTTCACCCGTGCTGGCCTTGGACACCTCGCCGGGAAGGTCTACGCACTCCTACGCCAGATCCCCGCACTGACCGTTGAAACCGCTGCTCGTCTACTGGGTGTCTCGACTAGGCACACCGCTACCATCCTCAGCCGGCTCCGCCGTCACAAGCTCATCGTCAAACACTCCGAGGGCTGGGCCAGGTCCAAGAGGGATCTTCGGGACCATGCAGCTCGCACCGAGGGAGTAGCCGGCGCCCTGGCTGATCGAACCGAACGGTATCGAGCCGAACGTGAAGTGTGGGCATGGTGGCACGCAGAAATTGACCGGATGACCACAGCGCCTCGAGCCCGCATGCGCCGACTCCACGTCACGAGCCGCACTCTCGAATTCACCGACAGCCGGCCAGGTGAACGCAGCTGGCCGCTCTACCCCCGCGACCGCGACGGCCGGGGTGATCACCGCATGGCCCGCTATTGGGCCGTCAACGGAATGTTGGCCCCTGGTTCGCTCTGGTGGTCGAGCGCTGCCTAATCGGCAGAGAAACCACCTCCGGTGAGCCCTGTGGGCCTGGGACCGCTGCGCGGCCGCCTTGTTTCTTTTTTTCGTCTGTCTGGCCGGTCATCGTAGTTCGCTCCGTGCCTTCGTTTCGGGCTTTCGCGGCATATCCTCGCTGCGCTGCGGTATTCCACGACCCTGCACTACAGCACTCCCGCTCTCAATCGATTTCTCTTGCCAGACAGGCCAAAAAAACAGTTGATGGAGAGAGAACCCAATGACTAACACCACCGTAAATGTCGGCACCATCGAGCACATTGACCCGAATCTGATCGTTGTAGAAGCCAACGTGCGCACCGAAGCTCAGCTCGGCCGCGAGTTCGTGGCCAGCATCAAGGCAAACGGCGTCCTGACGCCGATCCTCGCCCGGCGAGACGACCAGGGCAACATCATCGTGCGAGCAGGTCAGCGCCGCACCCTCGCCGCTCGTGAGGCCGGACTAGCCACCATCCCCGCTTACATCGTTGCCGCCGACGAAACGACCGTCGAGCGCATCGTGCAGCAGATGGCCGAGAACGATCACCGCGAGGCCGTCACCGACGCCGACCGGGTTGCCGCATTCCAGCAGTTGGCTTTCGAGGGACTGACCCCCGCCGTGATCGCCAAGCGACTGGGCAGCAAGCCCGCCACAGTCAAGGCCGGAATCGCTGTCGCAGAGAACGCCGTCGCGGCATCCGCCATCGTCAGCCACTCACTCACCCTCGACCAGGCTGCCGCGCTGATCGAGTTCGAGGGCGACGACGAAACCGTGTCCGTACTCATCGACATTGCCACCACCAGCCCCGAGCAGTTCGACCACGCAGCGCAGCGCGCACGCGACGACAAGCGGGTAGCGACGATGAAGGCAGACGCGGCCGCCGACCTGATCGCGCGCGGCTTCGAGGTTCTGGACCGCGACCGTGGATCCTACGAAACCGACTACACGAGCATCACCTACCTGACCACCGCAGACGGCGAATCAGTCACCGCCGAGCACATCGCTACCAGCGAAGGCCGCGCCGCCTACGTGTACGCGTACAGCAACAGCGACACGGCCACCGTGCGCTACTTCCTGAAAGACCCCAAGACTGCCGGATTCCGCAAGTCCAGCGGCAGCGGGGCCACCAGCGGCCCGATGACCGAAGAGCAGAAGCACGAACGTAAGACCCTGATCGCCAACAACAAGGCGTGGGCCAGCGCTGAGGTCGTGCGCCGCGAATGGCTGGCAGAGTTCCTGAGCCGTAAGACGCTCCCGAAGGATGCCACCCAGGCCATCACCGTGGGCCTGACCGTGCACCACAGCATGGTCGGCAAAGCCATCCAGAACGGAAACGTGCTCGCGCACACTCTGCTCGGCATGAAGCGGGCGAACTACGGGGATGCCGACAAGCTCGCTGCACTGGTGGAAAAGACCCCCACCAAGGCGCAGCACGTCAGCCTCGCAATCGTCCTGGCCGGTATCGAGGACAGCACCAGCAAGGAAACATGGCGATACCCGAACGCCACTAGCGCCCGATACTTCGAGCAGCTGGCAGCATGGGGCTACGGCCTCAGCGACGTTGAGCAAATCGTGATCGACACCGTTGCGGAGAAGGCCGCGACCAAGGCAGTCGAAGCCGTAGCCGCTAAGGGCACTCAGGAGTAGCTTCTTCCCCGACCCGGCGCGACAGTACCCGAAACTGTCGCGCCGGGTTCTTCCGTCCCCGGCACCGGCACGGAGGCCGGAACCTGCACCCAGGCACACGCCCCTGACGGGCCGTGACAGAACAGCGGCGCGGCCGCTGTACCCATCCCCCAATTTGAGCCGTTGCGCGGCCGGGGGATATCAGAGTGATATCACTCTGAAACCACGACGGCGATGCCGTCGCAAGCAATTTGGAGCCGCTGCGCGGCACTGTCCCAAGGGCCTTTTTGTCCTTTCTGGCGTTTCACCGTAGCTCCCTCCCGTGCCTCCGTGCCCAAATTCTCGGACGCGCCCTGCGGGCTTATTTCGCCCGAGAATCCGTGCACTACGCACTCCCGGTCGCTATCGATTTCTCTTGCCAGATAGGGCAAAAAAACAGTTGTTCAAGAGGGAGAGAACCCATGGCTGAGTCAGATTACCCGTACGAGAACACCTATCCCCGGGAGCGCTACGCCGGTGGGTGCGCCTGCAGCGGTTGCCGGTCCGAAGGTGCCGCAGACACTCAGCCGGGCGAAACCTGCACCGCCAGCCGCTACGCCGACAGCTTCGCCTAGACCGAGGGAAAAAGACTCATGCTCACCACTCAGCTTCCGCCCCTGACTCCCGGAGTGCTCGGGGCCGAAAGCCTGCTCAGCAGCGCCGACATGTCGACCTACTGGAACAGCCAGAGCTACCCCAACCCCCGCAGCCGGTTCGTCATCGTCATGACCCCGAACGGCTCCCGCGTCAACGCCAGTGCAACCCCGAGAGGAACCCGCTAATGCTCACCATCACCCACACCCACGAAGCCGGAACGATGATCGACGGGACCAGCCGAGGCGACGGAACCGCCGAAGTCCTCAAGTCCACCGGATGGCGCTGGGGTCGCAGCATCAGCGCATGGTTCGTCCCCCAGTCCCGCGACCGCCTGCCCAAGCTGCACACCATCACCCGCACCAAGACGGCGCTTGAAGCCGCCGGGTTCGAGGTCACAACCGAAATCGACAGCAGCCACCGCGCAACCGCCGACGTCGAGGCCGGAAAGATCGAGCGCCAGGCCGACCGGGTCGACGCCCTGGCCGCGAAGGCAGAGCGCAAGACCGGCGCGGAAGATGCTGCCTACGACAAGGCCCGCGCGGCGCTGGACCGGCTGCCCGAGGGAGGCGAGCCGATCAAGGTTGGCCACCACTCCGAAGGCCGCCACCGTAACGCGATCGCCAAAGCAGATACCGCCATGCGTAAATCAGTCGAAGCCAGCGCAGAGGCCACCGTCGCCCAGGCCCGCGCCGACGCGGCCACCCACACCACAGACGCCCGTTACAACCCGGTCACCGTGGCCAACCGCATCGAAACGTTGGGCGCTGAGCTCCGCAAGCTCGAACGCCGCATAACCGCGCAGTGCTACGGCGACACACGCGGCTACATCGACGCCACCGCCGAGCAGATCCAGGCCCGGGCGACACGCCTCGCCCCGCACATCGACGAGAAGCGCGACCAGATCGCCTACTGGGAAGCCGTACGCGCCGCCCAGGTCGCCAGCGGCACGGCCACCGGCTACGACCGCTCCACCGTCAAGAAGGGCGACCGGGTGAAGATCCGCGGCCAGTGGCGCGACGTCGTGCGCGCCAACCTCAAAACGGTCAGCGTCACCACCGGCTACACCTGGACCGACACCGCCCCGTACGCCGAGATTCAGCAGCTCGTGCGGCCCGAGTAGTCCCGCCCCAGCGGCCGGCCCACCCAGGGCCGGCCGTGAGGGGACACCCCCTCACACTCCCCCACCAAGTACAGCCGGCCCAGCCCGGCACCCACCTTCGAGAACGGTCCCGACACAGGGACGACAAGAGATCCGGCCATGATCATCACCTACCAACGTCCCGCCACGCTCGAGGCGCACCAGCTCGACCAGGACGTCCCCGACGCCGACCTCAGTCCCACCGGGGCGAGATATGGAACGACGACCGTCGACGTTGTCGGGATCCAGTGGAGCTGCAGCAGAGCACCCCACCCCGGCCAGGACGAACACCGCGCCGGTATCACTCCCCAAGGCGACGGCCCGAGTGGCGCCGTTGCGATCGCGTGGACGTACCAATACGCCACCGACGCGCAGCACGGCGACGTCGACCAGGCTGCCCCCACCCAGAGCATCACCGTCACCCTGTCTTTTCCCGATCGAGCTGCACGCGGCATCAACGCGGCCGCGCTGATCCGCAGCATGGTCGACGCCGGACTAGGCCACTTCTGGGAAGGCGACCAAGACGACGTAACCGCCAGGTCAACTGCCACCACCTGACCGCCGGGCCGACCCTCACGAGGTCGGCCGTGAGGGGGACGGCGCCCCCTCACACTCCCCCAGGTGAATCCGGCACGGAGGCCGGATCCACGCGGAGCCGGCTGCGCCGGCCTGACCCTGACAGAACTTTTCTTCCCTTGGTGGCCGATCATCGTAGTTCGCTCCGTGCCTGCGTCACCCACAATCTGGAGCGCGGTCGCAAGCTCCCTTATTTCGCACCAGATTGCGTGCACTACGGCACTCCCGCTCTCAATCGATTTCTCTTGCCACCAAGGGCAGAGAAACGGTGGACGACAACACAACCACTGCCCATGAGAGCCCGGGACCCCGCTTATCTCACCATCCTTGGAGAGGGAAACACCATGACCACCACCATCCGCAGCGTCAAGATCGACCCGACCGAAACCATCACCACGCTCGACCTGGACAGCGCGAAGGGTGACAACGACATCGCGGCCGCCATCGGCTGCCGTATGTTCGCCGTCGTCGACGTGGCCGACAGCATCGACCTTTTCGTCGATGATGAGGGACTCATCAACGGGTCGACCCTGAACCTGCCCGCAACCGTGCTCGCCCATCGGCTCGGCAACCCGACCGTGATCTTTGGAACCGCCATCGCAGTCGGCACCAACCCCGAAGGCCAAACCGTAGGGCTCAGCGATAGCCAGTTCGCGCGGGTCCAGAAGGCTTTCGCCCAAAAGCCCGGCCCGGGAAGCGTCGACACGCTCATTGAGAACCTGTCGCCGTTCCCCACCATCGTCAGCATGCTCCGCAACATCTAGCAGCACGGGAGGAAGAGCAATGGTCACTATGAGCATCGAAACAATCCAGACGCGAGTCACCAAAGTCGACGACAACAGTTGGAGCCGTACCCGTCAGCTCGCCAAGCGTGGCGAGGATCTGCACAGCCACGCACAAGCCGGATACACGCTGGCGCACACAGCAACGATCGCCAGCGCCGGATACGTGACCTTCGTCGACACCCTCACCCGCGTAAACGACTAACGACCCGGAGGGGCGGCCAGGGCCGCCCCTCCCCCAGCCGGAAGGCAACACCATGACCGAACGATTCTGCGCATGCGCCGACCACCAGAGCTTGCACCGCATGGACGACTTCGACCGCGCCCTAGCAATCGCCAAGAGCTGCCCCCAGTGCCTTGTCGAGGCCGACTAGCCAGGACCAACTGCCGGCTGGCCCTCGCGGGCCGGCCGGTGAGGGGCGACCCCCTCACACTCCCCCGTAGGCGCGATAGCGAAGTGTTGCCCGTTCTTCGAGTCGAATAATTAATGCATGAAAGACAGAAAGACAGAAAGACAGAAAGACAGAAAGATAGAAAGACAGAATGCAGGAATGATTGACAGAAGGAATGCAAGCAGGAATGATTGAAAGCATGCAAACATTAATGGTCTACAGCGAATCGGGCGGCGTCTCGAAAACGACTACCGCCGTATCGATCGCAATGACCGCCGCCGACCAAGGCCGGCGGACGGTCCTGGTTGATCTTGACCCCCGTGCGGCAGCGACCAAATGGCTCGACGTCGCACCCTCCGGTGAAGGCCTCCACGTCGGCGCGATTCTCGGAGACGAAGACCCGCAAGGATGGGGCGAGGACTTGGCCGTGCAGTCCACCTGGTCAAAGAATCTCCGCGTGATTCCTTCCGCTCGCAACGTCTCCAACCGTGAGGCTGATCGAGCAGACCACGCCGAATTGAGACTACGAACGGCACTTGTCGGTATCTCCGCTGACCTGGTGGTTATCGACTGCCCCAACAGGCAGGGCGGCCCGCTCATCCTGTCAGCGTTGAATGCTGCCGACTCGATTGTTTATGCCGCCACGGCCTCCAGTGACGGCGTGGACGGCGTTGCAGGCGCACGGCGCACTGTCGAACAGTTCCGCCTCAGCAGGGAGCGCATCGGCGCACCCATCACGCTCTCAGAGGCCGGGATCGTCTGCGGCAGGGTCCAAGAGACAATCCCTTCCCGACCAGCCGTTGCCAGCACGGACGAGCTGCGCGACACCGGAATGCTTCTCATGCCCCTAGTGCCCGAAAGGGCAATCATTCAAGAAGTTCGCCTCACGGGGGAGTGGTACGGCAACTACAGGAAGGGCGCGCCCGTCGTGGCCGCCTACACCAAGATCGTGAACCAGGTGATTCGATGAGCGACCAGCAGCAAGATCGACCAGACCTCAGCCGCCGCCGCAAGCCGCAGGCGGCACCCGACGAACGCGTAGACCCGGTGGACTACCGCCAGAGCGCACCGACCCCCCAGGCCGCCCCTGTGGCCTTTCAGGCCCCCGTGGCTACGGCCGGCGCCGCACCGCGTCGCGGCCGCCCACGCCGCGAGGCCACGGTGCCGTTCAGTACCCGGCTGGCCCCCGATGTTCTCGAACTCATCGACGCAGCTTCGGCCGCGGAAGACGGCGCAACGATCCGTAGCGTTGTCGAGGCCGCCATACGCGAGAAGTACCAAACAAAATAGCCATTCAAGACGGTCACCGGCACGGAGGCCGGCACCGAGGGGAGCCGCTGTGCGGCACTGTAGAGCCTGTGATGGTTGCGTCTGTCTGGCCGTTCACCGTAGTTTGCTGCGTGCCTCTCGTTCCAGGCTTTCGCGGCATATCCTCACTCGCTGCGCCCGTTCCAGTGTTTCCACGACCCTGCACTGCGGCGTTCCCGCTCTCAATCGATTCCCTCTGCCAGACAGGCACGAAAAATTGTTGGTGGGGGAGGGGCGGAGTTATGAGTGAGTCAGTGGTCGTCTATACGTTGCCAGAGTGCCAGCCGTGTCGGATGACGAAGATGAAGCTTGACCAGGTGGGCGTCAGTTACACAGTCGTCGAGATGGAGTCCACCAGCTGGTCCGGGTTCCGGCCCGAAATCATCACCGCATTAGCCATCTAGTTCAGAACCGCACACAACCGCACAATCAACCGAAGAAACAGAGCACATGTCAACTCAGCGCACGATCATTGGGAACCTCGCCGCCGACGTCGACGTAGTGAAGGCCGGCAGTCTCAACATCACGAAGTTTAGAGTCATCGAGAACACGGGGGAGTATCGCGCCGGAAGGTACATGGAGCACGTGGACCCGACGACGCATTTCGTAGAAGCCAAGTTCGAGCTAGGCGAGAACGCAGCGGCGACGTTCCACAAGGGCGACGCGGTGATCGTCGTCGGTCGCGAGCACACCAACAGCTGGGGCGCCGAAGGATCCAAGACCTTTGGTCGAGTCATCGACGCCGACTACATCGGCGCCGACCTCAGTCGCGCCGTTGCGCAGATCCGCCGCAACAGGAAGCCAGACGACCAGGCGTAATCGACTCCGCGGCCGACGCCCCATCCAGGGGCGAGGGCTTCGCGCCGGTGACACGCACCATCGCAACGAACGCGCTGAAAGCGCTGACGAGCGTGATCGTCGAGCGGCACGCGCCACGACGAATAACGAAGCATAGCCACGCCCCATGAGCAACGCCCCTGGCCGTTCACTCTCCCGGCCGGGGGCGTTTTCACTGCCAGCGGGCTACACCGAAGACGCATTCAACAGTGCCAGCAGCCTCGAAACCTCAACCGCGTCTGACACTGGTTCAGGCGAGGAATCCCCACTGCCGGTGTGAGGCAGGCGACACGCGGCGCGGAGTCCTCGATTCGGCGAACATCGATCGACGAAGATAGTCTTTGACCCATGTTGATTGACGTTCGCCGGCCACTCGCAGTGGATCTCTTTGCAGGAGCCGGAGGCCTCTCGCTTGGCCTTGAACAGGCCGGGTACGAAATCGCGGCCGCCGTCGAGTACGATCCCATTCACGCCGCGGTACACGAGTTCAACTTCCCGCAAGGCAAGACGTTCTGCGCCGACGTGTCTAAGATATCTGGGGCTCAGATCCGCGAGGAATCCGAGATAGGTGACCGGGAGATCCATCTCGTAGCAGGCGGGCCGCCTTGCCAAGGCATCTCCATGATCGGTCGCCGCGCCATCGACGACCCCCGGAACTTGCTTCTGAAAGAGTTTGTTCGCGTTGTCCTCGAGCTGAAACCGCGCTACTTCCTGATGGAGAACGTGGCCGGACTCATGATCGGCGGGCATCGTCAGCTCATTGATGAGGTCGTGGAAACGGTTGAGGCCAGCGGCAACTACCGAGTCGTAACTCCGATTACGGTACTTCAGGCCGCGGAGTACGGCGCACCCCAGTCGCGGCGACGAGTCTTCCTCTTAGGAGCGCGTAACGACATCGAACTTCCTGAGTACCCCAAAGCGACTCACACCCCGCGCACCATCAAAGGGGACGTACCGAAAAGCTCGACGCTGCCACTCGGGCCGAGCGTGCTGGACGCACTGGGGGACCTCCCTGACGCCGACCTCTTCGACGAGCTGCTGCACGACGACAACATCGAATCTGTCGAATACGGAGCAGCAAGCCAGTACGCCTCCAGGCTGCGCGGCTCCAAGTCGGACCCCACTGATTTCTCCCGCCCTCGTCCGCGCATAGCCGACGAACTGACCTCATCCGCCCGTACCGTGCACACCAAAAAGTCAATCGACAGGTTCCGTGCCGCCGAGCCGGGCACGACTGAAAAAGTGAGTAGATTCTTGCGACTTCACCCCGACGGCCTCTGCAACACCCTTCGAGCTGGAACCGCATCGGACCGTGGAGCGTACACGGCGCCGCGGCCGATCCACCCGGTGCACTCGCGCGTCATAACTGTGCGAGAAGCGGCGCGCTTGCACGGCTACCCAGATTGGTTCAGGTTCCACGTCACAAAGTGGAACGGCTTCCGCCAAATTGGGAACTCTGTTCCTGCTCGACTAGGGCGTGCAGTTGGCGCCGCGATCCTCGCTGCTGACTGCGTGACGCCGACGAAGGGGAAGCCGGTCAAGCTCGGCTCGACCGACCTGCTGTATATGACTTCAGGCCAGGCCCATGAGCATTTTAAACTCACCGAACGAGTGATCCCGCAGCGTGATCGCAAGGTCGGCTGAGCGTGGCCGCGAAGGAACCACCCCGTTACGAGCAGATCCTCAACTGGGTTTTCAAACATCACTATCTCAAAGGCGATGTTCGCGTCGAGTGGGACAGGGAAGATCTCGAC
Source organism: Cryobacterium sp. TMB3-10 (assembly GCF_004402305.1). Classification (NCBI taxonomy): domain Bacteria; kingdom Bacillati; phylum Actinomycetota; class Actinomycetes; order Micrococcales; family Microbacteriaceae; genus Cryobacterium; species Cryobacterium sp. TMB3-10. Next base: position 71,389 of record NZ_SOGH01000022.1, on the reverse strand, counting down.
GTGGGTGCCGAGGCGCTGGGGCTGAAACGTGTCAAGAATTTGGGTGACATCCCCTACACATATCGCTTCAGGAAGGACATGCCCTCTGCAATCAACGCCACGGCTCTGAAGGGCATGGAATGGATCATCCGCGGCTCGGGAGATGGAAAGTACAGGTTCGACGCGATCCCCGCACAGATTCCGATCACGCCAAATCCGTCTCTGAGCGTGACGAAGATCCCCGACGCGACTCCGGAAATCATCGCTGCAGCAGCACTAAGTGACGAACAGGCGCTGCTGGCGAAGGTCCGCTATAACCGCCTCATCGATATCTTTCTGGGCGTGGCGTCGTACTCCTTGCAGAACCACCTTCGGACGAACGTCGCCGATATCGGACAGGTCGAAGTAGACGAGATCTACGCCGCCGTCGACCGGTATGGACGCCAGTTCATCCTGCCAGTACAGGCCAAAGGGGGATCGGACAGGCTCGGGATTACTCAAGTCGAGCAGGACATGGCGGCCTGCGCCGTGAAGTGGCCAGAAATGATTTGCCGCAACATCTCGGTGCAGTTCGCAGGTGACGGACTCATCGCGCTTTTCGACCTGACAGTGCAAGACGACCGAGTCGTCATCCGGCGAGAGGCTCACTACAAGCTCGTCTCGGCGAGTGATATCACCGCCGTAGACCTCCGGATCTACGACCTCGCTGCTGGTTACGAGGATGTGTAGGACCCCGTGTTTGATTCTCCGAGGTTCTTTATAGTGATGGACCTTTTCTAGTCCGTCTCGTACCCTGCCGGCAGATTGCCGAACCAGCCCGCTGCGAGCCGGTAGGCAATGAACCGGTGTTCGGGGTCAGCGTCCTCACGACGGATGTGCAGCTGCTGGCCATCCGGCTCAGTGACCACGACTCGGGAGCCGGGTTCACTGGGGTCGGCTGCGATCATGTACGGCTGATTCTCCATTCCACAAACGCTAGCGCTGATTCCTTTTGTCAGGTTCCGTGAAGCAGGAACCGGTGCGATTGCCAAGGAGTGTCGAGGCCCAAAGTTGTTGTTGTCGCTCACACCATTTACTCAGGTCTGGGACGCTTGCTGTTCAGGTGCGTCGAACTGCTCAACGAGCTCGTCTCGAAAACGGACATGGCTGCTGTCGCTTTCCGCCGCTTGAAGTCGCCCGTGGGATGCGACGTTGACACCCGCAATTCCAGGGCCGACCAAGCGCCACCAGCCGAGTGGAGACATGCTCAACGCTAAGGTTTGATCCAAGTCGCGTTGCGGATCCGCAGAATGGACGGCCGCCGATGGGTCGAAACGCTGGGCGAGCTTTCGGCGGAAGTGTGCGCACACGATTACCCGCTCGCCTTGCCAGGGTCCTCCAGTTTCGTGTGCAGATGAGGCTGGAGCTTCGGGCACCGAGCGACTCGGGCTTCGGGCACCGAGCGACTGGGGCTCCGGAGCGATCCGATCAGCAGCGTCCGGGAGCATGGTCTGGTCAAGGACGACGCTCGCTCGGCGATCATCGACCGATCCCCCCGAACCTCGGACGCTCGATATTCGGCCGAAATCGAGTTCCAAGGTGGACGATCTTGGCACGTCCGTTATGCCCACGGCTGAGGGGCCGCAGACGGCGACTGCATTCAATGTCGGTATCCATGGCCGGCCACGGCGGACAAAGATTAGGAGTCCCTCCTGATCGCCCACGGCAGCGAAGTGTTCAGACGTGGGGCCCAAGGGCTCAAGGCCAAAAGCTTCGCAGGCCTGTCCAGAAGTCTCAACCACATCAGCGACGGGCAGACCTACCTCACTCACGCAAAGAAGGTCGGAGCTGGAGAACGGCCCGTCGGTGGCATTTGCCAACGCCTTCCGAGCGATCAGCTCAAGGATAACGTCGTCAGGACCCTTGAAGTAGATCGACTCAGACTGCCATGGGGCAGGTTGGCTATATGTGTCAGCGCCCGATTTCTTGAGGGGCTGCACCCTTTCTGACAACCATCGGTGGGCTGCATGCACCTGGTTTTGCGGGATGGTGAAGGCTAGATGCATCGCGCCTTCTATGACTCGTCGGGGTACTAAGTTGATCACAGTGGTGCCGACCATCACTTGCGGAGGCACGCTCGATTCGGAGGCAGGCAATCCCAAAGTGTCACGGTAGAACCTCAAGGCCCCGATGGGATCTTGGCTGGGCAGATACACGCTTCGAATGCGCATGTCAACTGCCCACGACTACGTAGACGGTGGCGACGGGCCAGCCGCCTCGACGTGGATAAAGGGGGAGATTCCATCGATCCCCGAGGTCATCTCGGATCCATTGCCCAATTAGGAGATGACGTTGTCCTTCGTCGGCGCGATGCTGAACGTCAACCACCCCGCGGTGTCTTGGTCGCAAATTGCGAGATCCTTCACATCGGCCAGGACTTCCTGGCCGGTCTGAGGAATTCGAATCCGGATTGCATCCGCGCCTACGAGGTTGCAACTCGGGAAGTGGGCGCGGCCCCTGAAACCAATCAGCACGTAGGCTGCGCCCCCGGGTTCCACGGAGACTACCTGGTCCGGGATGTCGTTGAGTTGTGAAGCAGGTCCCCCCACGGTTTGACCGGACGAGTCGACCAAGGCAGCGTCCGGATACCCCGACAATTGGCAGCCCGTAGAGGCAGTGTTGGTCAGTTTTATGTAGAAGAGGCCGTCGTTCTCCGGATCCTCCGGATTGAAGATTTCCCTTGTCGACGTGAAATCGCAGCCCGCTGCGGGGACATCGGGCGTTGGTGAGGCGATTGCCGTGGGCGTCTCGCTTGATGTCGGCGACGCTGGGGAAGCTGAGTTCGTGGCGGCGGGCGCCGCGTTCGCGCAAGCCGTGAGTCCGACTGCCGCCAAAAGTAGAGTGGTCATCCCCATAATTTGGATTACCCCACGAGGTCGAACGTGCATTTAGTGCCCCCCATATTCGTCGTCGTTGTAGGTGCAGTATACGTTGGGCCGACGGGGCAGAAGCGGGCCCACCGGTGTGACGGCATGGGTGTCTGGTAGTGGCAGTCATTTTGGTTTATCCTTGCTTTTTCTCGTCTAGGCGCTTGCGCGGGCCAGGAGTGTTCGTGCCGTCGCGTTGCTGCCGCCACAGACGAAAGATTGGTGTGCTGATAATTTCGGCGATGATCTTGGTCAGAAGTGCTCCGATCAGGACGCCACCGTTCACGGTCGCGTAGACCCATCCCGGAATCACCCGGTCGACGCCGGGTTGAGCCAGCGTCGCCTGGACGCTTAGGAGAATTGCGTTTGCAGTGGGGATGAGAGCCCCCAGTACCCCTGCGATGTTCCGCCAAGACGCCGGCCGTTTGTTCTGTTGGGAAGAGCCCCGGGGCCCTTTCGAACCCCGGGGCGCTGTGGCGGACATGTTGTGTCGCTCTTGGTGGACTAACGAATCAGGTTCGAAAGTGCCGCGTACGTGCGTGGGCCGGGGATCCCGTCGAGGGGGCCAACGTAGCCGCCCACAGTTGCGAGCAACTGCAGCGTGGCGTATGTGTTTGTGCCCGGTACTCCATCGATGAGCCCCGTGTAGGAGCAGCCGGCGAAGATTGCCTGCAGAGCCTTCCATGAGAAGCTTCCAAGAGACCCGTCAGCTGGACCGGTGTATCCACCGATTCCCGCCATACGCTGGAGGGCGATGTAGGTATTCGTACCCGGCGCACCATCGATGGGACCTGTGTAGCCGAACCCCTGCAGAACGGTTTGGACGCCCTTCCACGAGTTCGTGCCCATCACGCCATCGATCACGCCCGTATAGCCGCCCTTCTGGGCCAGTCGCTGCAGCGCAGCGTAGGTTTTGCTGCCCGGGGCGCCATCACATGGGCCGGTGTAGCTGTAGCCGGTGAGTACGGTCTGCACACCCTTCCAGGAATTGACTCCGAGAGCACCATCCACGGCTCCGGTGTAGCCGCCGGCTTTGGCGATGCGCTGCAGGGTTTTCCCGTCAGCAGTCGAAATTGCACCGACGCCTCCTGCGACCGCGCTGAGGTAGCCTTCGAGGCCTATGTACGTGTTGGTGCCGGGCGCACCGTCGATGGGACCTGTGTATCCGTAGTCCTTCGCGAGCATCTGCAGGCCCTTGTAAGTGTTAGTCCCCGGGGCGCCGTCGATCGGGCCGTCGTAGTATCCACGGCTGTGGAGAAGGGTCTGAACCCCCTTCCAAGAGTTCGTGCCCATGACTCCGTCGACCGGGCCGGTGTAGCCGCCCTGCTTGGCAATCTTCTGCAGCGTTACTGCCTGAGCACTATTGATTGAACTCGGGGGTGTAGCCGGAGTGACCGCGCCGGTGGGCGGAATGGTTTCGCCATACGGCGGGGTCGCCCATCCGGTGAAAGCGCTGAGTTTTGCCATGTTGACATCCGTTTGGATGCCCCCGAGATAGCTCATTCCGTACTGGTGGATTGCCCAGTCCGGATAGTTCGGGTACTGAGGACTTCCGGCGGCATGATCGGGGTCGGCAATCCACAGCTTGGACCCCGTGGCTTGTGTGGTCGCCCAAGTCCTTGAGGCCGCGATGCTCCGCGTCGTGTAATGGAAAGCTGCCTTACCCGTAGCCGTCCTTACTGCGTTTACGAAAGCAGCAACGCGCGCGTCGTCCCAGACGACGCCGGAGTCGACGCCTTCATTGTCCAGCGCGAGAAGGTCACCGTCCCGGTAGTCATAGAGATGGTCCAGGAAGTACTTCGCGTCAGCCGCAGCCGTTCCAGTCCCGGCCACCCAGTAGTGACCCACGATCATGCCGGCGGTGCGTGCCGCATCCACGTTCTGGTGATACAAAGAATCCACGAAGATGGAAACATTCGACCCGCCGAGTCGCACGATCGCGAATTGAAATCCGGCATTTTTCACACCGGGGAAGTTCAGGCCGGTCTGATAGCGTGCCACGTCGATCCCGTACACTCCACGCTGCGTCGAGGGAATCGGAGTGCTTCCGGTGTGGTTGGTGACCCAGACTGCGACGCCTGCGTATGTCGCGGGACCTGGGGCGCCATCCAACGGACCCTTATAGCCACCCTCCTGCGCAAGCTTCTGCAGAGCCACGTACGTGTTCTGACCCGGGTTTCCGTCGATCGGGCCGGAGTAGCTGTAGCTGCGTAGAACAGACTGGACGCCTTTCCAGGTCGCGACACCGGGGATACCGTCGATTGGACCGGTATAACCCCCGATATGGGCGAGTCTCTGCAGGGTTTTTCCGTCTTCGGTTGCCACTGGTGCGACGGGCGGCTGGGGGCTGCTTCCCGCGTCGGAAAGTCTCTGACCAATTGAGTTATCGGTCCAACCGAGGTAATCCATTCCCGTTCGATTGTTGTAGAGCGGGATAGAGATAGTACCGGTGTGGTGGGTCCAATCGACCGTCATCGTTACGCTGCTCGCCATCATCACTCGTGAGCCCCCACCATCGAGGTCAAGTGCGACGTGCCCGTCACCGCCGCAGCAGTTCCACCAGTGGAAGGCGCCTCGCGGCGCACTGCTGTAGTTGGGGTTCACCTGCCCGCTGCTTCCACGGGCGTCGGAGGCGGAGGGGGCCGAGTCCATGAGCGTGGCATCCGAGATGAATGCCTGGCACAAGCCGGCCCAATCTCGGATGGAGCCGTTGTACCCGTTAACGGCCAGGCTTTGGCCGTTCGCTTCTGCTTGTGAAACTGTGATTGCCATTTGTTTGACTCGCTATTCTCTAAGAACCCCGACTCGCGATCGAGGCTCGCTTCGTTTTGAACAAGCCACAACGTATGTGGATATTTGCCAACGAAACCGACTCTTGCGGTTGCCTCAAAAACCTTGGTTTGGCCGAACAGATTGCCGACAATCGTGCTCCGCTGAACGCTGACAAGCGTGCTTGGGACATCGCTGACGTGTCCTTGGGGGGAACGTTTTCATGCTCGATGATTCAGAATTTTGGCTGTCCGTCTTCGGCGCAGTTGAGCGGCACGAGGGGACTCTGTCTTCGATTTGCACGCGATTCGGGATATCCCGACAGACCTATTACGTCTATCACCGACGCTTCGAGACTGAAGGAATGAAGGGCTTGAAACGTCGTTCGACTCGACCGCACAGCACGCCAGCGCGCATTCCGGAGGAGATCGAAATGGAGATAGTCCGCATCCGTGAGGAGAATCCTTGGTTAGGTGCTCGGGCGATCAGAACCGAAATGGAGTACGCCGACTCGTCACGTTCGTGGCCGCTGCCAGCGGTGTCCACAATCGCGCGTGTTCTCAAACGAAACGGATTCGACCACATTCAATATGCGGAGCCAGCCCTAAGAGGCGACGAGACGGAACGATGCCCGTGAGGGCGACGACTGCGGCGTCGGTTGTTACCGAATCACTACACGTAAGTGGCGCTTTGTCAGTGGGTTCAACTGTTGCTTCCGCGGGTTCGGCAGTTACGACCGGCTTGGCGGGGGCGCTTGGCCCTGGGGCGATCGCCCTCGTGCACAATTTCGCTAACTTGCGGCGATTTCGCTGGTAGTGAGGGCCTGCTGATGGCGGTAAAGAGTTGCTCGGCTCCAACCCACGAGGCGAGCTGCGTCTTCAGCGGTGCGCCCTTTCGCCCGGGCGTCGGTTGCAATCGCGAGTTTATCGGCGATCACGACCGGGTCTGAGAGCGGCCGGCCGAAGCGGGTGCCCGATTGGCGGGCTGCCGCGATGCCCGCGGTGACGCGTTCCACGATGAGTTCGCGTTCGTATTCGGCGAGGGTGGCCAGCATGTTCAGCATGAGCCGGCCGGTGGTGGTGGCCGGGTCGATGCCGTCCGAGATGGAGCGCACATTCACGCCGAGCTCCCGCAGCAGAGTGACTGTGTTCAGAACATCAATCAAAGAGCGTCCCAGGCGGTCTACCCGCCACACCACGACAGTGTCGCCTGGCTCGGCATGCTCGAGCAGCTTCCTCATCCCCGGCCGCTTGATCACGGTCTTACTCCCGGACGTAATGTCGGCGAACACGTCGCGCTTTTGCACCCCGTCGGCGACCAGCGCATCGTGCTGGAGTTGAGCGTCCTGGCTCGAAGTGCTGATGCGGGTGTAGCCAAGCAATCTCATACGCTCATTCTGCCTCGAAAAGCCCTATCCAGAGTCGTGAGACACAAACATCGGTGAGACGACTTTCCGAGACGCTCGGGCGCCACGAAATTGCGGGGGAGTGATGTGGTTTCTCGTACTCGTCTGCACGAATCTTCACATTCGTCTGCACGTCGCCACATGGTGCACAAATCGGATCATGCGAGTCACTAGTTCTGTTGCGCCGTCTCGTATCCAGGGTCACGTCCCGCTGAGTGGTGGAGTTTCTCAACACCGTGCGGGTCAGTTGTTCCAGCTTAGGCGGCGGCGAGTTCTGGGAGGATCACCGCCCCGTCGATGATCTCGATGGGGTTGTTCATGACGGCCAGCTCGAGCATGGATGCTTCGGAGAAGTAGCGTCTTTCGCCGGCTTCCCACTCGTCGTGCTGCTCGATCAAGACCGACCCGGCCAGGCGCAGCAGGGCCGCGGCGTTGGGGAACACGCCGACGATGTCGGTGCGTCGTTTGATCTCTTTGTTCACGCGTTCCAACGGGTTGGTGGACCAGATCTGGCGCCAGTGCCGCCTGGGGAACGCGGCGAAGGCGAGCAGGTCGGGTTGCGCGTCGACGAGCATCGTCGCGACCTTCGGGTGCGAGCGGCCGAGCATCGTGGTGACCTCGCGGAACTGCTTCTCGATGTGCTCCCGGTCGGGTTGGGCGAAGATGGTGCGGATGATCGAGGCGACCATCTCCTGCGATCCCTTCGGCACCACGGCCAAAACGTTGCGCATGAAGTGCACCCGGCAGCGTTGCCAGCCGGCGCCCTGGAACACGGTCCCGATGGCCTTCTTCAGCCCGGTGTGAGCGTCAGACATGACGAGCTTGACCCCGTCGAGGCCGCGGGTCTTCAACGACCGCAAGAAGCTGGTCCAGAAGCCCTCATTCTCGCTGTTACCAACGTCGAAGCCAAGCACTTCCCGGCGGCCGTCGGCGGCCACGCCGACCGCGACGACGATCGCCTGGGACACGATCCGGTGCCCGACCCGGGCCTTGCAGTAGGTCGCGTCAAGGAACACGTAGGGGAAGTCCTGGGCGGCGAGGGTGCGGTCACGAAACTCGGCCACCTCGGCGTCCAGTCCCGCGCAGATCCGGGATACCTCCGACTTGGAGATCCCGGTGTCAGCGCCGAGCGCCTTGACCAGGTCGTCGACTTTCCGGGTCGAGACACCGTGGACGTAGGCCTCCATCACGACCGCGAACAACGCCTGGTCCACCCGCCGGCACCGCTCCAGCAGGGCCGGGAAGAACGAGCCGGCGCGCAGCTTCGGGATCTTCAGCGGCGGTGGTGCTGAGGGTGCGAGACCGCGTCCCGTTGCGGTGGGTGGTGCGGTCGCTGGAGCGCTCGAACGGGGCGGCGCCGATGAACGCGCTCGCTTCGGCATCGATGAGTTCTTGGTAGAGGGTTTCGGTTGCGACGCGGATTCGGTCGGTGACGTCGGTGAGTTTGAGTTCTCCCAGCAGGTCGAGCAGGGCAGACTGGTCTAGAGCCATCGTGTGGTGTCCTTTGTGAGTTCTTTGATCGGTACGCACTGACCATCCCACGGTGGCTCTTTACGTTGACGAAGCAACGCACAAGAGCCGGAAACCACACCACTTACTGGGACGTAACCGAGCTGGGCGCCGAGGCGCCGGGTTGCCCGCGAGAAGATACCCAATCGCGTCCGAACACTGTTTGAGTTTCGTCAGAGGCGGGGACCTGGGGTCACCAAGTCATTTGTAGTTCGCGATTCAAAAGCTCTTTGGTGGCTTGTTCAAGCTCTGTCGGCCATGGTGCTTCGCACGTCTCGGACAGCTTGCGGGCCCTGCCTAGATATGCGCTTGCAATGCACTGTTGCGCATTTCTGAGGCTGAGCTCGCTGAGCCCAAAGGCCGGAATGGACGTCAGGCAGTGCATTTGTTCGACGCTCAGATGGCCGCCAATTCGCTTACTGATCATGTCGCTTCTAATCCCGTTCTCGGCGAGCAGCAAGTTGATTAGGAGGCGGTCGCGGAGCATCGAGGTGGCCTGCGATTGGGCGATGAGATCGCCCCGCCAAACCGACGCGACAGACTGGCCGAGGAAATACAGGAAGATCTGGACGTCCTGTGCGGGAAAGAACGGCTGACCGGGGCTGCTCGGTGCGAGTTCCGCGCTCTGGACCTGGTTGTCGCGGTCAAGGAGAACGCGGCGCGTTGCACCGAGCGGGAATTCACTTTGCGAGGAGTGAACATTCAGGTCGATATGAATCCAGTCGGAAGTGAGGCAGATGAAGGCTCCCGTCACACCCGGGATAGCGTCCGAGAGCACCAGGTGCATTTGGGACTCCAGCCAGCCAGTGGCGGCGAAGCTCTCCGGGTCCAGCACTGCCAGGTGGAGATCTAGATCGCTCCAGTCATCTGCTATTCCCCGTGCAAGCGAGCCTTCTAGCCAGACTGATCGGATGCGTTCGTCATCGGCACTACTTGTCAGCAGCGTTCGAAGTGTTGGCCTGAGCCGAGCCGGCACGTCCGCCAGTGTGGAATCCATAATCGGATTATTTCATCCGGATGATGGCCTCGGAATCTGGGATCAAGCAAACACGCCGAGAGCTCTCACGATGCGTTCTTGGATTGCTTCGTTCGATTAGTGATGAGAGCCGCCGTCTCGTAACGCATGGGATACGGTGCAGCGGGATTATGAGACATCGCGTGACGGCTTGGACAGCGATTAGCGTCGATAGTCTGGTCGTATGGGCCAAGTCGCGGTGTTTGTGAACGGTATTCCGGGGGCCGGCAAATCGACACTTGCGAAGGCCCTGGGCCCGGAACTAGGTTTCTCGGTCATTTCCAGGGACGCAATAAAAGAGGCACTTGCAGACCTCGTCACAGTAGACATGCCTACACAACGAATTGGGGCCCTAGCTGCGGATGCAATGTGGTCAATGGTCGGGATGATCGATGGCCCAACACTTGTCGAATCATTCTGGGCGACCGGTAGGGATGAAGAGTTTTTCAAGCGTGGCTTGCGAGCGTCTCAGGTTGAGCAGGGAATCGAACTGTGGTGCGAGGTGCCTCGGGAGCTTGCACGATCTCGATATATAGAACGCACCCGGCACAGAGTTCACACCGACATGGCTCGGCTTGATGAATGGGAACGCATGGTGAGGGTGGCGCATCCGATTTCAGATTTTCCGACACTGCAGGTGGACACCACGAGCGCCGTGGATGTGCCCCAATTGGCTGTCACCATTAGACGGATGCTGAACTTGCCGATGCGTGAGGCCCGTAGCCTTCATATCGACTAACGACTCGACTGCGTAACTCGAGTATCGACGTCGCCATCCCCTAAACGAGGTGTATTCGGCGTCGCGCAACCCATGGGATATGAGGCACAAGGGTTAAGAGTCACATCCCTATGGACGACGAGGATGAAAGTCGAACGGGGCGAACCCGCTGCGTGCGCTGGACACCGTAGTGGTGCCATTGGCCGCGGCCACATCGCGCGGGGCTGATGCAACGCGGCCGGATTAGTGTTCGGTCCAGCAGGCGAGGATGGTAGTAGCTATTTCATAGGAGAATGCGGTGCGGGTTATGCCATGCGGCCCGATCATATCCGTCAGCTTTCTGGCGTCAACTTGTAATGTCATGTTGTCTTTGAGGAAGACGACCACGCCGTCTGCGGTTTCGTACGCGGGGAATCCGAGATTCGCGAGTCCTTCAATGGGTTGGACTGAGGCAAGGTTTCCTTGCATCGTGTCGAAGTAGCTACGGGCAGACGCTGCGTCCGAGGATTCCTGCACCGAGATCACGAATTCTCCATCAGTCAGATGGTAAATGCAGGTGTATTGACGATTGATCCAGCTGTCGACGGAGTGTGGCGGTTCGGCGAGGGCCAGCGCACGTGTGATGTTGTCGCGTGTTTCGGTGCCACAAATCATCTGTGATGCTGCGGACGGCACTGCCGCCGCGCTGCCTGCCGAGCTCGACTGCGGAATCGGGGAGGCCGAGGTGCCTGGCATTGACATTCCGGGTGCCATTGCGTTCTCGGCACCGGAGGAGGTAGCGGCGCAGCCAGCTAGCAAAGCTGTGGAGGCCACCACGATCGCAAGCAGCAGCCAGTCGCTTCTATCGATACGCGTCTTCGTTCTGCTACGCCGCATGGTCGGACACCAAGCTGGCGTAGACAACTACGTTGTCTGGGTACGTACGAGTGGTTTCGTTGAACTCGCCACCGCAGGTGATCAGCCGTAGTCCCGCGTGGTCGGTGTTGCCGTAAACGGCGAACTGCGGAAAGCTATCCTTCGGATATTCTTCCACTCCATCGACCACGAATACAGCCACTGTTGCATCGGCTCGTGTAACCAAAATCTCATCGCCGGGACGCATATCGCCGAGTCGGTAGAACACCGCGCGCCCCTGCACTCTGGAGTCGACGTGACCCAAGATGATCGAGGGTCCGATCGTGCCGGGGGTGGGCGAACCGGTGTACCAGCCGGCAGGAGAAGCTTCGTCCAACGACGGCGTCTGCACCGTGCCGTCCGGATTCAGTCCCAATTGCATCAGGACAGAGTCCACGTCAATTGCGGGGATGTTGATCTGGGTGGGCTCGGAGGCGGTCATGATCGGGCCAACAACCGGGTCAACCTGCGGAGCCGGTGGCACGGGGATGGGCTCCGGTGAGGGCGTAACGGAGACGGGCTTCTGAGCGGGGGGCGCCACGGCAGCCGAGGCTGGTGGTCGTGGAGGAGGGGGGTTGCCCCATAGGGCGAAACCGGTCGCCGTGCAGCCGACGGCGACGCACAGAACCGCCGCCGCGGTAGCCAGACGGCTACCGCGACGACGCTTTTCAGCCGGAATAGTCACCGGGGATCGAACCGATCTCAGCCGCGTGCGGCGAGACGTCGACGAACCACAAGCGCGCCACCTGCCGCGGTCAGGAACCCGGCACCGAGGGCGAGAAGGCCAATGTCAGCACCGCTTGAAGTGCTGCCACCGCCGGTTTCCACGCCACCATTAGGCATATTCGATTGCGACGCACTCAGGGCGCCGCACAAAGCCGGTGACGTAGCCGCCAGGGGCAGACTCGGAACCAAATCGCTTGGCGCGTCCTGTGCTGCTTGAGACAACGTGGCCGGGTCGAGACCGTGGACCACCACGACTGCCGTGCCTGCCTCTAGTGAAGCCGCGGTGGCAGCATCCAACGTGAAGGTGCGGTTGTAAGTGAAGCTTGCACCCATCCCGGCAACCGTCAGATCAGTTCCGGCCGCCGGACTCGTGTCACCGCTGGTGGACAACGTCGTACCAATCTCTCCGTAGGACGGTTGACCTTCGGTCGTGCTGATCACACCATCTCCGTCGGTGTCAGCTGCCGTGGTAGGGCATACCCCCTGCGCTCCGATGTGGATGTGCTGCACGTGCGGATACGGCTTACCGTCGAAGGTCTCGGCCAGTCCGCTGACGGTCTCGGTAACCGTTGCTTGGTCACCGGAAACCTGGATGGAAATCGTACCGCTGCCATTACTTCCGTTAATCGAATCGAGCGTTCCCTGGTAGGACGCGTCGCCTGTGGCCGCAACGGCGGGGCCACTCGTCAATACGGCCACGCCCAAAGCCAACGCTGGCACAAACAAAAGTGCTGCTTTCTTATTCATCAAAATCCCTTACTAGGAGGTAGTTTCGAAAACATACTCGGAGTGAAAAAATGAACGGGTATTCTGCCGCTGATCCTTTGCGCGAACAGCCTCTTTGTCAAGAGCTACTGGGCGTTCGTCAGCCGACCCGCTAGTCTGCAAGCCCTGCATGCACAGCTCCTTTCGCTGATTCGGCGGCAATGAAGTCAGTTGCATGGTTTGAATCCATCAACGGACCGTCCGCGAACCGTCGCAACTCTCGGACACTCCTCGACGCCTGCTGTCTTGAAACCCTAAGGATGCGAGGCATGTCCGGATACGAGACACGTCCCCCGCCGCGCGTCGCCTGAAAAGGCGATCTCCCGACGTCTCGTATCCCATGGCTTGTGAGGCAGTTGGGTTAGGAGACACCCGACCCTTCCATGACGTCCGTCTGTCAGGCTGCTACTCCGGTTGAGGATCCGGAACCTGCGCTCTGGGGTGTGTGGTGTGTGGTGGCCGTCCCCGGGCTCATTCGGAGGGGGCATAGTGTGTACGGTATGACTGGCGAGGACTCCTTGAGCTTTGTCCACACAACAGTGGAGGCCTTGTCGCGGAGGAGGGCAACCACCGTGCCGGCGAGTCAAATCGCCATAAACGGTGTGCTACTTGATCGGCTCCTGGTGTCGCTGAACTTAGATGACGGCGCAGCGCCACCTGACACGCTCGACATGATGTGCGCGCCCCTTCAGATGGACCTTTCAGTCGAGCATCGTGTGGCGTTCCTTAAGGCACTGCGGGGTGACAGGTGGTCCACCGACGACCTTCAACCCGGTCGGGTCCCAGTCGCCTTTTGTGCGGTTTGCGGGAACTCAAGCTGCGGACACATTTGGTCCGTAGCTCTGACGATGTCACCTTCCACCGTCGTGTGAAAGGGTGTTGGGTGGGAAATTGAGACGTCCAAGAGATTGGCTCCGCCGAGACGGCAATTCTTGAGGCGGACAGTCACGCAGGAGTTCGTTGGCTGGGTGCTCGCCCCTTTCATCCCCGAAGTCACTTTCATGTTCGCTCGGGAGAGTACGAAGGGGCGATCCTGCGCGAGATCGAATACCAAACGAAGGACTCCTCGAACCACTAGGTAAGCGAGGCATCATTCTCGGTGCAGCGAGACCTGAACGAGCAGGGCCGCCGTGTCGAAACACACGTAGGACCATTTTCGTATCCTCGGTCTCGGGGACAGCTCGTCACAGTGTCTCTGAACGGTCGCCCGAGATGAAAGGACGCGCCCGCCTGATAGACGAACGCCTAGTTGCTCACGATCTGGGTTCTCGCCACGCACGGCTGGGCACTCCCTTGTTCCGTCGTCGGCGGCATATGCGGCCGCACCTACGTCTCGCAACCGATGGGATATGAGGCACCTTGATTGCGAGACCAACCACACCGATCAGACGTAATTGCCGCCCTTGCCTCCACGTACCCTAATGCGACGATCTAGGACAAGGCTCGCCCAGACCAGACCTACGAGGACGACACAGTTGACGGCCATAGGAATCGGAAACGTCATCGTATACAGGAGCACTATGGAGAGAGCGCCTGTTAACGATTGAACTATGCGTTGGGCCTTCTCCAAGGATGAAAGCTTGGCTGCGTCTTGGTCGTTTCCCGGGTGTTCGGGCATCTACGCTCCTCTGGGCTAAACGCTTGCGGGATACGGACGAAAGATTCATTGTGGCCTTGATCCTATACACCGGGTGGCACATGCAAGCCGGCGCCATTCACACCGTGCAGTGTCTCGTATCCCTAGGGATATGCGACGTCTCACCCACGCTCCGATCGTGAAGGCCGCGACTAGGATGCACGAGTGACTGACCACGAAATCAAGAGGCGCAGGCGTGTCCTCGATGGACCCGACGCTGTACGGGTGGGCGCAGCGCTTACCGGAGGGGGTTTTGTCGCAGTTGCCCTCTGGCCGTACATCTTGACATTTCCGAGTTCTGAAGATGTCTACTCGCAGTGCATTGGGCTCACAGCCGGTCACCTCACACACATCAACCGGTCAACCTTCCCCACACAGATCTTCTGCGAGACCGAGGACAACCCATTCGCAAGCGCGCTCTACCCTTTTTGGGCATCTGTGGGAATGAGCTCCCTGTTCGCACTCCTGGTCTTTGCCGGGTTCTACGGCGTCTGGATGATGGCGCGCCGCGACCGGCGCTTAGACGGTAGGACGTGAGCTGACCGATCGCGAGACAGCCAAAAGCTGTGAGCGTCGAGGCGTACGGTCGCAACCATCAAAATCCGTCTCGAAACCCTACGGATGCGAGACTGGTCTGGATACGAGACAAGTCACCTGCTGCTCATGGCGTGCACAGGAGCGATCTGGTGTGTCTCGTATCCCGTGGGATACGAGGCAGCTTGATTGCGAGACGCCTCACACACCTGACGGTGCGCGGTGGGGTTAGATCTGGCCGTGCCCGGGTCTCCTCACGGGGAGACGGACATCAAGCTCGCCGCTCAGTCCTCCCCGTGAGCCAGAGCGAGAACGGCTTGTCGTACGGGTAGCAGTGGTGCTTTGAAGGTGTGGCCCAAGAGGCGGAACTGTCGATTGCGTCGGCTGAGACTTCCCGGCCGCGTTGGACGGGCGGGCACGGCTTGGAACTTGAGACGGGAAGTAGCCAACGTGAGACGTTGTTTTTGACGAGGGCCCGATGACCCTTGCTCGAAGGATGAGGGTGCGGCGGCCCCTCCTCAGAATGTTTGCGGGGCGGGGCCGCCGAACGGCAGAACCTCCGCGCGCTCGACGCCATTCTCGTACCAGACGAACTCCGCTTGGGTCAGTATCTCGTGTGGGTGATCCTCCACCTTTCGCTGGTTCTCGGTGTGTGTCTTCCTCCAATCGGCCTCGCTGAGGCTGTTGCAGTAGATGAGTGAGAGGTGGAACACCCATTCTTCGAGCGGGAGCTCGCCAATGCGGCAGAAGTCGGCGTCGTCCAGCCTGGTTGTGAGGCTCGAGTAGGCATCGATGAGGGAATCAGACCGTTGCAGCCGGGCGATGAGCACCTGAAACGGAGTAGGGAAGCCGTCGACTCGATCGACGCGCACCTCAATCGGTTCCTGTCGCTTCGCCCATGCCTCCAGGGTGCTCTTGAGTTCGTGCACCCTGCTTGGCTCATAGAACCCCCGCAGCGTGACGTGTCCCGTATTCGGGTGAGTGATCGAACTCGGAAGTGATTTGCGCATCGTCGCTTGCTCTGCCGCGTAGAACGTGGCGACGTGGCTAGCGGGTCGGAGTACGAGATACTGCTGACCGTCTAGAGAACCCAACAGCGTGGGGTCAGTCATGAAGCCGTCTTGCATCGTGCTCCCCCGATCGAATAGATGGCTCATGCTATCGTTCCGCCGTCGAACATCTGCCTTCCGTGACAAGGACGGAGTGAGCGTTGCAGTTGCTAATTAGCCATGAGTGGAAGAGGGCGGGAGGAACGGGATGAGCGGCTGCAGTCGAGTACGGAAACTCGCGCAACCGAGTACCTAAGACGACGATGCGCGAGGCGCAATAAACGAGGCGTGAAATGTCTCGTAACCCTACGGATGCGAGACAGGTCCAGATGCGCGACAAGTCACGTGGCTCTAGTCACGTCAACAGGCGACTTCCTGCGTCTCGTGTCCCATGGGATACGAGACGCTTGGGTTTCGAGACGCCCAGCCGCGGCCAATGCAACGGCCATCCACTTTTTTCCTCGTCAGCTGGGCGGGGCGTGGTTTTGATCCACAGGGCTCCGCGGCTGTCCGGCTCGGCTCGGTGCCGGCGTGTGCGTCGCTGTGGGAGGCTTGCGGTGTGAGCGGAAGACTGCACAGCAAATCCGTCCACGACCCCAATGATCCTGTCGGACGACTCCTGTTTAACGTGCTCGCCATGGTTGCCGAGTTCGAATCCGATCTGATTCGTGCCCGAACGCGCGAAGGCATGCAAGTCGCGAAAGCGTAAGGGCGACTCCGTGGGAAACAACCGAAGCTGTCGAACACTCAACAGAAACTTCTCGTGGAGGTGCACAACGCCGGTACTCACTCGACAGCAGAGATTGCCGAGCTGTTCAACGTCGCTCGCTTGACTGTGTATCGGACTGTCCAGCGACAGCTCGGAACCGGACGCTGAACAACCGCTCTTTACCGTTCCCGTTGCCGGGCACTCTCGCCCTACAACGGGAACGCTCACTGTGGCAGGGCTGATTAAGGTCATTGTCCCTCCAGCATCCCTGTGAGCAGCAGGAAAACGGTGCTGTATAGGACAAAGGACTACGCAGTGGCGGGAGAGGCAACCATACGCACATCCTTGTTTTCTACAAGCAGGGCGGCGTCATCCGGCAGCATCGTCAGTCCGAGCATTCCGTCCAGCCGACGAGCCACCTCAGCGATTACCTCCGGCGGGTACGGCGGCAGCTGACCATCAGCATGAGGCAGAATCACCGCATCCACGAGTCCGAGACCGCTGAGATCATCCAAGGACGTTCCGTCCGTGTGGCCGTCGAGTGCAATCGCTGTATCAATGCTTTTCCCTGTAATTATAGCGCCGGCGCTGGCTCCGATGTAAGGCAGCCCTGCGCGGACCCGCTCGATCAGGACTTCGTCAGTGCCTGTGCTGCGCAGAATGGCCATCAGACAATCAGCCATACCACCGGCTACATAGACCGCATCGACGGTATCAAGTGCGGCAGAAAAATCAGCAGCGGTACCGTCTCCGATCGTCAGCGGGACGAGCGTGTATCCCAAACTTTGAAGCTGAAGACGTTCCCGCTCAACAAATGGAGCATCACCGAGCGGCTTGGCTGCGTCATTGATATAAGCGATACGGATGTCCGAGAGAGAGTCTGATTTCAATGTGCTGAGGAAATCTGGAACAGCGCCGAGAAATCGGGAAAGTAGGAGAAGCTTCATGTCATCACTGTAGGCGGAGCCACTGACAGGCTCTGCGCCAGATGGATCGCCGCACACGTGGGGATCATTTTCTAGGATCGCATTGAGACGACTTCAAAGTCACGTGGGCCGGACCTCCAACGGGTACTCGCGCGGAGGCTGGCGCTTCCGACACTCCCAAATTGTGACGGTACTCGTTTGACTGTCCCGACATTAAGCCCGATGACGGGGCGCCATGCGCACGAGCTCGTCGTCTTACTGTCTCGTAACCCTAGGGATATGAGACGTCTCACGAGCGTCATTTAGGCCCCATCAACACTGGCGGAATTATGGGGCTCGGCGAGTCTCATAACTACGTCGCGTAACCTCCTGCTTAAATTGCGACACTAACTGTTAGTTATGAGACACCCAGGAGCATCGTGACGTAACTGATCGGCTACGCGCGTGTATCAACGCGCCAGCAATCCACCGACCGGCATCCCCAAACGGACCTTTA
This sequence comes from Cryobacterium sp. TMB3-10, assembly GCF_004402305.1. Taxonomy (NCBI): domain Bacteria; kingdom Bacillati; phylum Actinomycetota; class Actinomycetes; order Micrococcales; family Microbacteriaceae; genus Cryobacterium; species Cryobacterium sp. TMB3-10. Next base: position 53,353 of record NZ_SOGH01000022.1, on the reverse strand, counting down.
AGCCGGTCAGTCAACGGGGGAAACGCGTATCAGATTCCCGTCCGGGTCTGTGACCACGAAAGTCCGCCCGAAGACGTCGTCGTGGGGCTCCTCGATGACTGTCACCCCCTTCGCGCTCCATTCCGCAAATACGTCGTCAACGTCGACCGAGACCATCAGCCCCAATTCCGAACTGCGCGGTGTCTGCCTCGTCACGGTCTCGCCACGACCGCTCCACAGCGCAAACAACACGCCCGGTGCTACCTGAAACGGGACATATCGGGGTGTCACCGTCACTGGCTCGATGTTAAAAAGTTCGGAGTAGAACACCGTTGCGCGTTCCACGTCAGAGACGTAGATCAAAAAGAGGTTCGGAGCTGTCATGCCAAGTCCTTCCATGGAGGCGATGCAAGTTGTGCCGAGCATCACACACACCTACGACGCTGGCGTGCGTCAACGTCCCCTATTGAGCGCGAGAATCCGATTCGTCCGGTGTCGGCTTCCTTTCGATGGGCGAGTCGCTATCCGCCGCAGGTCCCGTCAGTCCGGCGTCGGTCATCGCGGCGACGATCTGTGACAGGTACGAGACGACGATCAGGGTGATGGTTACCAGTAAATCAGCGGGTCTCGGCCATATTTGGTAGACTTGACGCGCTACCAGGGAGGTACTCGTGAGCACGTCGACTACCGGCAGAACAGTTGCACATGCTCTACGTGAGCGCGCAGTTGAGGATGCCGTGCACAGTGCCGCCATGGAGGGGCTGACGGTCACCGCAGCTACTCGAGCAGATGCCGACGATTACGCGCGCGGGTCGATCGATGTTGACGAGCTGATCGCTCGTATCGGCACTCGCCACAACGTTGGCTGATTTCGCCGATCCTTATATAGACCCCGCGACAGGGCTGCTGCGAAACCGCATCGGCGCTACCTCTCAATCGGTACTCAACGCGGCAGAGGCCGATTACGGACTTGCGCGCACGGTTGAGCTTGTAGAGCGCCCGGTGAAAGTAACGGCGGATCTGCGGCACCTGCAGTTGATTCATCAGCGCTTGTTCCAGGACGTCTACGACTGGGCCGGCCAGCTGCGCACGGTCGACATACGGAAGGGCAGCGACGCAACCGCGGAATTCTTCATGCCGGTATCCCGCCTGCAGACGGGGGCCATGTTCGCATTCCAAGAACTCGCCGACGATAACTATTTGCGCGGCTTGGATCGAGAGAAATTCGTCGACAAACTCGCCCACCACTATGACCAAGTGAACTACCTCCACCCGTTCCGCGAGGGCAACGGGCGCACCCAACGCATTATGTGGACCCAGGTGGCGCGGGAAGCCGGCTACGAAATGGACTGGCGCAACGTGACGGGCGCGGTCAATGATCGGGCCTCCCGTGACGCGATGGAGAAACAGGATCTCACAGGGCTGCGATTGATGTTTACCACGATCATTCAGCCTGTCAGCGAGCCAGCTACCGACAAGAAAGTGGAACTGCAGCGCACCGTGGACGCTCTACGTTCCCGAGCCCGGGACTCAACCGCACCATATCTTGCTGCCTTCAAACGTGCTGGAATCACGCCACCTGCCGCCAGCACTACGAGGAGGCCGACAGACGCGAACCGACACGACCGGGATGATCTGAGCAGGCGACAAGCAGGTACGGAACGCGAGTGATCTTGTAGACGTCACTGAGAAGTCGGCGGTGGTCAGAAGGTAGCGCCCGTGGGAGTCCGAGTGCGAGTTCAAATCGCGCAAAGTGCGTGCGGCGGACGCCGTGGCGCAGCGCCAGGCGAACGTCCGTAACGGGGCGAGGGCTGCGGGAGTGTCCGCCAGTTGATCGGCTATCGAGACGACAGATCAGCGGCACTGCGGGCGTGGTCAGTGAGCCTTGCGTATATGTACATGTCCCGAGGGTGGCCATTTACTCGTTCCCATGCACGCAGAAGACCCTCACGTGCGTATCCGGCACGCTCCGCTGCTCGCCAGGAACCTTCATTCCATGGCTCGACGTACAGCTCCACCCGATCGAATTCATCGAGTTGAATCGCCCATGCCGTCAGGGTGGCGAGGGCATCCGCAGCGTATCCCAGGCGACGCTGGGAGGGCCCGATCCAATAACCTACGCTGGCACGTGCGCCCGCGCCAGCACGGAAAAAGAGGCCGATGTGCCCAACCGCGCGGTCGTCTTGGTCCGCGATTGCGAAGACATAGCCGGCCCGCGCGCGAAGCCGGTCGTGCTGACGCTCGATGAAAGCCAACGCTTCGGGTTCACCTGCCGTATCCGGGACGGTAGTCAGTACCGGGATGAGGGGATCATGGGACGCCTCTTGAACGATAGCGACGTCGGACTTGCGCCATTCGCGAAGTCGGACACGCTCACCGGAGAGAACGGGAAGGGCAAGGGGCACGTCACTCATGCCCTGATACTGCCACGCCCGTCACTGTCAACGTGGCCGGTGCCCCATCCCCTATCGGGCGTTTCAGTCACTCCTCTGAGCCTTCGTGGATGAGGCTAGCCGGCGTCAAGGAAGTACCCCAAGGCACCACTGACGATTATGAGCCACCCCGACACGACGAGGACGGCGAGAGCGACGATGAGCCGCAACGCTGACTGACGTTCGTCACGATTGTGCACGGCTATTGTCTGTCGGGCGGATAGGGCGACCTGTAGGTCTGTGCAGGCGTTGCTCACGCGGGGGCATGGCGGAGCGGCCGTTAGGCGGTCCGCCCTATGAGCATGGTTTGAAGATGCCATGCTTTCTCCATGAGTAATGACTATCCCCGAACAACACAGTTCAGTTTTCCTGGGTTTGCGGAGTTGGATGTGGTTGTGACCCGGAATTCCGCACTGAATGGGAACTCAGGGAGTTCTTCGGTGCGTTTCGACGTGGGAGGAGGAAATATTTGGTTGGGTGAGGAGATCCGAGAGTTCGACTCGGCTAGAGAATTTACGATTCAGCTTTCCGGGGAAGGCGAGCACAGAAACCTCGCTCAGGCTTTTCGGGCAGCGGCCGATGAGCTCGAGAGAGCATAGCGCCCTTAGTTGCCCGGAGGCTTCCTCGCTGGGGTGAAAGCAGAGAGCACCTACCTGTGGTGGCCGCAGATCGGCGGTTGAGGGCTTAAGTGAACGTGATCTTGTAGGCGAGGATATCGGCCGCTACTTGATCTACAGAGGCATCCGTCGATTCCGCATACCCGATCAGGAGGCCTAGCGCCTCGTTGGGGGAGGCGCTGGTTTGCGCCACGATAACGCCGGTCGCTTGATGCACCTGAGGGTTATCCCAACTGGGAGAGTTTTTGAACTGTTCTTGGGCCTCATCGGTCACGGTGTGTCTGCTTTCTGCCCCACTCGGTTGTAAGGCCCGACCCTAGTCTCGGACGGCACCCGAAGAGAGGTCAAGGAAAGCGCGAAGTATCACCAGGAAGGCATGACGGTCCTGTTAGAACCGCGCCCGCTCGTCCTGCGCTCAGCCTGCCACCGGCAGAACATCGGGGTTGAAATAGCGCACGCCGGCCCACAGCGTAAGGCACGGGGCAGTGGCCGCGGAACGATCCCCTATCGGACAGGCATGACGGAGAATGCCCCGCCGGGGAGGGGCATCGCCTACTACTTACTCCTTGGTCACGGCCTTATTCCAGCGTCTCGGCAAGATCCGTGACATCGGACTCGTTCGATCCAACAACCAGCCAACGATTCCCGTAGGTGACAGAGCGTTGGTCCTCTGAACCGCCTGAAGTGAAGGCCCCTTCGCTGGCTCTGAGTGCTGCGCCGTCATCGAAAGTGACTAGCAGAACACGACCGTTAATCGACTGGCAGGTGACCATTTCTCGTACCGCTTCTTGGGGCGGGACCGTGTCAGTGCAGTTGCATCCGTGGTCTTCGGCAGCATCCGTGAACGTAGTGGTTAGCTAGACCTGACCTGTACATCCGGCAAGCCCGAAGACCGGATTCTAACGGTGAGGCGCGGGAAGTACGCCGAAAGAAGTGACGTCGATAGGGATGATCGCTGCAGATCACGGACCGTCGACGTCTCTTGGATCGCTCAAGGCTGTTGCACGATCGTCTAGCGATTGAGTTCTGATACCGGTCAGATAGGACCCTCAACGGGTTGCCCGTGAACGGGCTCGGTGAGGACAGGGGCGTGCTGGTGGGGACTGCGGCTGTTCAGTCGTGGATCGCTGGGCTGACGAACGGGACTGCTCAGCTCGATGAGCCAGTCTGAACCAGCAGCACAGTTCGATGATCCACATAGGGCCTTTGGCTGTGGAGCGCAACCCCTTTACGGCCGGCGTGATCGCACTATACTCTCTGGATGCATGGCGTCTTCACAACGCGAAGTTGATCTTGCAGACGTTTTTGTGCTCCTCGCTGACTCAGTATGTGCGGGCCGCGACGTCGTCGACACCATGGACATCCTCGTCCAGGCCAGCACCGAATTCACGCCGGCGACAGACGCCGGAATTCTCTTAGCCGATAGCGGTGGTGTTCTTCACGTTGTGGCGTCTTCGAACGAGCGTACGAGCGAGGTCGAAGAGGCTCAGCTTGGTTACAATCAAGGCCCATGTCTGGACTGCTTCGCTTCCGGGGAACCTGTAGAGGTTTCTGATCTCTCCGAAGAATCCGGACGGTGGCCTCAGTTTGTTGCGATTGCCCTGTCGCAGGGATTCGATGCCGCGCATGTTTTCCCCTTGCGCCTGCGCGGTCACACTTTCGGGAGCCTTGACCTCTTTAGTTCCGCCCGCGAACCGTTCAGCGACCAGGACGCAGCGTTGGCGTTGGCCTTGGCTCAAGTGGCGACGATCAGCCTCGTCCAGCAGCAAACCATCCGCAATCAAGGCACGGTGAACGGTCAATTACAGCAAGCGCTGAAGAGCAGGATACTCATCGAGCAAGCTAAAGGTGTTTTGGCGCAGCGCCACGGGGTGTCCATTGATGCAGCCTTCTCCTTGCTCCGCACCTACGCGCGCGCCAGCAGTTCGAAGCTGCATGACATCGCTGATGGTGTCGTGCATCACGGGCTCTCGTTATAGATGGAACGATTGAAAGGTTCGCTTGAGCGCCCTCGCCTGAACTAAAAGTCCAGGGTTGCTTGCCTTGCGGCCGGCACGTCGGTCGGCAACGTTCTTGTCGCGGACTTGAAGGCGACGCCGGAGCGGGTCGTGGCATGGACTGAGAGTAATGCGTCGGGCTGCGACTTCGTTATCTACGTCGAGGTGCACATCCCACAGGACACTGGGCTTGTCCGGCTGGCAGGCCGATACCCTACCGAGCTGTAGCCGCCAGCCCACGGCCGACGACTCCAGCCTGCAGAGAATCTTCTATCTAGGGCACCCAGATGAAAGCTGATGCCGCAGCCCCAATGTAAAAGAGAGCTAACGGCGGCGTACCCGGGCCTGAGCGGCTTCCACGGAAATAGGCACCCCGGTAGATGTCCACTGGCTGGGGTCGAATCCATCCCGAGCCTTCAATTGCCGTGGCTGTGGTGGTTATCGAGGTGGTGGGGTGCGTTGTTGACTTCGTGGGGGAGGGCTGTTGCAACTGGTTGGATGGATAGTTTGATTTGGGGGCACTGTTGTTCTTGGGCGTATGAGTCCACGCTTACGGCGAGGTGGTTTCGACTCCACATCGTGTGCGGGCTGCGGGGATTGCGGTCGATGATCTCCGGTGCTCCCAGCCGAGTGGTGAACTCGTTGATGAGGGCGCCGTAGCCTGGCGAGATAGTTGGGCCCGTTGCGGTGGTATCTAGGAGGTAAACGCTGAGCCCGATCCCGTGCGGGGGACATGCCGTCCACGCACCCCACACGTCCAGCTCGGGGCAGTGCCAACGCCCTACCCGAACCGCGCGCTCCCGGTTCCGATGCGCGAGGAGCACGTCGCAGGAGTGCCTCTCGAGGAGAGCAACGGCGTCCTGGTCAAGAACGGGCCACGTGTCCGAAAGCAAAGAGTCGACCAGGTCAAAAACCTGGCGCGGAGTGGCAATGATGGTCATTGGGCGACGTGGCTTAGGACGACGTGGCTGTGTAGCTTCATGAGCGCTCCTGCACGCGAGTGTCTTCTTACTCAAACCCGCGCTTGCCCATAGCTGACACCCTGACGCGACGCTCTGTCAAATCCTGGCTGCGCTCCATCAGCGGTGCGCAGTTCTCGACGGTCACGGCGCGCCTAGCTTGCCGCCTCGTTTTGAGTATTGAGCGTTCGCAACTTGCTCCCAGGCGTCCGCTTCGGACAGATTGGACAGATCGGCCAGGTCGAGTCCGGTGAGGCTGGCGATATTCATGGTGGGCCTCTGGAGCCTCCGGGAGGGTTCAAGTGGCGGGGGATTGCCGCCGATTTCGACTGGTTGAATGACCGGATTGCGGGGCGGCTTTCGTGTAGGCGAAGGTGTCGGCCCTAGCTTGCCTGGTTGTTTGCGGCGCCGCCCCAGACCGGGTCCTGGCGACGGACGAGATGGTTGCGGTCGAGGTCGTCGCTGGCATAGGTGGCCTCGCCAGTCTGTTCGTCGGCCGGGATACCTGAATCGAGATGCCAGTTGTTGCTCTGGTCGACATCGACGAGCTGATCGCCGTTGATGTTGACGTCAGTCTCGATCGGAAGGGCTCTCAATGGGCCCAGGAGTACGGTGAGTTGTGTGCAGGGCAGTGCACGCATCGGTGCACCGTCGGTAAATACCGGCAGCGTCAGGGGAAACTGGGGGAATTCGGTTTTGTATCCAGCAGGAGGAAATACTGCAGCGTTCATGTCGACGGTAATTCAGCTGCAGTCGGGTCACGTCCCTCTAAAGGGCGTGGTTTTTACGGCAAGAGTGGGGCCGGAACGGGCCGGCGGCGCGTGCTACGGGCCTGGCACCTCAACCGGCGTCGGGTGTAGATCGACCGGTCACAACCTTTTGCTTCTCGGCTGCCGTGAGCCGACGCATTCCAGCAGCGGAGGTTCTCTGTGTAGCGCAGTGATGTGCAATGTGGGCGTTCGAAGCGGAATAGTGTGGTGACGCCATTGACCGGGGTATCCGATCAACAGAAGCTGATGCTGAGTATGGCTTCGGGCAGTCAGGCTGCGTTCGGCCTGATTTACGATCAGTTGAGTGTTCCGACGTTTGCGATCTGCAATCACTACCTGAAGTCCCCGGCCGCGGTCGACGAGGCCATGTGCGGCCTGTGGCTATACGTCTGGCAAAACGCGGCGATGTTATCGAGGCGTGACGGCTCGCCTTGGTCGATCATCATTGAAACAGCGGAGCGCCATGCCAAGTATCACGCTCAGACAGAGCGCCTAGCCCGAGGAACGGATACCTCTGTGTCCGGATAAATACTGTTCCGCGGGCGGCTCCGGCGCGCTGTCGCGCGCCGCCAAGAGACGGACGGCTACACGATCCGCGATATCGGCGAAGTGCTTGGCGTCTCATATCAGCGCGTGCACCAGATCACCCATTAGAACTATCGACCAGGAGACTCAATGTCAGCTAACGAAGACGGCTCACAGATCGAGATTGCGGATGAGCTGGCCGAGGTCGCCCGGTCGCTTGCACATGCCACGCGAACCGTGCCGCGCCCCTCTGATTCGTACGAGCTGCTGGGAGTCCTTCAAGTCGCACAGCAGTCGCTTGCTCAGGTTTACACACACTTGGCGACCTGGCACAGGGATACAGTCGAGGGCACCCATTGCAATGGCACAGACGGACACAGTCTCTACGGTGTTCCCGCTACGGTCGCCGGTGCCAGCGAGCAGGTAACGCTTCTTCTCAAAATTGCGGCGGCCTCCGCCTCGGAGACGGCCGACCTGGTCGGCAAGGCCCAAGCTGCGAATGGCGTCGTGTGTTGGTTCGATGAAGTGAAAGAGACGGCTTAGACCCAGGCCATGACGGGGAGAACTGAAAGCTACAGAGCCCGAACGGTTCTGGTCCCACGTCGTCAAATGCCCCGCCACCGATGACTGCTGGATCTGGACCGGCGCAATAGCCGATGACGGCTACGGCCGATTCTGGACCAAGGAAGGCGACGGCCAAAGGGTCATGCGCCCGCAGCAGTACGTCTACCAGCTCGCGACCGGAGCGGCACCCCTACGTGTCAGGGTTAGGTGAGGCCAGCAGCTCAGAGCAAGTTCGCCGTTTGATGTAGGGCGAGAACCAGGAAGTCCCCGATCATGTCCAGCCCATCGTGATCGTCGTGCGCGACGATAGTTCCATGAGTAACAGCAGTCCCGGCCCCAGGTCCGGTGGTCCCACGCCCCGCCGGTCGTACACGCCGGCGCAGAAGCTTGAGCATTTGGCCGCGTATGGCGACGCCATCACCCGCAACGAGGGCAGCGCGTATTTGCGGGAGCAGGGCATCTATTCCTCGCAGATCACCGAGTGGCGAAAGCTGCGCGACGCGGGAGTCCTCGAGGGCAAACAGCCCGGCGAGAAGATCGGCCGGTTGAGCGCAGAGCAAGCCGAGATCGCCAAGCTGCGCCGGCAGCTGTCGCAGGCTGAGCAGCGGTTAGCGACCACGGAAGTGGCGCTGACGATCATGGGAAAAGCACACGAGCTCTTGGAGCAGTTGTCCAAGAGCTCGCGGGACGAACCCCCGCACGCGAAATCCTGATGGCCGTCTACCGCGACCTCACCGCCGCGACCATTCCGACCCGCACCGCAGCGCGCCTGACCGGAGTTTCCCGGGCGACCGCGACACGAACACTCGTGCAAACCCCGACTCGACGCGTAGTCGTGGTGCCGGTGAACAAGCTCAGCGCGACTGAGCGGGCCCAGATCTTGACGTTGGTCACGTCGCCCGAGTTGGTCGATCTGGCGCCGATCCAGATCTATGCCCGACTGCTGGATCAGGGCGTGTATTTGGCGTCGATCTCCACGATTTACCGGGTGTTGGCCGCGAACAAGCTCGTCAAGGGACGCCGCCGCCTGGCCCGTCAAGGGCCGCTACTTCGACTGCTACGTGATGATCGATATTTACTCCCGCTACATCGTCGGCGCCTACGTTCACGCCTCAGAATCAGGTGAGCTTGCGCTGGAGATGATGAAGGAGACCTTCGGTATCCACGGCGTTCTGCACGTCGTTCACGCGGACCGGGGCACGTCGATGACATCGAAGACCGTGGCCGCTTTGCTCTCCGATCTGGAGGTCACGAAGTCGCATTCGCGGCCTCGGGTCAGCAACGACAACCCGTACTCCGAGGCGTGGTTCAAGACGTTGAAGTTCGCGTCGGTGTTCCCGGAACGCTTTGGCACCCTCGGCGAAGCACGCCTGTTCATGAGCCGTTTCGTCGAGGACTACAACCACACCCACCACCACACCGGCATCGGCTTGAACACTCCCGCCGACGTTCACTACGGACTTGCCGCGGGCCGCACCATCGAACGCGCCAAGGTCCTAGCCAAAGCCCGCGCGCAGAACCCAGAACGCTTCAGCAACAGCGCCACACCAAAGATCCTCGCCCTGCCCGGACCAGCCTGGATCAACCAACCCGCCGAACTCGCAGTCGCGGAGGCCGAACCGAAACTAGCCGCCTAAACTCACGCTGGCCTCATTCACCTTGACAAATTCCGACTCGACCTATGAATCGTATGAGACGACAGCGCGACTGGTTATCCTGCCGCGGTGCGGGGGAGTCCAGCTTGACCGACTCACCGTCGGGCGCTGCGACCGCATTGTCCAAGAAATTCTGGAGGAGGAATCGATCTCGAAGGCACGTCACGCGCGCGCGGTGTTGAGTCTCATCTGTGGCTACGCCGTGCGCGACCACGCGATGGGTGCTAATCCTGTGCGCGACGTTCAGCGCTTGCCGACAACGCTGAAGAAGGAGTCGACACTCACCACGGTGCAAATCGCCAGCATCCGCAAACTCATGCAGCAGTGGAGAATCACGCGGGAGGATGGTCCGCGGCCCAACTACCGGATCTTGATCGACGGCATGGAAATCATGTTGGGCACCTCGATAAGGATCGGAGAATGCCTCGGCCTGCGTCGCTGCGACGTGTACATGACGACCCTGCCTCCGACCCTCATCGTCAACGGAACCATTGTCAGCACGAAGGCGGAAGGGATCCATCGCAAAGACTCTCCGAAGCGCTCCCGACAACGGCGCAGCATCGCTCTCCCATCGATGGCCGCAGCGGCCGTTCGCCGCCGACTGGCCCTCGCCGAACCTGACCCCGAGGCGTCACTGTTCGCCACCTAGTCCGGCCGTACACTGAGCGTCAGCAATTACGAGCGTTTGCTCTGTTCGTTCATTGCCGACGAGCGCGTAAACCTAGTCAAACTGGGAGTCGATGTCGAGGAGTACACCACGTATATCTACCGACGCACCGCTGCAACGCTCATCGAGCGGGCCGCCGGTATCACGAGAGCATCTCGACTGCTCGGCCATGCGAACGAGCAGACCACTCGAAACAGCTACGTTGTCACGGCCGACCTGGTCGACCCCGTGACGGCGAAGATCCTCGACGCTGTGCTCGGTGGTTGGACAAGGTCAGACGATTCAAGAATGAGTCCGTAGGAGGAACCTTGACCGGGCACGGGGGACCGTCGCGCCCATAAGGCGATGGGCGCGGCGGAGACGGTCAAACGGATGAAGCGTCGAGGGGGTTGCGGTACGAGTGCTTTGATGATTCTTTGCTGCGCCATACGACAGCGCAGGCAGGGAGGTGAAAACCAAGCCCAAGGCGGTGGCGATACTGAGATCCGTCCACGAACGTTAGCAACCGTGAGTGTTGCTCGCCACCGCGGCCGACCGGATCGGCACTTCCCGTGAGCGGCAATTAGTCATGGCCTGGCTAGCTGGCCGGGGACCGTTGGATGGGGCGACTACAGTGGCGCCCTGGTAGCCAGGGCTCCTGAGCAGGCGGACGACGGATTCGTCGTCTCTTTTCCTGCTGCCACGTTCATAGGCCTAAATAGCGTTCCGTAAGCCGGAGCGCCTTTGCATTTTCGGTGCACTCATCGTCTCAGCCCGTCACGATCAGGTCGTCGGTGGGCTCGGGGATGTCCGCCGGCCAGGGCCCGATCACACTCTCGAGTTCCTCCGCGGTGGCGTCGACGATCCCGGTCACCTCGTAATCGGACCGGCTGGCCGCCGGGTCGTCCGACTGCGGTAGCCCGAATTGTTCCAGGGCAGCGGGCCAGTAGTCCCACGCGACCGGATCGCCATTCGCCGCCTGAACGCTGACCAGTGCCCCGTCGAGTTTCTTGTCGTTGACCGACCAAGCGGTTCGGAACAGCCAGTCAGCGAGCGCGTCGGCGTCACCGACCACGAAGCCAGGCTTGAGCGTGACCGAGAGGGAAACGTATCGGCTCACGGTGAAGCCGCTCATCGAGTCCCCTACGACGACCCGCGAGGCGGCGATGCCGGGGTAGGTGAGCAGGCGTGTCTGGGTGGTTTCGGCGTCGGCGCCGCGACCTCCGCTGCAGCCGCTTAGGAGCAGTGCGCCAACAACGGCCAGAGTGGCGAGTGCCACTGGGCGGAAATGCTTTTGCATTCTCGGTGCTCTCATCAACTCACCCCGTGACGATCAGGACGTCGGTGAACTCGGGGATATCCGCCGGCCAGGGACCGATCAGCTTTTCAAGCTCTTGTGCGCGTGCACCGACGATTCCGCCTTTTTTCGTAGTTGGCCTTTTTGAACTCGGACGTCGCCGAATCAGGCAGCCCGAACCGGTTCATGGCGGTCCGCCAGTAGTCCCTGGCGACGGGCACGCCTTCCGCGTCCCGAATGGTCATCATGACGCCGCCGTTGATTTTGTCGTGGTTGACCGACCAGCCGGTTCGAATCAGCCAGTCCACCAGGGCATTCGCGTCGTCGATGACGTAGCCGGGTTCGAGTGTGACCGTCAGGTGGACTGATCTGCCGAAGCGCAAACCACTCATGGATTCACCCATGTCGACGTTCATTGCTGCGATTCCGGAATAGTCGAGCAGTCGTGCGTCGGTGGTCTCGGAATCTGCGCCGCGACCCCCGCTGCAGCCGCTGAGGGCCAGCGCCCCGCCGGCAGCGAGAATGGCGAGGGTCGGAGGCGGAGAAAAGTCGTCCGGCCCGGATAGGGCTCGTTGATGATTGCCAAGATGACTTTCCCTCAAGCATGGTGAACACAGCGGTACAATGGTTACGCTAACAGACCGCCGACAGTCCATGGAGCGTGTGGCTCCGTCTCCACTGATCGGGGAAACCGGTGCAGACCCGGGTGAGCCGGTCAGGGGCCGCAGCAGCGTTTTCACCATGCACGAAGTGGGGTCCTTCGGGTCCCGCGCTCCCGTGCGGACAAAGTGCAGCAGCGAGGCCATGAACTTGGTCGCTACGATGCTGTCTGCGGCAAGATCGCCGACAGGCGATGGCGACGAAAGCGGCACCGGCCCGGCCGAACGAACACGATCGGGTAGCTCCGGAAGTTCCGCGGAATCTACGAGAAACGTGCTCAGGAAGGTGCCCATCGGTTGCCTTCCACAAGCCGTCGACCGTTCACACGTGGGCGTGAAACCCGGCGATCATCGGGCCCCCACTCCACGACGGCCTCATCGACGCCCTAGACGGCCTACCCGTGCTGCTGCGGCGCTCGTTGACGTGGGATCAGGGAACCGAGCTGGCCCGGCAGGTGGACATCACCACAGCCACCGGCGTCCCGATCTACTTCTGTGATCCCGGTTCACCCTGGCAGCGTGGCTCGAACGAGAACACCAACGGCTTACTGCGCCAGTACTTCCCGAAAGGAACCGATCTGAACGCACACAGCGCTCAACACCTCCTCGAAGTCGCCACCGAACTCAACGAACGACCCCGCAAAACCCTCAAACGCAACACTCCGGCCGACCTGCTCAGCGAGCTAGTCTCGAGGAAGGAATTAGCCCCTGTTGCTTCCACCGCTTGAAACCGCCCATGGGATGTGAGTCACAACGGTTGCAAGACACATTGGAGTGTGACTCCCAGTGACGGCGACAGCGGGCTATGGCACGAGGTGCTGGGTGATTCGGCCGCGTCCTTCGATCAGCTCGATCTCCGCAAGGGCACCGTTGACAAGGGGCATCTGCGGCGGCTGATGGCCAATGTCAAAATCTACGATGACGGGAATGCCCAGATCCCCTAGCGCTCTCTCTACCGCGTCGCGTTGAGTGAGACCGTCAACTGCAGGGGCGGTCGTGCGTCCAATTAGAACTCCTTTGGCGTATGTGAACCACCCGGCTAAACGCAACGACCAGAGCATGCGCAGCACGGTCGAAGCTTCTGCACCCGCCACTTCAAGGTAAACGATTACGCCCTCGGGGGCATGGCGCTCTGCAAAGCCAGAAACGTCACCGAAAGGTGAGCCTGCGAGCAGAGGGACAGTTTCCAGACACCCGCCGATGAGGCGACCACGCATTCGCGTGGTTCGGTCGTTGCCCAGCGTTCGCCAGGTAGTTATCGCTTCGTAGGCTGCATCGCGGGTGAGCGGCTCATCCGCCCAAGCGCCCCACGGCCGTGACCTCCGTCGCGGCGCCGAGGACTGTGTGAAGGACGTCCCCACTGACATGGACGCCACTTCGGTCCACCGTCGGAATTCCTTTGGCAACTCCCACGGCTCGTCCATCAGGTTTGCTCCGTGGATGGTTGCAACACCTGTTGTGATGGTGAGTGGCATGAGCAGCGTGGCAATGTCTGACCAGCCGACGAACCATTTGGGGTCGGCAGCGAGTGCCGACCAGTCAAGTTCCTCTACGAGCTCTACCGCCAGCTCGCCGCCCCACGGAGGAAGGATCGCACGGGCCGGGCCGGCGAACGCAGCGCTTAACTCCGATCGCCGTTCGGCGGCTGGAGCGGGTACGAGACCGTCACGCCGAGCGAATTCCCCTACGACCACGGTGAAGCCCCGTGCTTCGAGGTCGTGCGCCCCTCGGTCGAGTCTTGGGTGCAGGTCCGCTGGAACCCCCATTGAAGGGGCTGGTACAGAAATCTGATCGCCAGGTGAGAGAGCACGCGGGTATCGCACGTTGGTCATCGGCCAACTCTAGCGAGCAGCCGGCGGTGCGAAGTCGCCACCGAACTCAACGAACGACCCCGCAAAACCCTCAAACGCAACACCCCGGCCGACCTGCTCAGCGAGCTAGTCTCGAGGAAGGAATTAGCCCCTGTTGCTTCCACCGCTTGAAACCGCCGCCCGTTCACCGGAACCTATTTCGGACGGGTCTATCGGACGCGGATTGGCCGCGTCATTCCGGTGTGACTTTGGGTGCTTTGTGGCGGCATTCTTTGATCACTATTTGGCGCATCGACCTGGTTGCCGTCGCTAGCTCAGAACGGTAGTCAGCGTCTTGTAACCCATGGGTTACGAGGCGTCTCATGGGTAGGTCGTTTGCGGGCTCTCGACGCCGGTTAATCGCGTCCATTCGTAAAATCTTGCGCCACCGTAGGCGTACTGGAAAACGAAAACTGTGGGAGGAACTCGAACCGACCTGGGCAGTGCCGCCATCCCGCACGGCCCAACGGATCTGCTGCATGGTGAGGTGTCTGTTTTTAGTCATGCAGCCGTCGGGGCTGGCGTATTCATGATGGTCTCGAACGCGATTGCGGCAATCGGTCGATTAGTCTCTATCTGGTAGAAATGCGTTCCCTGGCGGCCTCCATCAGACGGCGTTGAGTGGTGGACTGCTCGGGATTACTGAGCAGCGAATCTAACACTCTGATTGATACTTCCCTCTCCGCGGCATTGAGCCTGATGCTCTCTCGCTCAACAAGAACAGTCATGGCCTGTACGGGCTTCCAGTACGAGAGTTCACTGCCGATGTGACTGAGCACTTCTAACACGGGCTTTCCGCTGAAGGGCTCCAGTGACGCTATTACAAGTGCTTTCACTTCCTTGTGCTCATGGACCGCAGCCTCAGAAAGTGCACCCACGTCGAGGTCGTCTCGGTTGATCAGCGCAAGCGCGAGTCTTACGCCAGCTTTTGCCACGGTTCTTGTCTGATCCTTCATGAGCTTTCTCGCCATGGAAACAAGACGGTCTGCTCTGACAGTCATTGTGTTGTTGTTGACCGCAGCGGTTATTCGATCAGCAACTTGACCCCGCAGATTCGGCTCTGAAGTTATATCAAAAGAGAATGCTTCAATGTCCTCGAAGTTGATCCCATCAAGCGGCAGTTCGTTTCGAAGCGCGCTCTTTATCAACTCCTCAGGTGACGGCGGCGCAACGTTCGCTCTTTTGATCAATTCCTTCAGGTGGCCTGTCAGTTGCGTAGCGAAATCCTCAGGGTCGCTGTAATCGTTGTAGCCCTGTTTCTCGGAGCGCATCCGAACGAAGAAATTTTGGACCAGCTTGAACTGTTTCTTGACGATGCGGACCTGCGCAGTGTCACTCACATCAACGTTGAACGAGCCTGAGCGACGATAAACAAGCACTTCCGGTGTTCCATTTGCATGATTACCTTCGAGGGCGTCCTCATATTCCCACTCGGTACCGGTAACCAGGCGACCGTCATCTTTGGCATATTCCGTGCCTAGATGTGTCCCAAGCCGTCTTCCTATGATCACCACCACAAAATCACATTCGCTAGGTTTCGGGAGCCCTGCGGTTATTGCCGCTTGGGGGTCCATCGAAGCCAAGAGCGGAATCGCTGCGAACGGCCCATCCCAAGACACGAGCTCGAGCGTGATCTGGCCGCGAAGAAGGGGATCATAAGGAAGCCTACTAATGACTTCAAATACCGCTAGTCGTTCTGCAGCGACATCTGAGGGTGACGCTGCGAAAATTCGAAAGTGACGTGGCACGAGCTAATTTTGCACTACATCGGGAAATTCGTTCGCGATTTCCGCCCTGTAAGGTCAAGCCCTGGTGGTGGTGTAGCGCGGTGCTCTTTGATCGCTCGGTGTCGCGGTCAGGGCTGGAACCATTTTCGATCGCATGGGTTATGAGGCACCTTGGTTACGAGACTAATCACACATTGGTCGGTGAGTTCCGAGGGCCGCGGGGTGACCCCACATCCCAAGGGTTTCGCCAGAGCTACCTTCGTCGATGCGTTGGGTTCGCGCGTCAGGGGACGGCGTTGGCATCGCGTTGGGGGCGTAATGGCCAGGAGTTCCACTGGCCCGAAGCCGGTATCGCAGTTCGCGCAGCCACCACCCGCTCGTTGGGGAGCTCCTGGGTGCTTGTGCGCCCGGCTTGCATCCCACCGCCCAAATCATCGAGCCGATATGCGATCCAATCGCCCGACACTGGCGCGAAGCTCTCTGAGTAGCCCCCGGACACCACGGTACGCACGGTCCATTCGAGCTGATCTATCAGTTCCGTGACGTTGTCGTCACATGCGTCGCAGCCGCACGCGGGGAAATGGAAATCGTGTAGGGAACCCGCGTGGAGAAATACACCTGGAAACCGCGAGAGGACAAAGGTGAGCGGGGCCGCTGCATGCTCCCGTGGCACGATCCTTACTACTTGAACAACATCTCGCGGCTGGAGAAAAAGGTCGGCAGCGGCGTTCAATGATTTCTCGACGTCAACGTCGAAAGTGCTCCGCAACCACTCGACGAGTGCGAGGGCGACGTCGTGAAGTGGCGCGAAGCGCTCGAGATGAGTTAGACGCGAATAAGCGTCTTCGGGTGGGGACTGCCCTCCCCAACGATTGCCGTAATCGATAGGGATGCCCTGCTCGTCGCGATAGATCCCTACTGGGATCGCGGGGCGCCGATACTCACTCATGGTCACACGCTAGTCGTCAGCGTTCTCTTCATCGAGCGATCCCTGCCGGGCGCTCCTCCGCCGTCTCGAAACCCATGGGCGGTTTCAAACGGTGGAAGCAACAGGGGCTAATTCCTTCCTCGAGACTAGCTCGCTGAGCAGGTCGGCCGGGGTGCTCCGTTTGAGGGTTTTGCGGGGTCGTTCGTTGAGTTCAGTGGCGACTTCGAGGAGGCGTTGAGCGCTGTGGGCGTTCAGATCGGTTCCTTTCGGGAAGTACTGGCGCAGTAAGCCGTTGGTGTTCTCGTTCGAGCCACGCTGCCAGGGTGAACCGGGATCACAGAAGTAGATCGGGACGCCGGTGGCTGTGGTGATGTCCACCTGCCGGGCCAGCTCGGTTCCCTGATCCCACGTCAATGAGCGCCGCAGCAGTACCGGCAGACCGTCCAGTGCATTGATGAGTCCGTCGTGGAGTGCGCCGGAGCTGTGGCCATTGGGCAGATGCACCAAGACGACGAACCGGCTCGTGCGTTCAACGAGAGTCGCGATTGCCGATCCGGAGGCGGATCCGACGATCAGATCGCCCTCCCAATGACCGGCGACCTTCCGGTCGTTGGCCTCTTTGGGCCGTTCGCTCAGCATCACCTTGTCGCGGATCTTGCCCGGCGCGTTCAGCTGTGTGCCCCGTGGTTTCCGGGCGGATCGGCCCCGTCGCAGGTGCCGGTGCAGGCGCACTCCGACGTAACCGCGGCTCTGAACGTAGAGGCTTTGATAGATCGACTCGTGCGAGACCTGCAGCTCGGCCTGGTCGGCGAACACGACCGCGAGGTCGTCGCTGATCTGCTGCGGGCTCCAGTTCTTCCGCAACCGCTCCTCGACGACAGCAGCGAGCAGCCGGTCGTCGAGCTTGCTCGGCTTGGGCCGGCCCGCTCGGATCACGCAGCGTTTCTGCGCGGCATAGGGCCGGTAGCTGCGCGTCGTCGGGTGGGAGTTGCGGCGCAGCTCCCGGCTGATGGTCGACGCGGAGCGCCCCAGATCCCGTGCGATCGCGCGAACGCCGGCGCCGCCCAGCCGCAGATCCGCGATGCGCAGACGCTCTTCCTGGCCCAAGTAGTGCCCTGACGACGCCACGGCCGGGACGGGTATTCGTCCGCCGGCGGCCTTGATCCACCGGTATCCCTGTTTGCGATTCACTCCCATAGATTCACATGCGGCCGCCGCCGACATGCCCTCGCGAACCCGATCCCAGAACAGGTTCTCGCGATCCTTCATGACCACTCTCGACGCCATCACCAACACCTCACTCATACGGTGTTGCTACGACCCCTTGAAGCCGCCCATGGGTAGCAAGACACGTGAGTTACGAGACGCGAGGAAGTTGTTCTGAGGTGTCGACACCAGCTCGAGGAATCGTAGCTGTGGTCGATGTGGCCCGAGATTCTCTGCGGCCCAAAGTGGGGCGGCGTGCCAGCCCGCGGGAACTAGCAGATGCTGGCGCTTAGCTACCCGGAGCCTTACGGTCGCAGTGGGGGCTGTGTCGGCCATTGAATCCCACCCAGAGAACGGACGATCATGTCTTTCCGAACATCAAGGCTCACCTTGGCCGCACTTGTACTGCTTGCGCTTAGCGCCTGCTCGTCTTCCGCTGGTGCCGACGAGGCATCGTCGGGGACAGGGGGAACTATCGATATGGCGGTCTCGGACACCTGCACTGCGGGGTCGGACTCTCAGTGCGTGTTGGTCAACGGCGACAGCGTGCTGCTTCCCTCCACATTCCAAGAAGCCGGCGTCAAGAATTCCAGTGTCGCGGAGAACGGGCAGAGCGCGGTCGACGTGACGTTCAACGATGACGGCGCGAAAGTTTGGCAGGAGCTCACGGAAGAGGCCGTCGGGGCAGGGGACTCGGCACGCCTACTCATAAAGATCGGGGACAAGTTGCAAGCGGCGGTCCGCGTCATGGACGTCTCGACGGGTGACCAGGTGCAAATCGCTCTTGCGCCAGATGAGAGCGCCCAGGACCTCGTCGACCTAATTCAGGGAAATTAGGCCGGCTGCTAATGCACCTCTGCATACACAAACCCAGCGATTCGCACGACATGGACGGATTCTGTTCGAAGCGTCTCGAAACCCTAGGGATATGAGACGTCTCACGAGCGTCATTTAGACCCCATCAACACTGGCGGAATTATGGGGCTCGGCGAGTCTCTTAACTACGTCGCGTAACCTCCTGCTTGAATCGCGACACTAACCGTTAGTTATGAGACACCCAGGAGCATCGTGACGAAACTGATCGGCTACGCGCGCGTATCAACGCGCCAGCAATCCACCGACCGGCAAAAGGTTGGACCTTCTGGCCGCTGGTGTCCGGCGTGATGACCTCTACGTCGACAACGGCGTTTCCGGTGCTCGCGCCTCACGGCCGAACTTCGACCGCGCACTCGACGCCCTCAAGGTGGGCGATACTCTCGTCATCACGACTCTGGACCGGCTGGGGCGATCGACACAGAACATGCTTGCCTTCGCTGAAGAACTCCGCGGCCGCGGCGCCGGCCTCCGCGTACTGAACCTGGGCGGCGGCGACGTCGACACGGCAACACCCATGGGTTCCATGCTGTTCACGATCATGGCCGCACTCGGTCAGATGGAACATGAAATCAAGCGAGAGCGCGTACTCGACTCGATCGCGAAACGCCGCAATGCCGGCAAAAATTTGGGCGGTCGCCCGCGGATCATCACCGACAGTCGAATACGCAACGCTCGCAGCCTCATAGACAGCGGTGAGCCAGCCGCCGAAGTCGCACGGAACCTCGGAATGTCCCGAGCAACCTTCTATCGGCGGGCGCGCGCCCTGGGTCTCCTGCCTGATTAGGAAGCACCTGAGGTTCGATAGCGCCACATAGCGATCACAGAACGCCGCCACGAAGCGCCAACAGTCACACATGGAGCGATCACAGAATGCCGGCATTTAGCGGAAACGGCGATCGCCCCACCTGTCCAAAACTCATTGCCGGAATCATAATTACCGAAAGCTAACTCTAGACGTTTTCGGCTAAATCATGTAAAATGGGAAGAATTGTCGAAAGGGCTTCCAATGACCGCTGGCTATGACGTTCAAGCGCTTTACCCGGACCTCTTCGAGGGCGTCGATGAGCCCACCGCGCGGCGGGTGGCGAGCAATTTCGGGAGCGATGCCCACGAGGGCCGTGAGGCATCTCGGCGCGACGTCGAGCTGGCTGTTCTCCTGGCGACGAAGAAGATTTCTCCAGAGCAGTTCCAGGTTCTCGCTTTCGCTGAACTCGGTATCTCTACCGACACCCTATGACGGCCGGCACGGAGCCTTTCGATACGTCGTTCCCAGACTTTCCTTCGACGCTGTACCCCGTTGGGGAGCCAGGCGGAGGGGTAGTGATGCGGAACGTCATGGGGATCCGCGACCGAGCGTTGCTACAGCAGGTCGAATATGTCGTGGCGGACCGGGTTCGTGATTCCATCCAATCGGGTGCGATCCCCATCGAGCGGACGTTCGACCTTGAGCACGCCCGGCAGCTGCACAAAGCACTGTTTTCAGACCTCTACCCAAACTGGGCCGGCGAGGTGAGGCCATTCGGAATGAACAAAGGTGGTGGTCAACCATTTGCTCAGCCGAACCAGATCGATCATTACTGGCGAAACGCCACCGAGGCGATCCGCACCGCGGATCTACCCGCCATCGGGCGAGAGGACTTCGTGTCAACGCTCGCCACCGTCTACGCGAACATCAATCAGGCGCATTTCGGCCGAGAGGGCAACGGTCGCACAGGCAAGCTGTTTCTTGAGCACGTTGCCGAGCAATCGCCATTCGAACTGGACTTCCACCTGGTCGATAAGGCTGTGTGGAATGAGCAGTCAGAGCGTTCCCGCCCCGAGCCCGGCTACCTCGGGGTGCGCCCGGCGGAGCTGGTGGCAGTGTTTGACCAGATCACGTTGGATCGAGCGCAGCCCGCGCCTGTTCAGACGCTCCCGCTTAGCCCGGAGCTGCAGCGGATCATCGATGTGAACAAACGGAATTTCCCGACGAGTGCGACAGAGATTGGCCGACCGACTCAGGGCAGTCCCGCCGAAGGACGGGGCTACCAGGCACCGGGCCAGGGGCACAGCACTGGGAAAGGCTATGGAAGGTAGCGGGTCGTGAGCGTAGTTGGATATACCCGCGTATCGACGCAGGATCAGAGTCTCAATTCGCAGAGCGACGCGCTCCGCGCGGCGGGTGCCGAGTTCATCTACTCGGACAAGCTGACCGGCAAGAACGCGGCTCGGCCGGGACTGGCCGAGTGCATGAAGTTCTTGCGCCGTGGTGACACTCTGCTGGTCTACAGCACCGACCGGCTAGGCCGGTCGATGACCGACGTCGTGACCATTGTCGCTGACCTGGGGGAGCGGGGCGTGGAGTTCAAATCGCTCACGGAACCGTTCGACACCACCACCCCCGGCGGTGAATTGTTCTTCCACATCTGTGCCGCGTTCGCGCAGATGAATGGTCGCATCATCTCCGACCGCACCCGCGCCGGCCTCGCATCCGCGAGAGCCCGGGGCCGGCTCGGTGGTCGACCAAGCGTGATGACCGCCGAACGCGTCGAGGTCGCCCGGCGCATGCGCGCCGAGAAAGCGACCTGGGCGACCATCGCCCAAACGCTGCAGGTCGGTGCATCGAGCGTGCGCCGCGCTCTCGCTGACGACACCGACGAACACGAATCGAAGGAGACACAATGACCGACGCTGCAGCCAGCAACGAAGACGGGTTTGACGCCATCGCGGCCGGGATCCTCGCGGACGAGTTTCGCCAGAGTGAGCGCGAACGCAAGTTTGAACGGGAGCTTGATATCTACCTAGACGGCGGGAGTTACGCCGAGGTCGACGGGGCGACTCACATCGATGACGGACGACTCGATGAGCCGACCGAAGACACCGCGCGACCAGGTGCAGCTGAGGGCTATTTCGCGGAAGCGCGCGCGAGGGCGATCTACGCGGGGGAGACGCCGCCCGCGTCGATCGAAGAGCTGCACGCGCGGTCGGCGCTGCCCGTGGTTGAGCCGGCCCCTGCCTCGCTGGATCCCGAGCTGCAGCGCATCGTTGACCTGAACGCCCGCAGCTACCCGACGAGCGCGACGGAGATTCGCGCGCCGGGCAAGCACGCCGCGCCGGCCGGGCCCCGGCATCTCGCCGAGAGCCCCGAGCAGGACCAGAACCACGACGTCGGTCGGTGACCTACGCGGGACGGTCGCCGTCCCAGGCGGTGTGCCGAGCCTCCCATTCGTCGACGCTCGACCGCAGATAGCGCACGGTCTTTCGCGACAGAGCGACGAAGGCCGGCCCCTCGCCGCGGTGCCTGAGCCGCGCCAGATCCCGGCTGCTCAGTCGCAGCCGCTCCGCGGTTTCGGCTCCGCGACCTGCGGCCGGCTCTTGGCTACTCCCATGAGTCGCACCCCAGCTCATCGGTCGAGCTGGCCGGCACGGTGGCGGGTGCCATGGCCACGGTTTTGATTCTGTCCGGGCGGAATCCCGACCAGCTCGCGGCGCCGACGACGACGACCGGTGCGGACGAGTAGCCGAGCTGTTTCACAGCGTCGAGCGCGCCTGCATCCGTGGCCAGGTCGACCACGATGTACGGCAGCCCCGCGTCGTCAAGCACTCGCGTGGTCAGGTCGCATTGCATGCACCCCGGCAGTGTGTAAACGGTCAGTGAGTCGTTCACGGTTGTTCCCCTCTCAGTCCGGAAGTCCATCGACGTCAGATCACAGATGGCCTGAACTATTCGATTTATCGGGGTGTCAAGGGCGACCGAAGGTCGGATTCCGTAGGAATCTGCGCAGCACCCTTTACTCCCGCGGGAGCGAAGTGCAACCCGTTCCACTGCAGAGCACTTCTTGGTTAAAGCAAAACTCCGGAGGGTACGACAAAGCCCCGCCGAGCTGCACGCTCTGGCGGGGCCTACTGTGTCGCTTCGTGCTACGAAATGGTCACTCGCTAGGTGCGTCCGTCACTGTGGGCGCATCGCGGCGCTTACGCGCCTTCGGTGCCGAACGCCCGGGCGCTCGAACGCCCGTTGCGCGCAGTTCCTTCTCAGTCCAGCCAGCATTTAGCGCCGCCTTCCACGCGGTGGCGTGTGCGTTGCTGGACTCTTTATGAGCCGCCTCAGCATCCTTGATTGCCTGCTTGAGTCGCGCATCTGCAACGTCGTTCTGCTTTGCCGCCTCAGCTATGGCCACAACCGCATTCACACGAGCCGACACGTCGGCTTCAATCAAGGCGCGTGCACGCACGGCCACTTCGTCGTTAGTCACATTTGCATCGCTCATACAGTCGACAGTACCGAGGGAATAGCGTTCCCGGCCAGACAAGTGCGAGCACTTGCTTTAGTTCACTCTCACCCTCGAATTCGCGCCGATGAAGTGAACCCTTTTTGGAGCAAGCTATAGAGTTACCGGTGGTAACTTGCTTTGAATCTGGACGCGGGGCGTCAGATTCGGCATACTTGTCGTATGGTCCCCCCGAAATTCGGGGGTTCGCTGCGCTGGGCCAGGGGAGTGGATGGAACATGAGCGACACGAATGAGGGTCGCCTGTTTGGCCGGAAGCGCCGCAAGAATGCGGACACTCCCAGGAAGAAGCACTACAGCGTTTACGTCTCCGACGCGGAGGACATTCAGCTGCAGACCCGTGCCGCTCTTCGAGATGTCACCGTGCCGCGGTTGTTGTTCGAGTCGGCCATGGATTCTCAGGTCCAGACCTCGACAGACCGCAAGCTGGCAATCGTCGAGTTGTTCGCCGTTCGTAAGCTGCTGGCCAGCGTCGCGAACAACGCCAACCAGCTCGCCAAGTTCGCGAACACCGAGAGCCAGTTTCCCGTTGAGGCCGAGTCGATCATTGCGGAATACCGCGCGATGGTCCCTCGCCTTTCAGCCGCGATAGATACGTTGGCCGACTCATGATGCCCAACATCACCCGAGGCGGCCAAATGGGTGGACTCATGGTCTACCTGGCCGGCGCCGGTAAGTCGAACGAGCACGAGGAACAGCACCTCGTCGCCGGAAACTCAGCCGTTGTTACCATGCACGGGTACGGCGTTCTCGACCGCGATACGGCCCTGGCCATTGCAAAGGACTTGGACGAACCGCGGGTGAAACTCGGAGTCGAGGTCACACGCCAGGCGCGCATCACTGATCCAGATACCGGAGAGTCGATCACGACGCGAGTCGCCGCCGACGTCTGGCATTGCTCGCTGTCGCTGCGCGCAGAAGAGGGGCAGCTCTCGGACGAGAAGTGGGGCGCCATCTCCCAAGACTTCGTGGATCGAATGGGCTTCACCGAGGCCAGCGGCAAGGCCGACTGCCGATGGGTTGCTGTGCGTCACGGCCTCTCGACGAACGGCAACGATCACGTGCACATCGCTGTCTCGCTAGTCCGCGAGGACGGCACCAAGGCACCGACACACAACGACTTCAAGCAAGCTCAGGGCATCTGCCGTGACCTGGAACGCGACTACGGCCTGGAACAATTGGAGTCGCGGGAACGCGGCATCGGTGAGCGCGGGATCAAGCCCGCCGAGCAGGCCCGGGCGCACCGCACCGGCACTGAGGTCGAGGCCCACAAGCTGGAACGCATCGTGCGTTCAGCGTCGGTGGCCTCCCTCGACGAGGGGGAGTTTGTGCGCCGCATGCGCCACGGTGGAGCACTCGTGCGGCCCCGCTTCGCCGCTGGACGCGACGACGTTGTGGCCGGCTACTCCGTCGCATTACGACCGGAGAAGGGCGCGCAGCCCGTTTGGTACGGCGGTGGCCGACTCGCCCGCGACCTGACCCTCCCGCGCATGCGCGAGGGATGGCCGGACAGCCCCCAGAGTGCCCAAGGCGCAGTGGACGAGTGGAGGGCCACGAGCAAGAACCCGTGGCAGTACCGCCCGGTCGCTCCGGGCCGGGAAGAGACGACGCCAGATCCGAAACTGTGGAAGCAGTACACCGACGAAATCAAACAGCTCCGCGTGCAGATGCGAGAGATTCCGTTCGAGGACCGCGCCGGCTGGGCGCACCTGGCCCGCGACACCGCCGGGGCATTCGCGGCGTGGTCACAGCGCGTCGAGGCGACGCCCGGACCGCTGGCCCAAACCGCACGGGACCTGTCCCGTACAGCGCAGATCCGCGCCCACGAATCCAAGCCGAAGCCCGCCGGCCGGGTGTCGGTCGCCGGGGCCACGATGATGCTGCTGCAGGCATCGACCCAGGGCCAGGGAACGATGGCCGAGGCGATCATGCTGCGCCAGCTCGCATCGACCGTCAAAGCGGTCATGGACATGCACACAGCTATCGGTGATGCCCAGCGCGCATCGCAGCTCGACCGCACGTTGCGGGAGCAGTACTCGCAGGTGCGTGACCGTCTGCCGGCTATCGTGCGCGCCGAAACTGGACAGACCAACAACGCCATGCCGACGCCGGCCGAAGGACTTGACCCGGAGCTAGCGAAGATCGTCCAGGCTGCACAGCGCGGCCAGGTCGTCCCCGGAACGGGCTCGCCCGTGCCGACGCGAATCGAGTCCCACAAGCCACAGACCACCGTCACGCCGAACGAGCGCGACGGTCACGAGAGATAACGAGGGGGCATCACCATGGCCGAAGAAGCAGACGGCATCGGCGACGCGTTCGACGGGCAGATGCGGGTCGCTCTGACCGTGGCCACGCAGATGGCCGAGCGTTTCGCCCGGCTCCGTGAGGAGCTAGCCAGGAACGCCCAGGCGCGCACCGAGCAGCAGACCAAGGAGCTACAGGCACGGTTCGATGCGGAGCGGAACGCAGCACGAGCCAGCCTGGCTCCCGTGCAGCAGCAAGAGTGGTGGAACACCGCCGGGGTCGACGACATTGCCACGGCTTACGAGACGGCCAACGCTTGGCGCACCGTGGATCCCGACATTGCGCGTACGTCCGATCGCATGAGCGAGGAACTGCGTGGCCAGTACGGCATCGACGTCAACAACCTGGACGCCGATCCCCTCGCAGTGCGAGAGGCACTAGCCCGGGCTCAGCAGGACCGCAGCGCTGCCGCGGAGAGCCGAGGCGAGAGCGGCAAGGACTACGCCGAAGCGGCATCGCTGCTCACGGTAGCCGACCAGCTGGACCGCAAAGCCGAAGAACGCGACCGCGACCAGAAGCGCGCCG
Source organism: Cryobacterium sp. TMB3-10 (assembly GCF_004402305.1). Lineage (NCBI taxonomy): Bacteria > Bacillati > Actinomycetota > Actinomycetes > Micrococcales > Microbacteriaceae > Cryobacterium > Cryobacterium sp. TMB3-10. The sequence continues at coordinate 27,567 of NZ_SOGH01000022.1, read as the reverse complement.
AGAACACCCACGACGAGCCCACGGAGGGGCTGTCACGGAAGGAACTGACCGGCAAGGCAGACGTCACTCGCGACAACGCCGCGAACGCCTACGACAGCGCCGGGCGCCGCGAATCCTTCGCAGCCGACATGGAGAAGTCGGGTGTCGACCCTCAGCTGGAGAAGGTTCGCCTGGTTGCCGATCGAGAGAACGGCACCCACGCCAGCGCAGCCGTGGCGACCAAGCCAGGCAAGCAGCCCAAGTCCCGCACCAACATCAAGGCTGCCGGCCTGCAGCGCGAACGCGGCGGCCTTAGCCGATAGCGGGTGACTGAATCGCTGCATGGTTTGTGTTACGGCTTGTGCCAGCAGTTCACGTAGAACCCGTCCACCGCATTTTTTTAGGGCGGGTCTATCGGACATTGTCCTGTCCCGAGGATCCGGGCGTATCGATAGTCGGGGGAGTGCCAGCCGGCCGATCCCTCATCGGACTGCTGCAGGGATGTCCGTCCTATCCCGCTGAGGTCGACTCTAAACAGGTTGGGCGCGTCTTCATCTGGTGGACCGCTCTGCGCCGGTTGGGCTATGCGCCGCGGGCTGGATGCCGGCGGTGGGACGCTCAAATTGGAGTTCTGTCACTAATTCTCGGTCACTCAACCAGGTGCCGGCCGCAGGCGAACGCATTGAGACGAGTTCAGTGATCGCGCTGAAGTCATCGTTGAGATTTCGAGAGAAGATCGGCTCGTGGTGAGCGACTCGGTTACGAAAGTTCCGGATGAGTTCGAGGTGGTCGTAGATCTTCTGACGGACGCCTGATGGTGACGAGCCTGACGCATTGGGGAACAGGCTTAGGATCTGTTGGTCCCAGAGCCGCTGATCGTAGCGAGCGGTGAACATCTTTTGCCAGAAGACAAACTTGACCTCGGGGATGACCTTGCCAGCGGTCGGTTTCCCAGTGCGAGTGTTCCTGAGATCGCGGCGAGGATTGTAACTGCGCGACCTTGGCGGAGGGCTTTGAAGACTTTGTTCGAAGCCCTGCGACCAAGGCCAGCGCGCTCCGTATACGGTCTCGATTCCTTCCGCCGCTGCGTTTCGGGTTAGCACCTCAACAAAGTGGAGGGGGGAGCATGAAAGCGGCCGAAACCTGCGCATTCCAGGTGTAGAGCTCAAGGGCGTTAGCGGGGTTCCCCGGGATAGCTGCGTCATTAGTACTGATTCGGGGAATCGAGATAGCAGCTCTTATCTGGGAAATCACAGCTGCCTCCATAGTTTGAGCGTATACTGGCCGCAACGAGTCGTGAGACATGTTGGCTTAGGCCTCCCTCGCGGACATACGAAACGAACGGCCCTTCGGCAACGAAGGGCTGTTTTTCGTTTATCAGTGACTGTTGTTGAGGACGACGAGTGTCGCCCTACGGGGGAATGCGCGACAGGGGATCGGCTATTGAGGCGCGTCTTCATCAGCCAGGCCAGAGGTTGCTTTCAAGACGCGCCCGGAAAGCTGCTGCTCGGCTGGACACGCGTCGGGGTTAGGGCACAGCAAGAGAGCCAGGACTCGAAGCCCAAGGTATAGCTGATATAAACGAGATCAGCTGCCCCGGTGGGCGCCAACGCATCTTCGTCGCTCTGCTTAAAGATGTCCGTGCCGCGAGGTCCCGACGGTTTCGAGGAAGTGCAGGGCATAGCCTTGAGGCGCCTTGTATCCCTAGAGATAGGGGATGGAATAATAGATTGATTGAGCTACGAGGACGTGGTCATGTCAACCCAAATGGGACCCACGAGGGCAATCTAGGTCGGACCCGCTTCGGTATGACGGGGTTTCACGGGCAATCTAAACGAGACCCACCGTGGCTGCTTGGGTCAACGATTGGTCGGAGTTCACTGCGACAATTGGTTTATGACGTCTCTCAATGATCGCGGCGCGGCTCTCTTTTCGGGCCCGGCGCTTCTTCGGCGGGGGTGGACCCGGTGGCGGGATTCATTATCGCCTATTACGCACTCCGAGAAGTGATTCACATTCTCCGTCCGGCCGCGCAGTAGTCATGTCCGAGTGGTGGCAGATTCTCCTCAGCATCGTCCTCGGGCTCGTGCTCATTTGGTTAATCCTCGTGCTGTTGCTCTGGTTCGAGCAGCGGAAGCATCCTGCCCGGGCATCGTTGCTGGACCTGTTGCGTCTGGCGCCGGACGTGGCGCGATTGTTGAAACGTCTCACGAGCGATCGGACCGTGCCCGTGGGTGTGCGGATCTGGCTCGCCGTCTTACTGGTGTATCTGCTGTCCCTGATCGATCTCATTCCCGACTTCATCCCGGTCCTTGGCTATGCCGACGACGCGCTCGTCGTCGCGATTGCTCTTCGCTTCGCGACCCGCCGGGCTGGAAGCGCTGCGATCGAGCAGCACTGGCCCGGGACCCCTGCCGGCCTGCAAGCGGTTCTTCGTCTGGCCGTTCTGACTTCTTCCTCTTAACCGTCACTGGTTCAGGCGCTCGAGTGCTGTTGCCTTTGGGTGTGGGCGAGACGGTAGGAGTCGGTCCCGGTCTCGATGATGGTGCCGTTGAACATTAACCGGTCGACAATTGCCGCGCAGAGCCTCGGGTCGGTGAAGGTCTTCGTCCAGCGGGAGAACGACTCGTTTGAGGCGATCGCGATCGAGTTGTTCTCCTCCCGTTCGGTGAGGACCTGGGACAGCAGCTCGGCGCCTCGGCGGTCCGATTCCATGTAGCCGAGTTCGTCGGTCATCAGCAGATCGACTCGCCCGTAGCGGGCGATGGTCCGGGCGAGGTTCTTCTCGTCGGCCGCCTCGACGAGTTCGTTCACCAGCCTGGTGGCGAGCGTGCATTTGACCCGGAACCCTTTCTCCGCCGCCGCGGTGCCCAGAGCGATGAGCAGGTGGGACTTCCCGGTGCCGGAATCGCCGATCAAACACAGCGGCTGACCTCGACGGACCCAGTCGCCGGTGGCCAACGTGTTGATGGTCGCGGGGTTGATGTTCGGGTTGGCATCGAAGTCGAAGTCCCCGAGCCACTTGTCCCGGGGAAACCCTGCCGCCTTCACCCGGCGGACCCAAGACCGCCGGTCGCGGTCGTCGCACTCCGCCAGCAGCAGCTCTGCCAAGAACCCCTGATAGCTGAGCTGCTCCTTCTGCGCGACGGTCGTGGCCTCGTCGACAACGGCTCGGATCGTTGGCAGCCGAAGCCGCCGGCATGCCTGGTTGATCGCAGCGTTCGCCGTTTCCGCTGTCAAGCCTCGCCGCCGCCTCAAGGTGGTGGTGATGCTGGTCGTGGTGGTCATGAAGCTGTTCCCTTCTTGATGCTGGGGAGCATCCGATACCGGCATCAGTTACTCGCATGCGGCGTTGCAAGGGCCTCGGAAAGCACAAATTCGAAACAATCGAAACCGAACCGCTACGGCTTGAGCAACTCGGGATCCGGAGTTCGCGAACCAACCGCATTCAGCCGTTCGCCGGCTCGCAATAGCGGGCGAGCCTTCGCAGTTCATTCATGGCCGGCCACACCACAACAAGCACGAAGATGATAGACGAAGTGGCCAATGGAGTGAGTGCCAACTTGATCCGCAACTACAAGAAAGCTCAGCGACCGCTCCGCGCGGCCGAACGGGCCAAATTCCCCCACCTCCGTGTTGCGGTGCTCGACTCAGCTACCATCGACATGGTGGAGGTCGAACTAGACCGCGACGAAACGCGGATCCAACGCGTTTTGGATGCGCTCTCGACTCGTGGACGCCAATTCCCTTCTTCGGGAAAGTCCCTTTCACCTGCGGGGTGGGCGGGTGCGACCGATGTCCTCAACTGGTTACTGAAATCTTTCCCGAAGCTCGACGCACCTATATCAGCAGCCGTGCAGCAAAACCGTAGCTTCCGCTGGTCACCACCGGTGACGACCCACCATCCGACGACAGTGCTGAAGAAGAACAATCGGGAGCCGGCCAAATTTGCGTACGGCCAGTTCTTGAAGAGCATTCAGTACGCTCTCGACGGACGCTCAAACGCTGAGTACACCGCTGATATGGCCGCAAAATTCGTTCTCGACAGCCTAAGCGGCCAAACGACAGTTCACTCCGCACAGCTCGCCGTCGGAATTCTCACCTGCCTGCGCCACGTCGATGACATCGCTTACCTCCGCTGCGCGGTGATGGTTAAGAATCTGCGTAGCGTCACGCTGATCGCTGAGGAAGTATACGGCCTGATGCGGACACCATCACCTCGTCTACAATTTGAGCGCCCGGCTCCGCGCTCTATACAGACGGGGGAGCCAATGGTCTCCTGAACTGACAATTGTCTCCGAAGAGACATCAACGCTGATTGTTCCCGCGGCTTGTCAGAAAAATCCAGAACCCTGCCGTCATCGCTGAAAAACTCGCGATCGCAAACGACGCCCGTGCAAAGGGGCGCACCGCTGAGGATGCGGCACGCCTTGTGGGCTGGAGTCGAGCGACTCTCTACCGCCGCCAGTAGGCATTATCCAGCGAGAGCGCCTCGACATAGCGAGATGGTAGATGGTGGATATCACGGTCAATCGCCGCCGCCCCTCCTCGATTGCGTCGTTCAAGTTGCAGGGTCGTGAAGAAAACGTCGTCGGTTAACCGGCGACTCTTTCTTTCGTCATGGTTCCGAACGCCTTACAGTCTCACAACCAAGCCCTCATCGCCCTCGCCCGGCGACGCCCCGACGTCCTCTACGCCATGCTCCGCGACGGCACCCTCTACCAAACCGACCATCCACTCGCCGCTTGACAAAAACATGGGGGCGCCCCCTTGCCGGATCTGTTTTCAGCAATGAGTCTTGGGCACGAAGAACCATTACGGATCGGGAGACGTAGCCGTCGAGCGACGAAGTAATTCACCAGCACGATCAGCGACCCATGAAGAGGCTGCGCGCACTGCTGAACCATGCTGGGTGTCGAGCGCATTTCCGTTGGCGGACCAGGCGCTACGCTCGACAGTACTGCCGAGACAGATCAACCACGGTGGAGAACTGTTTAATCAGCAATCAGTCGCATTGGGGAGGGTCGTCGTGGCGGATAGCAGCAGGCGAAGCACACGGGTAGTGGGAATCGCACGTCATGGACGTCTGAAGCGATCCAATCCCTACGTGAACGTCCTCAAGCTGGTTGCGGTGGGGCTGACTGTGGCTCTCGTCAGCACGGCCTCGGTGGCCGCCATTGCCGTGTCGAGCTTCAGTCAGAAGGTCGATGACAATGCCATCGACATCGGCGTCGGACAGACCAATGCTCCAGCGCCCCAGCTCGGAAGCTACCGAGATGGGTTCAACATCCTCATGGTCGGCGTCGACAACGATGCCGCCCAAGGTGCCGCGTATGGTGAACGAGACGCGACTCTGAACGATGTGAACATTCTCGTGCACGTGTCTGCAGACCACACGAACGCGGTCGTGGTGAGCATCCCTCGTGACCTCATCGTGGCGCACCCCGAGTGCACAGACGCCGAAACCGAAGAGACTTTTGACGCCATGTCGGCGCGCCCCATCAATGAGGCCATGTCTCGCGGCGGATTACCCTGCGTGGTCCAGACGGTGTCCGAGCTGACAGGACTAGACATCCCCTACGCCGGCGTCATTACCTTCAGCGGTGTTGTGGAGATGAGCGACGCCGTGGGTGGCGTACCCATCTGTCTGAGCGCGCCTATCAACGATCCTGACGCGGGCCTCAACCTGCCTGAAGGGCCGAGCATCGTCGCCGGGGAGAACGCTCTGGCATTCCTGCGCAGCCGCGAAGGCGTCGGCGACCGCAGCGACCTGGCGAGAATCTCCTCGCAACAGATGTACATGGCCTCACTCATGCGCACCGTCAAGAGCAACGGCACGCTCACCAACATCCCCACTCTGATCAACCTGGCCAACGCTGCCGCGACCAATATCCGGCTCTCGACCAACCTGGCCGACATCGACACCATGGTCTCCATGGCCCTGGCACTCAAAGACATCAACCTGGATCGACTCCTGTTCGTGCAATACCCCGGCACGACCGACGATCCCGACTTCCCGAACAAAGTGGTACCGATACAGGATGTGGCTGATGAGCTGTTCGCCAAACTCGCAGCCGATGAGCCCTTCGCTCTCCCCGAGGCCACGGCAGGAACACCCACGGTTGAGCCTCTGCCCCCAGCAACGGATGAGCCCGCGCCGGAGACACCCAACGAAACCGCCGCACCTGCTCCGGAGACAAGCGCCCAACCCTTGGACGGGTTGGCCGGACAAACTGCTCAGGACGAATCCTGCGCCCAGGCTTTCACCGGGTGACACTAACTGGATCCGGGGCCCTGACTATTGAGCGCACACCGCACTGTCCAGGGCTTAGAAGCGCGGTAGCAGCGGGGCCCTGGCGATCCCGTAGAACATCGCTTCACCAGCGCAGAGAGGCTTGTCGCCACTGCCGCCAAAGGAGATGTTCACTGGCGAGAACCACGGGGCGCATCCCGTCAGATCTGAGACCCGAGTCCGTCCATGCGGCTCTCGGTGCGAATCAGCGGTTGAGCGGCGTGACCTTCTTGCGAAACGACGACGGCTCGGCCGTCCTGCCGTCTGCGAATCGCAGCCCTCCGGTCGACTCGTAACTTTGTCCGACCGGCTCACTCGTCACCAGCCCCACTAAAGGGTCTTGCCGAGTGATAGCGCGTGGAGAAAAAGGTGACGCATAGAGGATGCTTCGCCCTAGCATTCTTCGAAATTGGGGAAATAGCTTTGGAAAAAGTGAATATGTCGCGACTCGCCATCATCATCATCGGGGGTTCCTCGCCGTCGGCGCGCTCTTCATTTCAACGGCAGTCCCGGTCTCGGCGGCAACGCTCACCCCATCGGCCGCGGTACCTGTTCAGGTGGCCGTGACGGCCCCCCTTGTTCGCAACGGCGAAGTCTGTCCAACAGGCGGCCGGGCTGTTCAGGGCAAACATTGTTTCGGGGTATTGCCAGTCCAATAACGTCGGCAGCACGAGCTTCACCGGGTCCCTCCAATGCCGACTTCAGGAGGGTCCAGCTGCACGCAAGGATATACCGGCCGTGTCGATGAGGTCATGGGTGTGAACAGCTGGCAGGGGGTGCAGCGTTTTTTGGCCAAGTCATACGGGTACAAGGGCCCCATTGCCGGAGCGCCGGGAACCCACACCTACAAGGCGTTGCAGCGGTGGGCCGCAGACGATGGCCACAGGGGAACCTACACCGTGCCGATCGACGGGGTCATGGGCACTAAGAGCTGGACCGGCCTTGACCGCGCTACCGAGTACGACTTCTATTACCCGGGCGTCCGGCGGTAATAGGCGCTTTCAATCACAGAAGTGACGCCCGGGTTAGTTGGGACTATATGGTCCCTCTAGACCCGGCGTCTTTTCGTCTTTCTGGAAACGTGGTGGCGCCANGCCCCCCCCCCCCCCCCCCCGCTTCGGCCTCAACGAGGCCCCATTGGGTGGGGTGCCCCTATGTTTTTGTCAAGCGGCGAGTGGATGGTCGGTTTGGTAGAGGGTGCCGTCGCGGAGCATGACGTAGAGGACGGCGCAGCGTCGCCGGGCGCGGGCGATGAGGGCTTGGTTGTGGCGTATGCCTTGGGCGATCTTGCGGTCGTAGCAGGCGCGTGAGAGCGGGTTGCGGAGCGCGGCGAATGCAGAGAGAAACAAGGATCCGGTTGCTCGTGGCAGTGGTCTGACCGACGACGTCGTCGTCGAAGCCGCAGAGCATGGAGAGCTCGGCGACCTGTTCGTCGGCGAGTTGCAGCGACCGGAGCGCGTACGGGAGGCTTCGGGCTGCTTGGGCGCTGATCGCGGCGTCGCGGGCGTCGGTCTTGACCTCACTCGCGTGCAAGTCAGCGGTGCGCCGCATGGCCAGGCCCGGCAGGTAGCCGACCAGCACGTTCTCAGCCTGGGCGACGGCGATCGGCAGTGGCCCCGATTGTCGCGGGTTGATCCACGACGAACAGTACCTGGCCGTGTCGTTTCAGCCGCCCGATCAGGTCCCGCAGCTTCAACTCATCGTTGGGCAAGGCCTTGTCGAAGAGTTGCTTGCCCGCCCGGTCGAGGGCGACCGAATGGTGTTCTCCCTGGCCAACATCCACGCCGATGAAGACGTCAACGCTGTCGTAGTTCTCGATCATGATGCTCCGTTCAGGTATCGTTTCGTCGGACTGAACCGCGGCAGCCACGTTGCGAATGGCCTGGAACACGTCCCGGTCCAGCCCCTATCAGCGAATACTCAATGCCAGTCAGTCCCGGTGANAAAGGGGGGGGGGGGGGGGGGGGGGGCAAGAACCATGCCGGGACTGACAGGCCAACACCCTCACAGGACTACACGCCCAAGGGCTATGAAGAAAGTAACGGGACTCTGTGACCGCCTTGTCCCCTCGGGAATGTCACACCGCTCCGGACAGCATGGCTTGGCTCGCCCTCCGGTCGATTCGAAATCCTGCCAGATTGGCCAGCTCGCTGCAAGCCCCACTAGAGGGTCTTGCCGAGCCCTTTGAGGGTGGAGAAATATGTGACAAATAGAGGATGCTCATTCCGAGCATGTCTTCGACATTGGGGGAATGGTTTTGCAAAAATCAAATATGTCGCGGTTCAGTGCAGCTGCTTGGGGAGTCCTCACGGTCGGCGTGCTTGCCGTTTCAACAGCAGTACCCGCGTCGGCGGCGACGCTCACTCCGGTCGCGGCGACCTCGCCGGTATCCACGACTATCAGTGCGGTCCAACCGGCTGCCGGACTCATCAAGATGAACCCTGTTTCGGCATATTGCCAGTCCTCAAACGGCGGTAGCACGAGCTTCTCCGGGTACCTGCAGTGTCGACTCCAGGAGGGCCCCGCTGCACGCAACGGCTACACTGGACCCGTCGACGGGGCCATGGGTACCGCAAGCTGGCAGGGGGTGCAGCGTTTCCTGGCCAAGTACTACGGCTACACCGGACCTATTGACGGGGCACCGGGCTCCAACACCTACAAGGCGCTGCAGCGTTGGGCGGCTGACGGTAGCCACGGAGGCAGGTACACCGGACCAATCGACGGAGTCATGGGCACGAACAGCTGGTCGAACCTCGACCGCGCTGTCGGCTACGACTTTTATAGCCCCGGTGCGCGGTTCTAGGCGCTTACTGGCATAGAACAGACGCCCAGGTCGGGCGGAGCTACATGCTCCACTCGACAAGGGCGTTTTTTCGTGTTCCTGGAGCGCGCGGTGGCGCCTAGCTGAATGAGTCCTAATGGTCCTAGGCGATGAGGGATCGCTTGTTGGCTGTTCCGATTAGCCAGTTGTGTCAGATACCTGCGGCGAGGGCGAGTAAGCGGCCAGCAACGCGGGAGTAGAGCCCGGGGACGGGGCGGCCGCCCTGGTCTTCGAGGGTGAGTTAGCCCACTAGGGTGTCGAACACGGACTTGACCGATTGGCGGATGATGCCGAGCTTCCCGAAGCGTTTCTTCTCGTCTTTGCGGTCGTGAGGGATCAGGTGCGCGCCGAGGTTGTCGGTGATGAACGTCTCGAATTCGCGGCCGGCGAAGCCTTTGTCGCCGATGATGACTTGGTCGAGGTGGAGCAGGTGTCGGTCATGGCGGAGCATTGTTTCGGCGGGTTCGTGTTCACCGATTTTCGGGTTAGCCAGGCCCCAGATTTCGGGCATTCCGTCGGGAGTGCAGATCAGATAGAGCCGGATTCCCCCGACAGTGTTCTGCACCCAGTGCTCGCAGAAAGGCTGGCACCAGCGGCTGGGCTCGGGAGTCCACGCGAACGCCCTCATGGACCGGATCATCCACAACACGATATGGATCGAGACCGGCGACACCAATATGCGTGAACACACCGCGGACAACGCGGCGTGATCCAGGTCGGTGAGCGCGAGCTGAACCGCTGGCGCTCACCGGCAATACTCAGTGGGCGCTGAAGGGCAATCTCCACGCCGACATCGCCAAGGACCTCGGCGTCTCGGTCCCCACGCTCTACCGCTGGGTTCCAGCCCGCCAACAATGACGTTCACCCAACTAGGGAAGAGCGGATTCAACTCTTACCGTGTTATTCATTCCGTTTCGTGAGCTGACCCCGAGTACGTCACGCAGGAACTCGGCTACAGCCAGGCCCCGGTGGTGGTGGTCGATGAGCACGACCACTGGTCAGGCTTTCGGCCCGACAAGATCGCCCAGCACGGCAAACGAGCGGTATTTCCGTCTGATGCAACATGAGAGATCGCAGTTCTTGGGCCGCCCGCCGCACGAAGTCGCCAACCGCAGTGTTACTGCTGCACGGTACCGCCGAGCGCGAGGCGTGGGTAGAACGCTCTGCAACTACCTGGCCTGTCGCCGCCGGTTACGCATGGGGACTTCGTCATCCGCGATGCGACCGGTGGAGGGATGCCGCCTTTCGGGCGCCCTTTCCTTCGTCATTCCGCGCTACTGGGCGGGCTCCTCGCGTTGGGGCTGCGATAGCCATCACCGTCGCGATGGTGCCGAGGAGGACGAAGAGCCCGGTGTCACCCGCTAGGTACTCGTTGACGAGCACTGTCTGGTTGGTCAGCACGATAGCAGAGCCGATCCACGCGAACGCGACGTTGTGTGCGACGTGAGCGAGCACTACCGGCCAGACGCTGCCGGACAGAGTCCGAAGCTGGCCGAACAGGAAGGAGAACGCGATGACGGTGGCGGAGAACAGCGTGAGCACGATCCATCGGTCTCCGTCAGCGTGGTAGAAGGGCGTGAATAGGATGTACATGAGGTGCCAAATGACCCACACCACACCGATACCGAGATAGGCAAATTTCTCACCCAGCCACGGCACCACGCGCGGTTGTAGGTACCCTCGCCATCCGACCTCCTCAGCAAAAGCGAGGACCGTGCCGGTGATGCAGAGCGAGAGGAGGTCCTGCAAGGCGGCCGCGGTGGGTGCCGCGATCTGCGAGAAGCCGAGCACGACGGTCATACCCGCTGCCGTGACCGAGACGCCCGCGGTCGCGGCAAGCGCTACCGGCCACCAGCGGAGACCGAGGCGGGTGATTCCCAGTCGGCGCCAACCTTCCGCGCGGTATCCGTCCCGAGTGACCACGAACATCATCAGGGCGGTCACGAGCAGCGGCGAGATGGCGAGGACGAGCCCGCCGGCGAACGAGGCAGTGGACGCGGCGACTGAGGCGACGAGGACTACGTAGAGGATCGAACTCGTGCGGTCCGAGAGATTCTTGAACATGATTCCTTCGGTATTCGGATGCGTGGCGCTGGACGCGCTGCGCCGGACAAGAGAATGCAGTACCATGCACCATGGCGCCTTCCTAATCTGCCGAGCCGAGTCGGTCGCGAGCGTCCGGCGAAGGGATGACGTTCGGGACGGAACGTCATCCCTTCGGCGATCGCTACGCGCGGCCGGTCATCACCTGGTCGCTGCTCCCCGAAGATCGGCAGAGCGCGGTCGGCGCAGCTCGCCGCCCACAACACGAGCGCGTGATGGAATGCTACGACCCCTTGAAGCCGCCCCCGTTCACCGGAACCTATTTCGGACGGGTCTACCGGACGCGGCGCGGCCGTGTCATTCCGGGCGTGTTTGTCAATGCTCGCGATTGGGTGCACAAATATCCGGTGTTTTGTGCACACCTTGGTATCCGAGGCTACGTGCGGAAACGTGTGGTTGTACCCTGTGCCAGGTCTTTTCTCGACTCGCGACATCCGCCTTTAGAGCCGGATCCGTCTAAGGAGATGGGTTGAGTTACGCTCACCGAGCATCGGTCAGCGATCGGCAGAGGTTTGTGACGATGCGATCAAGGAGTGCTGGGTCGATGTGTTGGCGTGAGAACCAGCGGCGGTAGTAGAGCGGTCCCAGGGCTTCTGCAGCGACGACGTCGGCATCCGTTCCGGGGCGGATCTCTCCACGGGCGACGGCGTCCTCGACGATCCGCACCACCGGCGCGGCCCAAATGGTCTGGAGCAGGGTTTGCACCTTCGCCACGTCGGGATCTCGTTCGCTGGCGTCCATGATCGAGGGCAGCACTTTCGCCCAGCCGGCGTTCTCCAGCCGCTGCGCGACGTCTGTGAGGACTTGTCGGAGGTCGGTTTCGAAGGTGCCCTGAGTGGGGATTTCGAGGTTGACGCCCAACTTCGAGCAGGCGTCGAGGAGCAGTCGTGTGCGGGTTGGCCAGTGACGGTAGATGGTCGTCTTTGCCACGCCGGACCGGCGAGCTATCTCGTCGATGCTCACTCCTGAAAAGCCGTCCTGGACGAGGAGGTCGTAGGTGTGCGCAAGGACCGTTGTTCGCGTCCGTTCGACGCGAGTGTCGACTCGTTCTTTGTTCGCCACCGAAGTTCCTTTCGCGGTCAGTTTTGGGATGGCCATGCCCGGTCGGCGTCGGGGACGGGTGTGTAGAAGTTTACGAGGGTGCCGTCCGCCGTCCGGAGGATCATGGAACGGTTGCCCCAGGGCTGGACTGTTGGCGTCTGGATCATCTGTACGGAATCATCGAGCTCTTTTCGGACTTCATCGAGGTCGTCGACTTCGAACTCGAGGATTTGAGTACCCGGCGCGCTTCCGGCTAGCGCCGTCGTCGCCGCGGCCAACCCGGCCGGCGTGCAAAACGCCAATACGGCGCCGTCGGTCGGAACTTCCATGTACTCCGGGTACCCGCTTGCTTCTCGACCGAGGAGCCGAGCGAAGACGCCGGCCGAGGTGGGTACGTCAGTCGTGACGATACGGACAGATCGCAAATTCATGATTGTCTCCTTCAATGAGCTACGCGACGGTAGCGTAGCGTTAAATCGTCGGGTCGGCAAGGTTGCGCGGTCCCTAATGGAGGAGATTCATTGACATTCATGGAGCTGAGCGAGGACGCGTCGCGTCTTGCAGGCAAACGGGTCGTTGTCACCGGGGGGAGTTCGGGCCTCGGTGAAGTCGTTGCAGCGACCTTGTCTCGAGGAGGTGCCCATGTCACTTTGGCCGTCCGTGACCTCCAGCGAGGACAGGCTGCGGCTGCGAAAACGCCGGGTCGGGTAGACGTTGCAACCCTTGAGCTGGGCAGCTTGTCCTTCATCAAGCAGTTCGCCGATTCGCGAACGGAACCCATCGATGTCCTGATCAATAACGCCGGGATCATGATGCCGCCGTTGGGTCGGACCGAGGACGGGTTCGAGACTCAGTTCGGTGTGAACTACCTGGGCCACTTCGCCCTAACGATGCGGCTGTTGCCGCTGATCAGGGATCGCGTGGTGACGGTCACGTCGGATTACTACCGATCGGGTTCGATCGACCTCGACGACCCTAACTACGACCGGCGGCGCTTCAATTCCGGCAAGGCGTACTCGCAATCGAAGCTCGCTGACTTGATGTTCGCGCGCGAACTTGGTCGCCGACTGACCGGGACGGGATCCCGCGTTCGTTCGCTTTCTGCCCACCCTGGTTACGCCCGTACGAGCCTGACCTCGCATGTGGGCAGTGTCGCTTTCCGGGTTATCGACAAGGTTCTGGGCCCGGTGATCGCTCAGGATGCCGCGGGCGGGGCACGGTCCTTGATTGCAGCAGCGGTCTCGGATCTGCCCAGTGGCACTCTCGTGGGGCCGGGGGGTCTTTTCCATCTGAAAGGCAACCCTGTCGTTGCTCCGGTCGCCAAAGTCGCCCTCGATGAACACATGGCGCGAAAGCTGTGGATGCTGTCGGCAGAAATGACCCGAGTCCCGATTAATGCGCCTCTGGCCGCCAGCTGAAAAACCTGCCTCCCTCAGCTGCCACCGGTCGGTGTGATGGAGGGCCTCGGAGTCAGCAACGGAAGGGAGCGTCCTACCTAACCCAGGTCGAACCGATAGTGGAACGGCCGAGAAAGCCGTGCCTGTTCCAGCAATGTCCTCCTGACCAAAGCACCGACCACCCTCCTGAAGGCAGTACCGTCAATCATGAGCCTCGTCCAGCGCAGCAACCCTCCCTCCGCTGTTGCCCCCGCCGGCAAGTACAGCCACCTCAGCATCGTGGGCCAAGACACCCCCGTGGCCACGTTTGCGGGACAAATCGGTGCCACGTCCACTGGCACAGTCCCCGGGAGTGCGGCCGAGCAGACCCGCCTGGTTTTCACGGCCATCCGTGCCCTGCTGGACTCCCAGCACGCCGCCCCTGCGGACCTCGTAAAGCTGACGACCTACATTGTCGGGCGCGACAACCTTCCTGACTTCAACGCCATTCGTGACGAGGTGTACGCCGACTGGTTCCCGGCTGGCGAGTTCCCACCCAACACCGTGCTTATCGTTGCCGGCCTCGCCGCCCCACCCCTGCTTGTCGAAATTGAAGGCAGTTTCGTGTGTGGGCGACCGTGATCTTATCTGCCGTCGGCACCTGGTCACGAGGGGAAGAGGTTACATCGCCGTCGAATTCGAGACAGACCCCTGCGCTGTAATCCGGTGTGTCACGGCTTTCGTGATGTCCGTCGAACGGAAGCAGGACGGTTCAAGATCCGAGTTCCATCCGCTCGGATCTCGCCGGTTGGCGACACGTGTCGGTAGAGGGTTTGTCGGGAGATGCCAAGCTCGTCGCAGAGTTCGCCGACGTTCGTCTCCGGGTTGCCCATTGCCGCCATCGCTGTGCGCACCTTTGTAGGGGTCATCGTGAAGGGCCGGCCCCCGACGCGACCCCTGGCTCGGGCGGATGCGAGGCCGGCGACGGTACGTTCGGAGATCAGTTCCCGTTCGAATTCGGCCAGGGCGGCGAAGATCCCGAACACGAGCTTTCCCGCCGCGGTGGTCGTATCGATCGCGGCGCCCTGCCCGGTGAGGACCTTGAGCCCGACGCCTCGGGCAGTGAGGTCATGAACAGTGTTGACCAAGTGGTGCAGGTCGCGGCCGAGCCGATCAAGTTTCCAGACAACGAGAGTGTCACCGTCTCGAAGAGACTTCAGGCAGGCGACGAGTCCCGGCCGGTCGTCTTTCTTTCCCGAAGCGTGATCCTGATAAAGCAGCTCCGCGTCGATCCCGGCTTCGAGAAGTGCGGCGCGTTGCAGGTCGGTCGTTTGAGTGCCGTCAGCTTTTGAGACGCGCATGTACCCCATGAGCACGGTCAAGACTCCTGTCACTTATACGTTCGAATATGTGACTGTTAGCGCTTTGTGGCGGCGTTCTGTGATCGCTCTTTGGCGCATCGACCTGGTAACCCTCGTTGTCTCAGAGCGGGTGGGCAGCGTCTTGTATCCGATGGGGTTTGACACTCTGAGGTTGCGAGACACTTCACCCCGTCGGAGGTCAAGTCTGCGATAAGGTCCGAATCTTCACAGCGGTCGGACGGCTGCCACACCGTCGGCCCGCCATATACTGCACACACAGCAAGGCTCAAACCGGGGGGGCACCAGATGAACGTTCGACCTAGCAAGCTGATCCAAGTAATGGGACTGCTGACGCTGCTCCTGGCGGCAGTCGGACTCACGGCTTGCGCGGACGCGGCACCCGACGCCACGAACTCAGCTTCCCCGGCGTCGCCGACATCAAGCGAGACGCCGGCGGCAATCGCTTCGACGACGCCCGATGTCCCAGCAGCGGGCTGCGATTTCACGTCGACAAGGGAAATCTTCAAACAGGACTACCCGGAGAGCGATGGCCTCTTCTACATAAAGCTGACCAACACGACCTCGACGGGCTGCGAGCTGTCGGGGTATCCGGACGCTGACTTGATCGACTCATCCGGTCTAACCGTGGGAGGCCCTGTTTCACAACTCAACGACATCCCGGACCAGGTAGTCTCCGTGGAACCCGGGGGCGCCGCCTATGTGCTGATTGGATTCAGCGGGCGCACCCGCTTCCCGAATTGCAACCTCGTCGGCGCAGATGCAATCCGGATCCGAATTCCTCAGACCGGCCAGGAAATCCTGACAGATGTGAAGGATCTCTTAATTTGCGACCCAGACACCGCGGGGTTCTTGACGTTCAACATCGCGCCGACGAAGGACAATGTCATCTCCTAATTGGATGATTGATCCGAGATGACCTCGGGGTCGATGGAATCGTCCCTTTTTCGGCCGCGCCGAGGGCGGCCCGCCCGCCGCCATCGTCTTAACGGTTTAGTTGGCGAAAACGCTGACGGACCCGTGGCCATGCGACCGGCGATCGGTTTGCGTTCGTGAGCACGGCGTGAAGCAGGCTGCGCAAGCCGTTTCGGTTGCGAGACACCGCTCGCTCTCCAGCGTGAGATTTCCGAGCGCCAACCTTCACATGCTGCGGGTGGTACCTGTACCCGCGGCGCGATCATCCAGGCTCGCTCTGCGAGACGCAGACTCTAGTCACAGCTATCAGCCCTGAAGTGCCTCCACAGATCCGAGGAACGCTGAGTAACTGGCGTAGTAAGTGACACCATCACGATGGGCCATCGCGGGTATCTCATTATTGTCCGGGTGGGTGGAAGCTTGGATGGAGCCATCAACGGGGGCGTTAATCTCAGTCCAGCCCGACGCGAGAAGCTGCTGCTTGTGCACATCCCAGTCCTCAGCGGTTTGTGCTGCTTGGGCAAACCACACTCGAACGTCACCGCCCCCGCGGGTCCAGTAGCATCCGAAGCCATCATCCATGATCGACTGCATCTCATCGTCGAGCACGAAGATGTCAGGTTCCAGCTTGAAGCCGTCGGCTTCAAGACTGCTGTACTCCTCGGCGGTGAAAACAGTCTCGCACGTTGCGGCCGCGGTCGGATCAGTCGGCTGAGATGTCGGCGTTGATGATGATGTCATTGAAACTGTGGGCATGGGTGGCTGGGCGGGTGGTGAGCAGGATGCCAGCAGCATGCTGGTTGCCACTGCGCCGACTATCCCGCCGATTGCTCGATTCATTCATTCCCCCAGTTATTGAAATCGTCCCAATGATATGGGACCAGAATCAGTACTTCCTGACGCCGGGCACGACAGAGCCTTCCGTGATACTGCGCGATCATGTCAGCGACTGCGCTTGTACGCGGCGCGGGCATATCGATGACGGGCTCGGGTTTCACCCGATCGAACAGTCCATGAAGTCGGGTAGCGACCGACCAGGGTGCAATGGGCGACCCCAACGGTTTTCGTCCCATACTGCGATTAGAAATCGCGTCTCATATCCCTAGGCATGCGAGACATGTCCGGATACGAGACACGCCACCTGCCCGCTCGTCGCGTGAAGAGGAGACCTCCTACGTCTCGTATTCCATCGCTTATGAGCCGTGCAGGCGACCTTGGGTGACGCCGCGATTTTCCGCGGGTGTGTAGTTGTTCAAAAGTCGTTGCCTGTGATTTTTGCCGCTATGTCACGGCGTTCTGTGATCGCTAATTGGCGCATAGACCTGGTTGCTGACTGGGAGTCAGCGTCTTGTATTTCATGCGTTGTGAGGCACCCAGGTTATGAGATGCGGCGGACCGTAGGCGATGAATGGGCGAGCATCATTTGCCGTCGAGGGTGAACTCCACTTTCTGTATGTCATTGAGGCAAGAGAGTCGTGCTTTGGACAATTCCGAGTCCGCCGCCTGCAGATCGACAGTAGAGCTCCAGAATTCACTGGCGGGAGCGAAGTCATATCCCATGACGCCAGGGTCAACCGCCACCTGGTCGACGCACTGCAATGTCGCATCCGAGGGAGGCTCTGAAACGAACGAAGTGAGAGATCGATATTTCGTTTCGAACCCGCTCGAGTAGGAGGCGAGGTCGCTGTCGATGACGGTAACGAAAGAGGATTCCGGGGGCAGAAACGCCTGATAGGCCTCCATGCTCGCTGCGAAGGCGGTGGAAGTAAACCCTTCCGCTGGCAGCGACGAAACGAGCTGGAGGTTGGTCCCGTTATCGGAGTTGCGAGGGTCTTCCAGCCAAGGTGCCCTAAGCCACGCATGATCTACTGCGCTACTGGCAACTGCACGGTCCACGATCTGTATACGAGCCCAATTTGACGCGTCGTCTGCGGTAAGACTTACCGCGTTACCCGCTGTAAACAGGGTGACGTACACAGTGACGTCGGCTTTAGGATCGACTCGGGTGCGCACCCATTCGGTAATGAGCCGGGCCGTGGAATCCACCTCCGCAGAATCGCTCTCGTCACCCAAGGTCACGTCAAAGACAACCATCGTTCCTGGCTCGAGGAACCCCGACAGCCAGTTTCTCGTGCGAACGCTCTTGACTCCCTCAACCGAACCGACGAAGTCGATAAACGCAGCCTTCACGGTCGAGGAACCAACCAGCTCGGGCGCCTGGGCCGTGCAACCAACCGTGAGAATGATGGCCGGCAGAAGCGCGATCATCGCGAACCGTTTAGAGCCTGCCAGCCACCGATGTGCGCTGTTGATCGCCACGGTGTTGTTTCTCACAATTGGCACTTCTCATTCCCTGGGATCGAGTTCACGATCCGACTATAGGAGGAACCCGAACTCGATCGACTGATCAAGTCTCATAAACGGCTTGGCACTGGCCTTATCATGACCAGTCGGCATCCCGATGTTTCGCATGCCACGGACTCAGATTGACGAGAGGATGCCCTCACTCGCGCAGTTCTAATCCTGGGCAGACTTCCTCATCGCTCACGACGAGCCCGGCTCAGAGGAGAGGGGAGTCTCGAATCCCTAGGGATATGAGGCGTCTCACCGATACGATCGGGGCCCTCCAAGGACCTTAGGGATTTCGGTGCGCGGAGAATCTCGCAACCGCGTTGCATAACCTCCTGGTCGGTTACCCGCACTCACTGTCAGTTATGAGACGCCGACGGCGTGCAGGGCGACCGCGACGTGCAGTCTCAGAAAGGTAAAGCATTTCGAGACATGTGAACTCTCTCCAACCGACGCGTCGAAGTGGCGGATTTCCGGGAGGCAATTTGTCTTGGAAAGATGTCTCACCGTGAAATGTCTTTGTTCCACCGCTTCTAGTAATTTCTAAGGCAGAATGGATACGTGAGACATCTTGGATATACACGGGTCAGCACCAGAAGCCAAGACGCGAAGTTGCAGGTCGACGCTCTGGTCAAGTCGGGCGTGCAAGAACGGGACATCTTCGCCGACGTCACCTCCGGCAGCCGGACCGCGATCTCACGCCCCGGGATAAAGAAGCTGCTCGAGTACGCCCAGCCCGGCGACACCGTCGTGGTGTGGAGGGTCGATCGCCTCGGACGGTCCCTGATCGATGTGCTCAACACCGTGAAGCTGCTCCGTGAGCGTGACATACAGGTGAAGAGCATCTCGGACGGTATCGACCCGTCGACGACGTCGGGCCGACTGATGCTGAACATGCTCGCAACCCTCGCCGAATACGAACGCGAGCTGATCACCGAGCGCGTGAACGCAGGCATCACAGCTGCCCGAAATGGCGGCACCAAGTTTGGTCGGCCCTTGTCCGATCCCGCGGTCGTGGCCGACAAACTCAAGCTCGTCACCGAGGCCCGGGCGAAGGGCCGCACGGCGGAGGATGCGGCAAAGCTCGTCGGGTGGAGTCGTGCCACTTTGTACCGGCATCAGCAGGCCTTAGCGGCCCGCGAAAGCACCACTGTGTAGGTGCTTTGTGGACGCGGCCGAGCGGTGGCGTGTTCTTCGACTGCATGTCGAAGACCAGATCCCTCTCGCCGCCCTCGCCCGTGAGACGGGGATCTCCGCTCGGACTTTGCAGCGCTGGCACCAGCTCTACCGGGCAGGCGGCAGTACATCCCTCGACCCGCGTGACCGCAAAGACAAGAGTGTTCGCCGAACTTCGGCCGAGACGGTCGCGTTCATCGAACAACTTGCACTCTGCCGGCCGCGCCCGAGTCTCGCCACGCTGCATCGTCTCGCCGTCACCGATGCTCAGGCGCGTGAGCTGCCGGCGCCGAGCTATGCAACCGTGCGGCAAATCGTCCAGGCCCTCGATCCGGCTCTTGTCACCCTGGCACTGGAGGGGCCAGTCTCGTACCGAGACAAGCACGAGCTCGTCTTCCGCCGCCGCGCGGAACATCCCAACCAGACCTGGCAGTCCGACCACACCGAACTCGACATACTCATCCTCGGCGCCGACGGGAAACCTGACCGACCATGGCTGACAACCGTGATGGACGACTACTCCCGCGCAATCTGTGGATACATGGTCTTCACCGGCGCCCCCTCAGCTATCAACACCGCCCTCGCTCTCCGACAGGCGATCTGGCGGAAGACGGACCCCGCGTGGGCGATGTGCGGCATCCCCGACATCCTGCACGTCGACCACGGCTCCGACTTCATCAGCCACCACATCGAACGAACCTCTATCGCCCTGCACATCAGGATCATCCACTCAACCGTCGGACGGCCACAGGGGCGCGGCAAGATCGAACGGTTCTTTGGCACCGTCAACACCGAACTTCTGGCCACCCTCCCCGGCCACCTCGGGCCTGGTAACCGGACGCCAACTCCGGTCCTCGACCTTGCCGGGCTCGACCGTGCGATCGGTGCGTTCATCAGCACCTACAACAGGCGAACCCACAGCGAGCTGGGGATCTCCCCACGAGACGCGTGGGTCGCCGACGGCTGGCTGCCACGGATGCCCGACAGCCTTCAAGAACTCGACGGGCTACTCCTTACTGTTCCCAAGAACCGAGTTGTGCAGCGCGACGGCATCCACTTCCAAGGCCAGCGCTACCTCGCCCCGACCCTGGCCCCATTCGTCGGCCACACCATCACCATCCGATACGACCCCCGAGACATCTCCGAGATCCGCGTCTACGACCGAGACACCTTTATCTGCACCGCCATCGACGAAGCCCACCCCAACCTCCGGCTCAGCCTCCGGGACATCGAAACGGCCCGCCGTGCCCGTCGCAAGCAGCTGCGGCGAGCCATTAACGATCGCATCCCGACCGTTGCCGCCCGCGAGGAACCTCGCATCCCTGAACCGACGAAGCGGCGTCCGAAGCTGCGCACCTATGAAGAGGACGAGTGATGAACCAGGCATTCATCGTCACCAAAGAACACCGACGTTTCACCGAGTTCGCCAACGCCGTTCGGAAAGAAAAGACGATCGGGATCTGCCACGGAGCCGCCGGCGTTGGTAAAACCAACTCCGCCCGCCGCTACGCGAACTGGGACGCTCTCGAGCCCTACATCAACGAGTGGGGTCCCAGAGGTGATGACGACGCGAAGCATTATGCCCTCGCGAACCGATCTCGCACCGTCTTCTACACACCCGAAGTCCTCTGTCGGCCCAAAGACCTCATGCACGACATTGATTACTGGCAGGTGAAAGTTGGGATCTGCGCCGACGAACACCTCCGCTCCCTCATGCACGAACCGGAAATAGTCCGGCAGAAGGACGTCACCCGTCTGGTCGAACTTCTCATCATCGACGAAGCCGAACGGCTCACCCCCACCGCCTTGGAACTGCTCCGCGACCAGCACGACCGCACCCACCTCGCGATAATCTTGATCGGCATGCCCGGCATCGACGAACGGTTTCGTCACTATCCGCAGCTCTACAGCCGCCTCGGATTTTCACACCACTACCGGACCCTCGGCCGCGAAGAACTCCTGTTCGTCCTCGACCGCCATTGGAAACGACTCGGCAAGAGCCTCGACCCTGACGACTTCACCGACACGCAAGCGATCGCCGCCATCGAGCGCATCACCCGCGGCAACTTCCGCCTCCTCGAACGACTCTTCCCCCAGATCAACCGGGTACTGAAGATCAACCAGCTCGACACCATCACAGACGACGTCATCGAGGCCGCAGCCAGCATCCTCGTCATCGGCAACTAGCGACACGGAACGATCAAAGAACACCGCCAAAGAGCGGCAAACTCCACACGCGTCATTCCGGGCGTGTTGCTCAGCCAGGGGAGTGATCGCTAGACGATCCTCAAGATGACAGACCCAACCGGCAGTGATGCCGCGCTGGAGTACGTCAGCAGAACTCGGCTGTAGCCAAGCCCCGGTGAACATGGCGTCTGGTCGGGCTTCCACGCTAGACCAGCTCCCTAGTCACGCCCTGGCTAAAGAAGTCAAGACGCGTGGGACAACGGGCATGCAGCGGACGCTCGCGTGTTAGAAATCCAAACCGAACTCATGAAGGTCTCGAACTGGCTGGATCAAATGTTTACCGATTCAACTCCGCTCGGGCTGCCCGATGCGAGCCCTGCTGCGGTGAGATTTACCGGGCTATTGCGTTGGTCACAGGTGCCTGATCTGACGAGAACCGGCGTTGCGCGGCCGACACACGTGGAAATGTGAGTGCCCGTTGTCGGGCACTCACATTCACCAACGATTCAGCAACCCATTACGCGAGCAGCTCCTGCAGTCCGCCGTACGTAAGTGGGCCAGGGATCCCATCGATCAGGCCCTGGTAGCCACCGCGACTGGCCATGCTCTGCATCGCCTTGTAGGTGTTGGTGCCCGGAACCCCGTCCAGCGGTCCCGTGTATCCGACACCGTAGAGGAAGGTCTGAAGACCCGCCCAGCTGCGCGGACCCATGACCCCGTCGAGGGGGCCGCGATAGCCGCCCAGCTTGGCGATGCGCTGCAGGGCGCGGTAAGTGTTCGTTCCCGGCGCACCGTCAGCTGCGCCGCCGTAGCCGAAGTTGGCCAGAACGACCTGGACGCCCGCCCACGAATTCGTGCCCATCACGCCGTCGGCGATGCCGGTGTAGCCGCCCTTGGCAGCGAACCGCTGAAGCGCCGCCCAGGACATCGTGCCCATCGCGCCGTCGATCGGTCCTCGATACTTGTAGCCAGCAAGAACCTGCTGAACACCCTTCCAGGTGTTCGTGCCCGGGGCACCATCGACCGCGCCCGTGTACCCGCCCGCTTTTGCCAGGCGCTGCAGGATGGTGCCTGCGTAGCTGTCGGGCGCTCCGCCGGCCGTGTCGCTGAGGTACTTCGCGATTCCTGCCCACGTCGCCGGCCCCGGGATCCCGTCTACGGCACCGGAGTAGTCGCCGACCTTGGCCACCAGCTGCAGACCGATGTAGGTGTTGCGACCGGGGACCCCATCGACGGGGCCGGAGTAGTACTCGAGGTCGGTCAGGACGTTCTGCACGCCCTTCCATGTGTTGGTGCCGGGGATGCCGTCGATCTCACCGCCGTAGTTGCCCCGCTTGGCGAGGGTCTGGAGGATCTTCCCCTCAGCGATGGAGATGGAGATCGTCGGGGTCGCACCGCCAGAACCACCGTTGCCGGGAATTGCGCCAGCAGGTGGGCCGGTGACACCGTTCGGCGGCTGGGTGAGGCCGGCAAATGCGCTCAGCTTGGCCACG
Source organism: Cryobacterium sp. TMB3-10 (assembly GCF_004402305.1). Lineage (NCBI taxonomy): Bacteria > Bacillati > Actinomycetota > Actinomycetes > Micrococcales > Microbacteriaceae > Cryobacterium > Cryobacterium sp. TMB3-10. The sequence goes on along the minus strand of NZ_SOGH01000022.1, from coordinate 4,456 downwards.
TTCAGATCGACATCGGTGCCATTCTGGTTGCCCGTCCACGAATACTGGTGGATCGCCCAGTCAGAGAACGCGGTGATGTTCACCGTCCCTGGGACGCCATCCGGCGCGGCGATCCACAGCTTGGCGCCCAGCGCCCGAACCTCGGGCCACGAGCTCCCCGAAAGATCCGCACGGTTGATGTACATGAACGGCACGTACCCGAGCCGAGTCTTGACGGCCCGCATGAACACCGCTGCTTCTGCGTCGGTCCACTTGCGGCCGGTGTTGATCGCTTCGTTGTCCAGCGCCAGGATATCGCCGGCGCGGTAGTCGAATAGATTGTCCAGGAAGTACGCGGCGTCGACGGCGGGCGTGTTTGAGCCCACCATCCAGTAGTGGCCCACGAGCAGGCCCGCGGCGCGGACTCGCGAGACCTCGGTCACGTAATGAGGTGCGACGTAGGTGGGAACGACGTTGGATCCGCCTGCTTTGACGATTGCGAACTGGTAGCCCGCCGCGCGGAGCGCCTGGAAATCGAATCCACGCTGACTGGTTCCGACATCGACCCCGTAGACGCCCTGGAAGCCGGCGGGCGGCGGGGTTGTGGTGGGCGAGGAGTTCAGCCAGTTCTCGAGTCCCTGATAGGTGTAGGTGCCGGGGAACCCGTCCACCAGTCCGCCGTAGCCTCCGAGCTGGGCCAGCCGCTGAACACCCTTCCAGGTGTTCGGACCCACGATTCCGTCGATGGGACCCGAGTAGAAGTTCTTCGCCGTGAGGACCGTCTGGATACCCTTCCAGGTGTTCACTCCGGGGACTCCGTCGATGTCGCCCTGGTAGTTGCCCTTCTGGGCCACCCGCTGCAGAATCTTTCCCTGAGCGATGCTTATCTGGATCCCGCCGGAACCGCCACCGGTGTTCCCGCCGCCGGACGCGCCTCCGAGGATTTCGCGGATGAGCGGTGCGGGGTCGGAAAGACCCGGGCCACCGAACGCGGCCTGGTTGTCGGGGCCGCGGGTCATGTGGAGGTGAGGGCCATCCCACGAAGAGCCCGCATCAGCCTGGTTCGAAGCCGCCTGGCCGATGATCTGACCTTGGGCTACTGACTCTCCTTCGCTGACCCGAATCCCTGCGAGGTGACAATATGCGCTGAAGTCACCCGGTCCGGACTCGATGCAAACAGTGCCCCCGAGATATGGGGACCGCTGAGTCAGACGGACGACTCCGGCGCGAAGCGCCGGAATGTCCTGGCCACCGGACGCGTAGATGTCATGGCCGCGGTGGCCAAGCGAGCTGTACCACTCGGCCATGAGGCCAAAGCGGTTACCCCACCGGGATTCTGCGTAAAAAGATAGAACGTTTGCTGGCACAGCCATTGGGTTCTCTTTCCGTAGTTTCACCAGCCGTTTTGCTGGTGAAACTGACGCTACGGAGAGAGCTATCTCCTCTAAATCGCCCTGGAGACCCATCTCTGATAACCCATTCGGGCCAGAGCACGATTGCTATGGACGAGGCCTGTTCGGGAACTCCCAGTTCCTTTGCCCCCAAAAGGGGGGTCGCCGGCTGACCGACACGCGTTACTCAAGGCCACATACTTGAGCCATGAAACGCACAGTCATGCTGCCAACGTTGGCCGTCCTCGCGTCCCTCGCCCTGACGGGCTGCGCACCCTCGGCCCCGGTGGCGCAGCCGACTGAGGGCGAAGAGCCACCGGCATCTTCTGCCGAAACCGAGCCCACGTCGTCCCCCTCGGCGGAAGTGCGCGGGGCAGACACCCCCCTCGAACCAATCGACGCCTACGCTCTGTGCAAGGCGCAGACCCTGTCACTAGCCAACCCGGCTTCGCCCTCTGGAATATCGTGGGCCCCGTTTGACAGTGCCATCTCATTGGTCCGCGACGACGGTGCAATCGGCATCTACATCGAAGCCACCAACGAGAACCGGGCCGAAGGAAGCGACGGGCGGGACATCGCCCTTTTCTGCAGGGTCGGCGGGACCATAGGTGAGCCCGACTGGCTCGGCTTCGGCGTTGGCTCGAGAGAGACAGACCGCGACTACATCCTTGACATACTGTCAAGGACGGACCAAGCCTGAGCGTGGCCGGCGCTCTCTGCAGCGTTTGAGGACCCTCGAGCTGCGGGCTTATTCCGCTGCCGGCGGCGGCGCCAATGCAGCAGCGATCAGGCCACGAATGTAGTCGTAGTCCGGATCTGTCGGGTCGACGCCGTTGTCCGGGACGAGCTCAACGGTGCTCATCGGGAGAGCCTTCGTCTTCCCCGCCAGGTTGGTGAAATAGCCCAACGCGCCCTGGGGGATGTCTGTCTTGACCACTTGCTGGCCGGCCGCCGCGATCCCCTGGAATTTGGTGAGCACGTTCGCTGGCGTGAACTGCGTGAGGATCGCCTGCTGCAGGACGCGCTGACGGGCCATGCGGTCGTAGTCGCTGGTGGTGTGGCGTGACCTGCCGTACCAAAGTGCTGTCCAACCGTCCATATGCTGCTGGCCCGCCTCGACCCAGCCTTCGACATCGCTGAGATCCTCATTCCGACCACCGATCGGCAGCCGCTCGGCCACGTTGATGTCCACACCGCCGAGCGCGTCGATGAGGTCAGAGAATCCTTGCATGTCGATCAGCGCGTAGTACTGAATCGTGAGGCCGGTGATGCCGCGGGCGGCGTCGCGCATGCCCTCGATGCCGGGTTCGCTTCCCGCAGCCTCAGCGTCGGGATACATTTCCGGGCTCTTCTGATCCACCTCGGTGTAAATCGAGTTGAGCATGCAGGCGTCCACGTCACAGTAGTCCTCGTACCCATAGCCGTCCGGGTATGCCTCATGCAGCGGAGAGTCCTCAGGGAAGGGGATCAGGTTGAGATCTCGAGGCAGTCCGATAATGACGGCTTGTCCGGTGTCGGCGTCGATGCTGACCACCGACATGCTGTCCGGGCGCATACCCTGTCTGTCAGAGCCGGAGTCCCCACCCATGACCAGGATGTTGTAGCGCCCGTCGGCGGGCGGCTCAGACGGCGCGGTGATGAACATCGTCGAGAGGACCCCACTGGCCGTGGTGGCAACGTACGCACCGTAGCCAGACGTTCCAGCGACGGCGACCATGACCACGGTGGCCAGCCCCGCAATGTAGGGACGAGCCTTGGGTCGGATCCTCACCAGGCGCGACAGTCGGAGGGTGTCGAAGGTCAGGACCACCCACAGCGCGCTGTAGAAGAGCATCACGGCGGCGATGATCCACAACGCGACTGAGTTGGTGGCCACGGTGAGCACGAGCTCGGGATTGACCTTGTACACCACACCGGCCGTTACCAGCAGCGCGGGGAAGCTCAGAGACGCGCGCAGGCCGAACCGGCCGAGGCCTCGGCTGCCAGCGAGCACCTGCGCCGATCCCGGCAACAGGATGTTCAAGACCACGAGCCACCACGCTCGACGCGTCATGAGTGGGCGGGAGCTGGAGTCCGGGTGGCGGATCGGGCTGGACGCCCCCATTGAGAACACGTGTCCCCTTCTCACTTGCACGTCAGCAGGCCGATATTGGTGCCCCGGCGTGTCCACGGTCTTCTCGGAACGACCCGATAATAACCGCCCCAAGGACCTCCCAGAAGCACTGAGCACACACTACGCCAGGCTGCAGGGTCCACGAGATCAACCGCGTGGCCTAGCCACTGTTTGGCCCGAGATCACTCCCTAACTGGGGGGATGCCTGTGGCCCGCCCCGTCCGCGTTCACGGAGGGAGTCGGGCCACAGGGCTATTCCTTAGTTGGCATAGTGCTTGTTGAGGTATCCCGCAATTGCCCGCCAGGACTGGGCATTCTGTGCACCGTTGACGCCGCCAGTGCTGAAGCCTTCCCCTTCAGCCATGAGCTGAAGACCCTTCATGGTCTTCGTGTCAAGAACGCCTGTACGCGTCCCGGTGAAAACGCCCTGGTAGCTGAGGACGTACTGGACCCCGCGCCACGAGTTCGGGCCCATCACGCCGTCGATCGGACCGGTGTAGTCCCCGAACTTCGCCAGGCACTGCATCAGTGCCCACATACGCGAGCCGGGAACGCCATCTTCGGCGGTTGAGGTTCGAGGCAGGGAGCCGCAGCGGGGCGGCGTCGCCATCGTCCTCATTGCCCCGTCGGTGACGGAATCATCGGTGGGGAGGGCAGGGGAAGACGCCGAGGCGGGCACCTCTACCACGGCTTCGACAGGCGCGACCTGCTCTGCTGGGGCGGAGGAAACGACCTGTTCGGGAGGAGCTTCCGGGACGGACTCAGCCGCCCACGCTCCGGTGCTCGCCGTGAGGCTGAGCAGCACGACCGTCAGGATTCCGACGCCTCGAGTGGTGATTTTGGACATAGTTGTATTGCTCAAAGGGCAAAGTCATACGGTCGTAGCAACGCTCTGATTCAAGGAGTGTTGGATGGTCAAGCTTTTTCCGGCGGGAACGCGGACGAGGTTCGTGGATTTGGTCTGCTCTGGGGG